>CAZKNH010000115.1:0-12952 GCA_964553875.1 uncultured Gammaproteobacteria bacterium | reverse complement strand
CCGCGCGGCGAGGGGCCGCCGGATTTCCCCGCCGGCGCGTTCCGCGGCCCGGGCGGCGAGGGCGCCCCGGGTGAATTCGCGGGTCCTCGGGGCGGATTCGGCGGGATGGCGGGCGGCTTCGCGGGGCGTCTCGCGGCCGGCGAAGCGGAGAGTGTGCCGCGGACCGCGACGGTGCGCGTCGTGCGCGACGACGGCTCGATCGAGGAGCGCGAGATCGTCGTCGGCGTCACGAGCCGTGTCGCCGCCGAGGTCATCTCGGGGCTCAGCCCGGGGGACCGCGTGATCGCGGGCATCATCCAGGCCGAGCAGTCGGAGCAGCCGCGCAACAACGACAACCGCGACCGATTCCGCGGCGGTCCGCCGGGCATGCGGTTCTTCTGATATGCAGAGCTACGCCCTCGAAGCGGGCGGCGCCGCCTTTCCCGAGGCCGGCTCGGGCGAGGAGGCGAGCGTCACGAGCACGGAAGTCGCGATTCCGCTGATGGAATTGCGCAACCTCTGCCGCACGTTCATCACGGACGGCGGCGTCGAGGTGCGCGCGCTCCGTAACGTCAACCTGAAGATCTACCCGGGCGAGTTCGTCGCGATCGTCGGGCAATCCGGATCCGGAAAGTCGACGCTGATGAACATCCTCGGGTGCCTCGATCGCCCGACGAGCGGCACGTATCTGTTCGCCGGCCGCGACATCCAGACGTTCGATGCCGACGGTCTCGCGTGGCTCAGGCGCGAGGCGTTCGGCTTCGTGTTCCAGAGCTACAACCTGCTGCCGACGGAAACGGCGAGGGAGAACGTCGAGGTCCCCGGTATCTACGCCGGCATGCCCGCCGTCGAGCGCGCGATCCGTGCCGAGTCGCTGCTGTCGTCGCTCGGCCTCGGCGATCGCCTGGACCACAGGCCGAACCAGCTCTCCGGCGGTCAGCAGCAACGCGTATCGATCGCCCGCGCGCTGATGAACGGCGGCAGCGTGATCCTCGCCGACGAGCCGACCGGCGCGCTCGATTCGAAGAGCGGCGTCGAGGTCATGGCGCTGCTCGAGGACCTTGCGCGCAAGGGCCATACCGTGATCCTGATCACGCACGATCCGAACATTGCCGCGCACGCGGATCGCGTGATCGAGTTCCGCGACGGACAGGTCATCCGGGACTCGGGACATCGGGAAGGGACGATCGACCCGAAGCAAAACGCGAAGCTTCGCGAGCTCTTCATGAGCCGCAAGTCGTCGTCGATGCTGGCCGGCACGGGCGAGGCGATCCGCATGGCATTGCGCTCGCTGCACGCGAACATGTTCCGGACGTTCCTGACGCTGCTCGGCATCGTGATCGGCGTCGCGTCGGTCGTCACGATGCTCGCGATCGGCGAGGGCGCCGCGCAGGACATCGTCGAGCGGATCAGCTCGATCGGGACCGACGTGCTGCAGCTGCAGCCCGCGCGTGCGGAGGGGCAGCGGCGCAACATGCCGTCGACGCTCACGTTCGAGGATGCCGACGCGATTCTCGAGGGCGTGCCGAACGTCGCGTACACGCTGCCCGAGCTCCAAGGGCAGCAGACCGTGCGCTGGGGAAGGCAGGACTACCGCACGAACATCATAGCGACGGCGGAAACGCTGCCCGAGGCTCGCAACTGGCCCCTCGCGCGCGGCGTGTTCTTCACGCGCGAGGACAGCGAGACCTACACGGCCGTCGCCGTGCTCGGCGCGACGGTGGCGGACGAGCTTTTCCCGGACGGCGACGATCCGCTCGGCGAGTACATTCTGATCCGCAACGTGCCGTTCCAGGTGATCGGCGTGCTGACCCGCAAGGGGGGCTCGACCGGCTTCGGCGGCGGCGATCAGGACGACACGGTCTACGTGCCGCTCAAGACCGGCGCGCTGCGTCTCTTCGGCGAGAAGTTCGCCCGGCAAATCTCGGTCGTCGTCGAGGACATCTCGAAGATCAAGGAGACCGAGCGAAACCTGATCGAGTTCATGGTCGCTCGGCACGGGGTCGAGGACTTCCGGATCTTCAACGCCGCGGAGCTGCTCGAGACCGTCGAGGCCGCGCAGCAGACGACGACGATGCTGCTCGGCTCGATCGCGGCGATCTCGCTGCTCGTCGGCGGCATCGGGGTGATGAACATCATGCTCGTCTCGGTCACGGAGCGCACGCGCGAGATCGGCGTCCGCATGGCGACCGGCGCCCGGCAGCGGGACATTCTCGCGCAGTTCCTGTCCGAGGCCGTCGTCGTGTCCGCCGTCGGCGGCTTGATCGGCGTCGCGCTCGGCATCGGCGCCGCGCTGATCGTCGAGGACTTCGCCGGCATCGATGTCGTCTTCAAGAGCTGGCCGATGATCGTCGCGTTCTGCTGTGCGGCCGGGACGGGTCTCGTTTTCGGTTTCGCACCTGCGCACAAAGCGTCTCGTCTCGATCCGGTAGTGGCTTTGGCCAATGAGTAAACGGATTTCGCGGTGTGCGGCGCTCGCGGCGCCGCTCGTTCTGGCTTGCGGTTGCGCGACGATCGAGCCGCCGCCCCTTCCGAAGGACGTCGTCCCTGCCGCGTGGCAAGGACCGATCGACGAGGATGCGGCCGTCTGGCCGGACCTCGACTGGTGGCACAGCTTCGATAGCCCGGAGCTCAGCCGGCTGATCGAGGACGTGCTCGAGCACAACCTCGATCTCGCGAACAACGAACGCAACCTGATCGCCGCGCAGATCGCATTGCGGGAGGCGGGCTTCAGCCTCTGGCCGACGCCGACGGTTTCGCTCGGCACCGGCACGTCGTATTCCCGGACGGACTTCAACGGCACCACCACGTCGAGCAACTCGAGCGGGCCGTTCCAGCTCACGGGGTCGATCTCGTACGGCGGTATCCTGAGCCGGCCGGCCTCGTATCAAAGGGCGGTCGCGGATTACGACTCGCGCATTGCGCAGATCGCATCGCTCAAGCTGAACACGCTCGCGACGGCAGCGTCGACTTATTTTCAGATTCTGCTGATCCGTGACCGCATCGAAGCGGCGGAGCAGAACCTCGCGAACGCCGAGGTCATCTACGCGATCGCGCGTGCTCGCGTCGCGAGCGGCATAGCCGTGCCGATCGAGGAGCTGCAGCAAAGCATCGTCGTCGAGAGGGAGCGGACCAACATCGAGAGCCTGCGCCAGAACGAGCTCGCGGCCCGCGCGTCGCTGGCGCTTCTGGTCGGCAGAACGGTCCACGGCTTCGACGTCGAGGCGCAGTCGCTGCGCGACATCTCCGTGCCGACCGTGCAGCCCGGTTTGCCGTCCGAGCTGCTCGTTCGGCGTCCGGATCTCGTGCAGGCGGAGGCGAACCTGCGCAGCTCCGCGGCGAACGTCGCGGTGGTGCGCAGAAACTTCTTCCCGCAGATCTCGCTGACGGCGAGCGAGACGGCGACGAGCCCCGCGCTCGTGAACTTGCTGTCGTCGTCGAACACGTCGCTCAATCTGGGCGCGAACCTCATGCAGACGCTGCTCGACAACGGGCAGCGTCGGCGCAACGTCGAGCAGGCCCGTCTCACGCTCGAGAATAGCCTCGCGAGCTATCAGCGCGCGGTTCTCGCCGCGTTCAACGAGATCGAAGTGCAGCTGAACCAGATCGCGCTGCTCGAGCGGCAGAGCGTCGTCGCGCTCCGGAATCTCGAGGCGGCCGAGGAGGCGGAGCGCATCGCGGTGCTGCGCTACGAGGAGGGCGTCACCGATTACCAGACGGTGCTCAATGCGCAGAACACGCTGTTCTCGGCGCGCACCGCCGTGCTCGACAACAAGCTGCAGCGGCTAAACGCGATCCTGAGCTTCTATCAGGCGCTCGGCGGCGGCTGGGAGCGGCCGCAGGCCGGCAACTCCGACGAATAGCGGCCGCGCACGGCGGTATCGTATCCGAGATCGAGTCGAGGCGGCGGGCACGGTTTCCCGCAGCGTCTATACTGGACCGATGCCGACGCAACCCAAGCTTTCCGCCGGCGTCGTCGTCGTGCGCGAGACCGCGGACGGTGCACGATTCCTTCTGCTTCGTGCGTACCGCCACTGGGATTGCCCGAAGGGGCTCGTCGAAGCCGGCGAGGACCCGCTCGACGCGGCGATACGCGAAACCCGCGAGGAGACCGGCATCGACGACCTCGAGTTTCCGTGGGGGCGCGACTACTACGAGACGCCGCCGTATTCGGGCAACAAGGTCGCGCGGTACTACGTCGCGAGGACTCGCCGCGAGCAGATCGAGCTGCCCGTCGATCCGGACCTCGGCCGGCCCGAGCACCACGAGTACCGGTGGGTCGATTTCGGCGAGGCGCTCTCTTTGACCGTGCCGCGCATCCAGTCCGTCGTCACGTGGGCGGCCGGCAAGGTCGCGTCCGAATACAAAATCGCCTAGCTAGCGAGCCGCGCGTGAGCGTTGCCTATCGGCAACGCTCACGAGCGCCCGATGCCGGTGAGCTCGATGCTGAGCGCGCGGAGCTTCGCGCGCGCTTCCTCGTCGTAGGCCTGGGCATGCGCGCGTGCTTCGCGCAGGCCGTTGAAGAAGAGCCCGGTGCGGCCTTCGAGCTCCGGGGAGGTAGCGAGCCGCATCACGGCTTCCGCGCCTTCGTCGACGGTGCTCTGCGGCGTCGCGCCGGCCTTCTCGACCATCGTCGTCGCCATCAGGGTGGCCGGGTGGAGGCTGTTCGCGGTGACCCCGGTGCCTTCGAGCTCGCGCGCGAGATCGATCGTGAACATCACCTGCGCGAGCTTGCTCTGCGCGTACGCGCGGCGCGCGGAGAACCCTCGCTCGAGCATCACGTCGTCGAAGTCGATCGGCTGCTGCGCGAGCGACGACACGTTGACGATCCGGGCCGGCGCGCTCCGCACGAGCAGCGGCAGCAAACGGTGCGTCAGCAGGAAGCCCGCGAGGTAATTCACCGCGAACACGAGCTCGTGGCCGTCTGCGCTCGTGCGCCGCTCGTCGTTGCCGTCGGTCCAGATGCCGGCGTTATTGATCAGGAGATCGAGCCGGTCGTATCGATCGAGCAGCGTGTCCGCGAGCGCGCGCACCTCGCCGAGCGACGCGAAATCCGCGCGATAGAACGTTGCGCTGCCGCCCGCAGCCTCGATTTCGCGCACGGTCTCGGCGCCACGGTCGGCGTTGCGGCCGTGCACCAGCACCGTCGCGCCGAGCGCGCCGAGCCTGCGGGCGACGGCACGTCCGAGGCCGTCGGTCGATCCGGTCACGAGGCAGATCTTTCCGCTCATGTCGACCTCCGCGGAACTGTTGCCGGATTGAGACGCTTCGGCCGAGCGTGGCGCCTGTCCGAACGCCGGCCTCACCGCGGCGCCCAACGCCGTGCCGACGCTCGCGATCAATACCGTCCTTCGCGAGAGGAAGCGGCATACGCCGTTCATTCGTGTTCTCCTGCTTCTCAGCGCGGCCGTTCAGCGCATCCGGCCCGTACGTCGAATCGTAGCAAGTTCGGCGTCCGTCCTCGCACAGGACGCGTTTTCCGGCAGTGGCATGGATATTGCTCGAACCCTCGGGACGCTCGAGCCGTAACGAGTCGACAGCGAAGGACTGAGTGAAGGAGACGCCATGCGAAAGACACTGACACTGATTTCCCTCGGCCTGGCCGGGTGGATCCTCGCGGGCTGCGAGCAGCAGCAGGACAGGTTGGAGCCTTCGGACGATCTCGGCTCGCCGCCGGCGACCGAGCCGGACGTTCAAATCGGTCGGGGCGAGCCCATAGACGAGCCGGAGCCCGCGTCGCCCGGGTCGATCGAACGCGAGATCGAGCCGACGATCATCAACGAGGACGATCCGGATACCGGCAGCAGCGATCCGTTCGCGCCGGAACCCGAGCCGGAGCCAGAGCCGATCACGCCTCCGCCGCAGAATTAGCGGCAGGCCGGGGCTGCCGCGCTGTCGACGTCGACGGCGCGGCGTTCGTCCGTCCGCTCGCGCCGTTCGAGGCGGATCCCGAGTCCGCTCATTCGGTCTCCGTCGCCACGGTCCTCCGCGCGCCTCGCTCGTCGACTCGTCGTTTTCGATCTTCCCGTTGAAGGCGGCCGAGCGTTGGCTCTTGGCGTCACCCGCGTGACCGGACACCGCGCCGCCCGCTAGACTCGAATCCGTGACCCGTGGCGAAGGAGCGGACCAGGTGACGGGGAACGGCAACACCTCCGGCCTCGCCGGTGTGATCGCCGGTCGCACGGCGATCTGCACGGTCGGCGCGGACGGCGAGAGTCTCAAGTATCGCGGGTACGACGTAGGCGATCTCGCGGAGCGGGGCAGCTTCGAGGAGGTCGCGTGGCTTCTCCTCTGCGGCGAGCTGCCGGACGGCGAGACCCTCCGACGCTTCCGCGCACGGCTCGCTTCGCTCAGGGCATTACCCGCACCGCTTCGCGCGGCCCTTGAAGCGATGCCGCCGAGCTCGCATCCGATGGACGTTTTGCGCAGCGGATGCTCGCTGCTCGGTCAGCTCGAGCCCGAAACGGATTTCGGCCGCTCGCTCGACGTCGCGACGCGGCTCCTCGCCGCGCTGCCGTCGATGCTGCTCTACTGGCACCGATTCCACACCGAAGGCGTACGGATCGATCGGGTCACCGAGGACGAGTCGGTCGCCGGCCACTTCTTGCATGCGCTGCGCGGCACGAAGCCCGACGAGACGGAGCGCAAGATGCTCGACGCGTCGCTCACGCTCTACGCGGAGCACGAGTTCAACGCATCGACGTTCACCGCGAGGGTCGTCGCGTCGACGATGTCCGACCTCTACTCGGCAGTGACCGCGGCGATCGGTGCGCTGCGCGGGCCGCTGCACGGCGGTGCGAACGAGGCGGCGATGGAGCTGATCGAGCGGTTCGCGACGCCCGAAGAGGCGGAAGCCGAGATCCGCCGCATGCTCGCGCGCCGCGAGCGGATCATGGGCTTCGGGCATCGGGTCTATCGGAAGGCGGACCCGCGCAACGCGTTCAACAAGGCGATGGCGCGGCGCCTCGCCGAGAACGCGTCGCGGCCCGAGCTCTTTCGGATCGCGGAGGCGATCGAGCGCGTGATGTGGGAGGAGAAGAAGCTCTTCGCGAACGCGGACTTCTACTCCGCGTTGACGTATCACTACCTCGGCATCCCGACGAGGCTGTTCACGCCGATCTTCGTCTGTGCACGCGTCAGCGGCTGGTGTGCGCACGTCTTCGAGCAGCGCGCCGACAACAGGCTGATCAGGCCGAGCGCCGAGTACGTCGGGCCCGGACCGCGCGCGTACGTGCCGCTCGCGGACCGGCGCCCGTCCTGACCTCGCGTCACTTCCTCACGACATACCAGTTGTTCTGGATGTCGTGCGCGAGCCGATGCGTTTCGATGCTGCGGAAGCCCGCGCGGCCGAGATACTCCCGAGCCTTGGGCTCGCCCCACATCGCCCCGAGACCCTCGCCGCCCTGCGCGAGCGACACGGTCATGCAGTGCATGCACGAGACCGTGTAGAGCAGCGTGCCGAGCGGATGATCGACGTCGGTATGCGGGTGGCCCGAGCCGCGAATGTCCTGCATCAGGTAGACGCCGTCGTCCTTGAGCGTCTTGTAAATCCCCTTCAGCACGTTCAGCGGCCGCGCCTGGTCGTGGATCGCATCGAACGTCGTGACGAGGTCGTAGGCCGCGGGCTCCGCCCAGCGGTCGAAATCGCTGAGATCGCTGACGACGTATTCGAGGTTGCCGAGCCCCGCTTTCTGCGCGTTCGCGAACGCGATGGCTTCGCTCGACAGGTCGATGCCCTTGAAGCGGCTCCGCGGGAAAAGCTCTGCAAGGCGCTTCAGCACGAGGCCGCGCCCGCAGCCGAGGTCGAGCACGTCGATGCCCTGCTCGAGACGGGCGGCGAGCCCCGGCACGAGCGGCAGGATATGCGTCTCGAGAGACGAGAGCACGCTCTGGCCGCTGTCCTCGGCCATGACCTCGTGGAAGCGCGGATACTTCTCGTAGGGAACGCCGCCGCCGTTGCGGAAGCACGCGACGATCTCCGTCTCGACCATCGCGAGCGTTCCGATGTATTGCGCGAACACGGCGATGTTGTCGGCGCCCGCGGCGCGCGTGAGCGACGCCGCGTGCTCGGGCGGGAGCACGTAGCGGCCGCCTTGGGGCTCGTACCGGACGAACCCGGACGTGACCATCGCGCCGAGCCACTCGCGCACGTAGCGCTCGTCGAGGCCGGCACGCTCGGCGATCTCGGCGGATGTCGACGGCGGCACTTCCGCCATCGTGTCGAAGAGGCCGGTTCGGTGGCCGATCGAGATCATCAGGCACAGCGCGCCGTCGTTCAGCGTCTTGACCAGCCGCTCCGCGAACCGGGCCGCCGCGGCCGCGTCGGGCTCGAGATTGATTGCCGCTTCGTTCATGACGTGGTCCTCCTCGTGAGATGGTTCGAGGACCGGCAGCCTAGTCGGAGCCGGATCGCTGCGTTAGAGTCATTCGTGGCAATTACCCGTCATTCGTGCCATGCCCGAGTCCGGAAAGCTCGTCGTAGCGCTGCTCGCCGTGCCCGAATCGACAGCGTCGACCCTGTACGGGATGTTCGAGGTGCTCGAGTCGGCCGGCCGGGACTGGAGCCTGGTCACCGAGGGCAAGCCCGGCGAGTCGAGGATTCGCCCGCTGATCGTGTCCGCCGACGGCCGCGAGCTTGCGACCGGCAACGGGCTCCGGATCACGCCGACGTGCGCCCTCGAGCGCTGCCCCAAGCCTGACGTAGTTGCGATCCCCGATCTCTCGGTGCTGCCGAGCGAAGACGTGACGGGACGTTACGTCCGCGAGATCGACTGGCTCGTCGAGCTCGATCGGACCGGCGTCACGTTCGCGACCGCGTGCACGGGGGCGCTGCTGCTTGCCGAGGCAGGCCTCCTCGACGGGCTCGACGTGACGACGCACTGGGCGTACTGCGACGCCCTCGCGGCGCGGTACCCGCGCTTGCGCGTGCACCCGAACCGCGCGCTCGTGATCTCCGGCGGCGGACGGTTCGTGATGGCCGGCGGCGGCACGTCGTGGCACGACCTCGCGCTCTTTTTGATCGCGCGCTTCGTCGGCGCAGAGGAGGCGATGCGGGTCGCGCGCCTCCATCTGCTCGACTGGCACCACGTCGGCCAGCAGCCGTTCGCGATGCTCGCACGCCGGCGGCAGACGGAGGACGCGGTGATCGCGCGATGCCAGGAATGGGTCGCGAAGCATTACGACCAGGAGTCGCCGGTTGCGGCGATGGCACGGCTCAGCGGGCTCGCCGAGCGGTCGTTCAAGCGCCGCTTCACGCGGGCGACCGGAATGTCCCCGCTCGAGTACGTGCACGCGCTCAGGCTCGAGGAGGCGAAGCAGCTTCTCGAGACGACGGCTCGTCCGGTGGAGTCCATCGCGGCAGAGGTCGGCTACGGCGACGCGAGCTTCTTCTCGCGGCTGTTTCGGCGGAAGGTGGGTCTGACGCCGGCCCAGTATCGCCGTAGATTCAAGGCCTTGCGGCTCGCCCTCGCGCAGGACGAGCCCGGCGCCCCGGACCGGCCGGCCGCGCCTCCGCTTCGCCGCGCCGGCTGAACCGGCCGGAAACTTGCACCGGAACGCCTGCGAGTCGCTTGTGTTCGCGCGGCCGGGATGAAATATTGCCGCTGCGCGATCAGCCGCGGAATCGAGAGGTAAGGGGGATCATGTACAAGCAGCCGGACTCGCCGCAGCCGATCGGCGGCGTGCTCGATAACGGGTTCTCGCTCTATCGCCATTCGCTGAAGGGCACGTTCCTGTTCGCATTCGTCGGGAGCCTCTTGTCGGCGCCGGTCGGGCGCGTGGCGCCGACCCCAGGTGCCCCGGCGGATTTCGGTCTGATCGCGACCCTGTTGACCCTGTCGCTCGTCACCTTCGTTCTGTCGCTGGTGATCTGGGGGGCGATCATCGCGAGGATCCATGCGGTCCAGCACGGCGAGTCGCTGACGGCGCGTGAAGCCGTGGCAGTCGGGCTCCGGCGGTTCCCGGTCATGCTCGGCGTCGTCCTGCTCGCCATGCTCATGCTGGGTGTCGGCTTCCTGCTGCTGGTGATCCCGGGGATCTATCTGCTCGTGAGGATCCTGTTCGCGCCGTTCGCCGCGATCACCGAGTCGAAGGGCGTGACCGAAAGCATCCGCTACAGCTTCGAGCTCACGCGCGGCCGGTGGTGGCGCACGTTTCTGCTGGTGACGATCGTCAGCATCGTCGTGAGCGTGCTTTATGCGATCGTCATCGTCGTCGTCGGCGCGTTCGGCGGTGCCGAGCTCGACGAGCTGGAGCGATTGCCGTGGCAGTTCGACTTCGTCGTAATGCCGCTGCTCGGCGGCTTGCTTGCGCCGCTGTCGTACGCGCTCATAATGGCCATCTACGCCGATTACAAGCTGCGCAGCGAGGGCGCGGACATCGCGGAGCGGATTGCCGCAGCCGAAGCGTGAGCCGCGCCCGAGCCGTCCTCGTTCTCGTTGCCGCTGCGCATCTATCCGCGTTCGTCGCGGCTGCGTCGGCGCAGAGCGTTTTCGGCGGCGCCGCCGTCGCCGACTGCCTTGCGCGGCTCCGGGCCCGGGACGGGACCGGCGGCGAGGGCGGCGCGCCCCGGCTCGGCGACGTCTGTCCGGATCTCGCCCGCGAGATCGAGGCCGGACCATGGGCGCCGGTGCTCGGCCGGACCCCCGCCGGCACGTTGACCGCGCGGCCGTTCGAAGACCTCGTCGACGTGATCGCGCATTACGAGCGCGCGTCCGATGCGGCCGTCCTCGCAATCGACGAGCTCGACATGATCGTCGAGTCGCTGCGGCCGTTCGAGCCCGTAGCGAGGTTGTCGCTTTGGGATCGGATCGTCGAGTGGTTCCGCGAGCGGCTCGGCCTCGGCGACACGAGCGGCGACGGCGGCGTGCTCGAGTGGTTACGTAACCTGTCGATTCCGGAGGCGTGGGTCCGTACGCTCGCGTACGTGCTCGGCTTGACGGTCGTGATCGCCGTGCTCCTCATCGCCGTGAACGAGCTCAGGGTCAGCGGGGCATTCGGCGGCTCGCGCGGCCGCAGACGCGGTTGGACCACCGAAGACGTGCCGCCCTGGGCGAAGCGCGGGCCGCTCTCTCTCGACGCCGTGACTCGCGCGCCGCCGGTGCGCCAGCCCGCGCTGCTGCTCGCGCTGCTCGTCGAGCGGCTCAAGGAGCGCTTCGGCGACGTCGTCCGCGACAGCCTCACGCATCGCGAGCTCGCGGCCGCCGCGGCAGCGCTCGGCGTCCGTCGCCGCGGCGAGCTCGAATCCGTCGTCGCCGCCGCGGAGCGGATCACGTTTGCGGGCTGGCACCCCGAGCCGACCGACGTCGAGCCCGTGATCGCGCACGGTAAGGCCGTGCTCGAGGAGCTCGACGCGAACGTGCCATCGGAGACGGCGAGTCCGCGATGAAGGAACGCCTGATCACCGCTGCCGGCGCGCTCGCGGCGCTGCTGATCGTCTACACGATGTTCGTCCAGCGGGACGAAATTCCGGTGACTCGGCCGATCAGCACGGAGACCGGGCGCAACGGCTACGCCGCGATCAGCCGCTGGCTCGAGTCTTCAGGCTTCCGGGTCGTGAGCCTGCGCGACCGGTACGACACGCTGATCCCGCTCGATCGCGACACGTCCCTCGATGTGCCGATGCGCGGCAATCTGCTGATCACGACGATGCCGCATCTCTTGCCCGTTCGCTCGCACGAGCATGACAGCCTGAAGGCGTGGATCCGAAGCGGCAACACGCTCTTGATTCTCGCGGCCCTCGACGACACGCCCGAGTGGGCGCCGTCGACCGCGTCGCGGGAGTTCATCGAGGACCTGCAGATCATGACCGGCGTCACGTTCACTCCGCACAGAGGGGAGCGACCGCGTGCGCTCACGCTGCAGCGGGGGCCGATCGGGCCCGACAGCGCCGTCGAGCTCGATCCGGTCGCCGGTCATCCGCTGATGGATGGCGTCGAGCGGCTGCTCGGTCATTCGGATGCGGAGAGCGCGCTGTGGGATCTGGTGATGCCGGAATCGCAGCCTCTCTTGCTCTTGACGCTCGCGAGCGAGCGCTCGTCGGGGATCGACGCCGCGTGGGAACGGCGGCTCGGCAACGGACACATCATCCTCGTCGCGAGCGGAGCGATGCTGACGAACCACATCGTTGCCGAGTCCGACGCGGGGCGCTTCCTCGCGAACGTCGTCCGTCATCACGTCCGCGGCAACGGCGCCGTGATCTTCGACGACATGCATCAGGGCCTTTCCGTGATCTACGATGCCGCGGCGTTCTTCGGGGACCCGCGCCTGCATCGGACGCTCTGGTTTCTGGTTGCCGCCTGGTTCGTGTACGTGATCGGGTCGAGCAACCGATTCGCACCGCCGGCCGCGCGAGCGAGCGGGCCGCGGCAGCGCGACTTCCTCGAGGCCGTCGGCGGCTTCATGGCGCGCCGGCTCGATGCGCGCGACGCCGGCAGAATGCTGCTCGAGGCATGGTTCGAGGACGTGAGGCGCGCACGCGGGCTGCGCGGAGACGCGCCTCCTTGGGATGAGCTGCGTGCGACCCCGACGCTCGACCTGGCAACGTACGAGCGGCTGCGCCGCTATCATGACGCGCTTTCGGCCGGGAAGGCCGTGGACCTCGTACGGCTGCACAACACGTTGAGGAAGGCGAGAGAGGCGATCGGATGACGGAGCAGGCGAGGGCGCTCGAAGGTTTCCTGCAGCGCGAGCTCGGAAAGGTCGTGTACGGCGTGGAGGACGTGATCCATGCGATGACGATCGCGTTGATCGGGCGCGGCCACGTGCTCCTCGAAGGGCCGCCGGGGCTCGGCAAGACACTGCTCAGCAACACGTTCGCCCGCGCGCTCGGCGGCGTCTTCAAGCGCGTGCAGGGCACGGCGGACCTGATGCCGACGGACCTGACTGGCGTGCACGTTTTCAATGCCGACACACGGCGCTTCGAGTTCCGCGAGGGGCCGCTCTTCGCCGACGTCGTGCTCGTCGACGAGATCAA
>CAZKNH010000114.1:0-12999 GCA_964553875.1 uncultured Gammaproteobacteria bacterium | reverse complement strand
AGCCGGTCATCGTGGCCGGGGACTTCAACACGTTCTGGGGGGAGCACGAGATCTACCTGTTCATGAAGGCGACGGGCCTGCGCAGCGCGAACTCGCGCGGCCTCCCCTCGTATCCGAGCCGCTCGCCGCGCAAGGAGCTCGACTTCGTCCTGTACGGCGCGGGTATCGAGGTGACGAACTTCTCGATTCCCAACGTGAGCTATTCGGACCACTTGCCGCTGGTCTGCGACTTCGAGGTCACGGGCAAGTCGCGGGCAGCGGCGTAAGGGTTTTTTCGTGGACAGCACGACGTCACGACACTGGCGCCGCACGACCGGCGACGACGGGATCTGCCGGCTGACGATCGACAAGGAGGGCTCGAGCGCGAACACGCTGTCGAAGGACGTGCTCTTCGAGCTCGACGAGCACCTGCGCGTGATCGCGCACGAGCGGCCGCGGGGGCTCCTGATCCGTTCCGCAAAGCCGACAGGCTTCATCCTCGGCGCCGACGTCAAGGAGTTCGAGCACATCACAGAGGCCGCCGAGGCTGCACGGCTCGCGATGGAGGGCCAGATCGTGCTGTCGCGGATCGAGGCCCTGCCGATGCCGACGGTCGCGGTCATCGACGGCTTCGCCCTCGGCGGCGGGCTCGAGCTCGCGCTCGCCTGCCGCTACCGCGTGGCCGCCCTCGGCTACGAGCGCAACATCGGTCTGCCCGAGGTGCAGCTCGGCATTCATCCCGGCTTCGGCGGAACCGTGAGGCTCGTGCACCTGCTCGGCGCGCCGCGGGCGCTCGATCTGATGCTGACCGGCCGGTCACTGTCGCCGGTCGAGGCGCACGAGGCCGGGCTCGTAGATCGAGTCGCGCCGCGTGACGACCTCGAGCGGGTCGCGATCGAGCTGATCGACCGGGCGCCGCCGCCTCGGCGGCGGCCATGGTGGCACGCGGCGTTCGAGCTCGAGCCCGTGCGGCGACTGCTCGCGAACCGCATTCGTCCGCAGATCGCGAAGCGCGCGGACCCGAAGCATTACCCCGCGCCGCACGCGCTGCTTGACCTCTGGGTGCGGCACGGAGGCCGCGGCGAGGCCGCGTACGTCGCCGAGGCCGAGTCCCTCGGCAAGCTCCTCGTCGGGCAGACGTCGAAGAACCTCGTGCGCATGTTCCTGCTGCGCGAACGCATGCGGAACCTCGCGCCGAAGCAGTCCGCGGTCGAGCGCGTTCACGTCGTCGGCGCGGGAGTGATGGGTGGCGACATCGCCGCGTGGTGCGCGTTGCGCGGGCTCTCGGTTACGGTGCAGGACCGCGCGATGGAGTACGTGGAGCCTGCGCTCCGGCGTGCCCGCGAGCTGTTCGCGAAGCGGCTCAAGGCGCCCGGCGCCGCGGACGAGGCCGCCCGCCGCCTCGTGCCGGACCTCGAGGCCGCACGCGTCGGCGACGCCGACGTCGTGATCGAGGCCATCGTCGAGAACGTCGACGCGAAGCGTGCGCTCTACCGCGATCTCGAGCCGCGGCTCAAGGCGGACGCGATCGTCGCAACGAACACGTCGAGCATCAGGCTCGAGGATATGGCCGACGTCCTTGCCCGACCCGGGCGCTTCGTGGGCCTTCACTTCTTCAACCCCGTCGCGAGCCTCCCGCTCGTCGAGGTGATACGCGGAGCGGCCACCGACGACGAGACCATGCAACGTGCCCTCGCCTTCGTCACGCAGATCGGCAAGGTTCCTCTGCCGTGCCGCAGTGCGCCCGGATTCGTCGTCAACCGCGTGCTGATGCCATACATGCTCGAGGCGCTGAAGGCTCACGAGGACGGGCACGCGTTCGAAACGATCGACGCGGCCGCGACGGCCTTCGGCATGCCGATGGGCCCGATCGAGCTCGCCGACAAGGTCGGCCTCGACGTCGCGCTACACGTCGCGCGGATCCTGAGCGAGCCCCTCGGACGCGAGGTGCCGCGTGCCCTCGAGGCCAAGGTCGAGGCGAAGGAGCTCGGCGTGAAAACGGGGACCGGCTTCTATGCCTACGCCGACGGACGGCCTCGCAAGCGCCGTGATTTCCCGGCCCCGGACGCCGATCTCACGGACCGCCTGATCCTGCCCCTCGTCAACGAGGCGGTCGCGTGCCTCGAAGACGGCGTCGTCGACGACGAGGATCTTCTCGATGCCGGAGTCGTTTTCGGCACCGGCTTCGCGCCGTTCACCGGCGGCCCGATTCGCTATGCGCGCCAACGCGGGGTCGACGAGGTGGTCGCAAGGCTCGACGCATTCGCCGCGCGTTTCGGCGAGCGGTTCGCGCCGCGAGCCGGGTGGCAGCGGCTCCGGACGTGACCTCGATAACACCGGCCCGCGAAGCCCGTATGGTAGACTGTGGCGCCGGTATTTGCGCCCACTAGCCCTTTTCAAACAACGAGATGAGCAGACCGATCGACATCAAGGAGCTGCGCAGGCTTTCGCCGATGTCCAGCCTCAAAAAGGAGAACCTCCACGCGCTGGGCAAGAAAGTGAAGGTCCGGAATGTGCAGCCCGGCGAGACGCTGTTCAACGAGGGCGACTCCGAGAAGCGCACGGTCTACGTGTTGAGCGGCACGGTCGAGCTCCGCGAAGCCGGACGGACGGTCCAGAGAATCGTCGGCGGCAGCGAAGAGGCCGCCAATCCGCTCTCTCCGATGCTCCCGCGTCGGTGCACCGCGGTCGCGGTCACGCCGTGCGAGTACATCGCGATCGACAGCGACCTCCTCGACGTGATGCTCACGTGGGATCAGACGGGATCCTACGAGGTCAGTGAGCTCCGCGGCGAGGCGACGTCGTCCGACGACTGGATGACGACGCTGCTGCAAACGAAGGCGTTTCACAAGATTCCGCCGGCTAACATTCAGGCGATCTTCATGCGTCTGCAGCAGGTCAACTACCGCGCGGGCGACGTCGTAATCAAGCAGGGCGACGAAGGGGACTACTTCTACATCATCACGCGCGGCAAGTGCATCGTCACGCGCGAGACGCCGCTGAATCGCGAAGGCATCCGGCTCGCCGAGCTCCACGTCGGCGACACTTTCGGTGAAGAGGCGCTGATCTCCGAGGCAAAGCGCAACGCGACCGTTTACATGGAGACGGACGGCTCGCTGATGCGCCTCGGTAAGGAGGACTTCCGCACCCTGCTCAACGAGCCGATGCTCGACTGGGTGGACAGGGAGCAAGCCGAAGAGATCATCCGCGCGGGCGGTCAGTGGCTCGACGTTCGGCTACCGAGCGAGTTCGAGGCCTACCACAATCCCGGCGCGATCAACGTGCCGCTCTATTTCATCCGGTTGAAGCTGAAGACCCTCGATCCGAAGATCAAGTACGTCGTCTGCTGCGATACCGGGCGGCGGAGCTCCGCGGCGGCCTTCATCCTGAACGAACGGGGCTTCGAGACGTACGTATTGAAGGGCGGCCTGAACCGCGCGGATCTTCGGGACCAGTAGACGTTCAACCCGCCCCGGGAGCACGACGCTCGCGGCCGCTCGACCGCGGCCGCGATACGCGAAAGCTGCTGCGTCGACTCCGCGCGCTCAAAGCGTGTGCGTCGGCTTGTCGCCGCCGAGCGCGCCGGCGAGATAGGTCTCGATGCGCTTCTGCGTGTTGCCCTGATCCTGCTCGCTGAACTGCACACCGATCCCGGCCGTGCGCTTCCCCTGGGCGCCCTTCGGCGTGATCCAGATCACGCGGCCCGCGACAGGAATCTTCTCCTCCTCCCCCATCAGGCTGAGCAGCATGAAGACCTCGTCGCCCAGCTTATAGCTCGAGTTGGTCGGGATGAAGAGCCCGCCGTTCTTCACGAACGGCATGTACGCGGAGTACAGCGCGCTCTTGTCCTTGATGGTGAGTGTCAGCAGCCCCGGTTTCGTCACGATCAACCTCGTTGCGTTCTGAAGCCCAGCAGCAACGCATGCAGGGCCAACTCGACGTTCATGCCGCTGCCGAGCCGATCGAGCAGGTTCTGCGCGGCCTCGAGCCGTTCGAGCAGTGCGCGCATCGGCAGGGCGAGCCACCCATTATGGAGCGACTCCGCCCGTGCCGGTGTGACGGCTTTCGTATCCCCGCCCCGCGCACGCGCCCTGATGGCCCGCTCGAGGGACGCGATCAGCCACTCGAGGGCGAGGTCGGTATCCTGCTTCGCCCACTGCTCGGCGACGTCGCGCGGATCGACCCTCGACCTCGAAATGTTATGAAGTTGCTCCTCTAGCTTACTGAGGAGCTTGGATTTATGATCGCGTATCAACTCCGCCGCACGAAGCGGTGCGCCCGCTGCGATCGTCAACGCCGGATGGTCCGCACGATCGATGCCGAGCCATCGCATGACCTCCTGCTCGGCCGGCGCCGTGACGGCGAGGCTCTGGCACCGGCTGCGGATCGTCGGCAGCAGGCGGTCCGGCTGGTGCGAGATCAGGAACAGGTACGTCCCCTCCGCCGGCTCCTCGAGCGTCTTCAAAAGCGCGTTGGCGGCGGCGGGCGTCATCGCCTCGGCCGGCTCGATGACGGCGACCTTCGACGCACCGCGATAGGCCCTCATCGCGAGCGCCTCGGACAGCGCCCGGACCTGCTCGATGCCGATCGTCCGCTTGTCGGGCTCCGGAAACACGCGATGCAGGTCCGGATGGTGGTCCGCCGCCGCCCTCGCCGCCCGCATCGCGTCGACCGCTTCGGCGGGACCGAGCGCGGGCGGCTCGCCGGCCTCGGTTTTGCCCTCGAGCAAGCGCTGCGCGAACACGTAAGCGAGGTTCCGCTTACCGACGCCCGGCGGCCCCTTGATCAGCCACGCATGACCGAGCCGGCCGCTCCGCCGAGCCGCGTCGAGCCGCGCGAGCGGGTCGCGGAGCCACGGGCACAGCCGCTCCGTCAGGACGACGATCGAGCGTTCGGCGGCCTCGCTCATCGCGCCATCCACTCCTCGATGAACCGGCCGAGCGCCTCCTCGATCTGCCGCTCGACGTGCTCTTTCGGCTGCGCCGCGTCGATTCGCCGGATGCGCCTGGGGTTTCGCTCCGCGAGCTCGAGGTACGCGGCCCGAACCCGCTCGAAGAATTCCTCCTGCTCGCGCTCGAAACGATCGTGCTCGCGCCCCGCGATGCGCGCGCGGCCCACGTCGACCGGCGCGTCGAGCAGCAACGTCAGGTCGGGCTCGAGCCCCTTCTGCACGCCCGTGCGCAGACATTCGAGCAGCTCGCGATCGACGCCGCGACCGCCGCCCTGGTAGGCGAACGTCGCATCGGTGAAGCGATCGCAGACGACCCAGTCGCCGCGCTCGAGCGCCGGCACGATCACCTGCGCGAGATGCTGCGCACGCGCCGCGAACATCAGGAGCGCCTCGGCCTCGGGCGCGATCGGCTCGGCGTGCTGACCATGCAGCAGCTGCTCGCGAAGCCTTTCGCCGAACGGCGTACCGCCGGGCTCGCGCGTCACGACCGTGCCGAGCCCCCTCGCGCCCAGGTGGCGCTCGATCGCCGCGAGGCTCGACGTCTTGCCGACCCCTTCGATGCCCTCGATCGTGATGAACGCGCCGCGCACGGCCGCCTCAGTTTCGCGCCTCGTTCAGCCGTTGCAGGTAACGGCTGACCGCGCGGTTGTGCTCCTCGAGCGTCGCGGAAAAGTAGTGACTGCCGTCCGGCAGCCCGGTCGCGACGAAGTAGAGCGCGTCGCCGTCCTCGGGATCCACGGCGGCTTCGATCGATGCGGCGCCCGGCAGCGCGATCGGCGTCGGCGGCAAACCGAATCGCGTGTACGTGTTGTACGGCGTGTCGCGTTCGAGATCGACGCGGCGCAGGTTCCCGTCGTACGCATCGCCCAAACCGTAGATCACGGTCGGATCCGTCTGCAGCCGCATGCCGCGCGCGAGGCGCCGCATGAACACTCCGGCGATCGTGCGCCGCTCCGATTCGAGCGCGGTCTCCTTCTCGATGATGGACGCGAGAATCAACGCCTCGTACGGCGCAGTAAGCACGACCCCGTCGGACCTGCGCGACCACGCATCCTCGAGCTTGCGCTCGAGCGCGCGATGAGCCCAGCCGAGAAGCTCGACGTCCGTCGTGCCCCGAGGGAACGTGTACGTATCCGGAAGGAACTGCCCCTCCGGATGCACGCCCGGCTTGCCGAGCTCGGCCATCAGCGCCGGGCCGTCGAGGTCCGTCGCGACGATCGCCGGGTGCCCGCGCACGACTCGCAGCATGTCCGCGAAACGCCAGCCCTCGACGATCGTGAGCTGATGCAGGTGCACCTGACCGCGCACGAGCTTCTCGAGCACACCGAGCGGCGTGATGCCGGGCGCGAGCGTGTATTCGCCCGCGCGGATACGCGTCGCATCGCCGGTGAACCTTGCGTACCACGTCAGCACGTAGGGGTGCCGCATCAGACCGCGCTCGGCCAGGTTCTCGCTCACGCGCCAGAGCGGCGTTCCGCTCGGCACATCGAGCCATTCCGACCGCTCGATCTCGAGCGGCGAGTTCAGCACGCGCCACGCGAACGAGAGCGTGAGCCCCGCGGCGAGCAGGACCACAACGAAAACCGCAGCCGTTCCGATCACCCACTTACGCATCGGAGGCGACCTCGAGGAGCCCGATCAGCTCCCGAGTCTTCGGACCCACGGGAAACGCACGCCCGTCGAGCTCGCGGACCGGCTTGATGCCGAACACCGCGTTCGTCACGAAGAGCTCGTCGCATGCCGCGAGCTCGGCCGGCGTGAGGTCGGCCTCGTGGGCCGCGAGCCCTACCCGCTCCGCATGCTCGAGCACGACGCGCCGCATCACGCCGCGGACGCCGCAGCGTGTGACGCGCGGCGTCACCAACGTGTCGCCGCGTACGCCGAACACGTTGCTCGAGATGCCGCCGATGACATAACCGCTCGAGCTCCGCACAAGACCTTCCTGCGCCGTCGTGCCGTCGATCTCCATCTGCGCGAGCACCTGCTCCAATCGGCACAGATGCTTGAGACCCGCAAGCTGCGGATTCTCCCCGAGCCGCAGCGCGCAGGTCCGCAAAACGATGCCGCGAGTGTAGTCGGCAGCAGGCAACGCGGGCCAGGGCGAAATCGTCAGAATTCGCGTCGGTTGGGCCGGTTCCGGGATCCGATAGCCGCGGGCGCCGACGCCGCGCGTGACGATCAGCTTGACGACGGCGGGCGCGTCGCGCGGGCAATGCGCCTCGACCTCGGCACGCAGCAACGCCCTGTCGGGCGCCGGGATCGCGAGGCGGCCGCATCCGAGCAGGAGCCGGTCGAGATGGTGATCGAGCCACCGTATCCGCCCGTCGCGGCAGGCCATGGTCTCGAACAGGCCATCGCCGTACGCGAGACCCCGGTCGCGCGGATCGACGGCGCCCGGCTTACCGTTGACGAGCGAGATCTGCTGCACGTCGAACCCCGAAGCACGCGGCGCCCGCTCCGCGTCCGGAGCGTTCACGCGGGTCAAGCGAACCGCTTGAACGCGAGCGTTCCGTTCGTGCCGCCGAAGCCGAAGGAATTCGAAATCGCGATCTCGATCCTCGCCTCGCGCGCCTCGTTCGGCGTGTAGTCGAGATCACATTCGGGATCCTGGTTCTCGAGGTTGATCGTCGGCGGAATGACCTGGTCGCGCAACGCGAGAATCGTGAAGATCGCTTCCGCCGCGCCCGCCGCGCCGATCATGTGGCCCGTCGTCGACTTCGTCGAGCTGACCGCGAGCTTCTTCGCGTGCTCACCGAACGTCGACTTGATCGCGAGAGTCTCCGCGACGTCGCCGAGCGGCGTCGACGTGCCGTGAGCGTTGATGTAGCCGACCTGGTCAGGCGAGATCTGCGCATCGGCGAGCGCGTTCTGCATGCAGAGGCGTGCGCCCTCGCCTTGCTCGGACGGCGCCGTGATGTGGAACGCATCGCCGCTCATGCCGAAGCCGATGAGCTCCGCGTAGATCTGCGCGCCGCGTGCCCGCGCGTGCTCGTATTCCTCGAGCGCGAGGCAGCCCGCGCCGTCGGACAGCACGAAGCCGTCGCGGTCCCTGTCCCAAGGACGGCTCGCACGCGCCGGATCGTCGTTACGCTGCGAAAGTGCGCGTGCCGCGCAGAACCCGCCGAGCCCGAGCGGCGTGATCGCATGCTCGGCGCCGCCGGCATAGATCACGTCCGCCTCGCCGTACTGAATCAGACGGGCCGCGAGCCCGATGCAGTGCGTAGACGTCGTGCAGGCCGTGACGACCGCGAGATTCGGCCCCTTCATGCCGTACATGATCGACACATGACCGGAGATCATGTTGATGATGCTGCTCGGCACGAAGAAAGGAGAGATTCTGCGCGGACCGCTGTTCAACCACTTCTCGTGGTTGACCTCGATCGTCTCGACGCCGCCGATTCCGGACCCCATGATCACGCCGATGCGATGCGCGTTGGCCTCGGTGACCGTGATTCCCGAGTCCTCGATGGCCTGCTTCGTCGCAGCGATGCCGAAGTGAATGAACGGATCGCACTTGCGTGCTTCCTTCGGCTCCATGTACTGGGTCACGTCGAAATCGACGATCGTGCCCGCGAAACGCGTGGAGAACGCCGAGACGTCGAAAGACTCGATCGGCCGAATGCCGCTCTTGCCGTCGCGAACGTTTCGCCAGCCTTCGCTTACGGTGTTACCGACGGGAGAGATCAGCCCGAGTCCTGTGATTACGACTCGTCGCTTCGCCACGCGCTTGGCCCTCTGTTCAGGAGAGAGATGAGATCAACGTACCAGGCGGGCTTAGGATTCGTTCTTCTTGGCCAGGATGTAGTCGATGGCTTGCTGAACAGTCGTGATCTTTTCAGCGTCCTCGTCCGGAATTTCGGTTTCGAACTCCTCCTCCAAAGCCATCACGAGCTCCACCGTATCCAAGGAATCGGCGCCCAGGTCGTCGACGAACGACGCATCGTTTCTGATCTCGTCGGCCTTGACTCCCAACTGCTCGGCAATGATTCCCCGAACCTGGTCTTCGACGCTGCTCATGTCTCTGAAACCCCTCATTAATTGACAGGCCGGACCAATTGGTCCGGCCGGCGTGGCGCGTATTGTATTGAAATCATGCGGGCCATTCTACAACGGTTGCGACCGGCGTGACCGCGTTTCGGCGGTCTCTAGGGCCCGATTTATGCAAGCAAATTCAAGAATTTCGGTCCTTTACTCGGATGCCTAGCCCATGTAAAGACCGCCGTTGACGTTCAGCGTTTCGCCCGTGATGTAATTGCCCGCTTCGGAGACGAGAAACACCACCGCGGCGGCGACGTCCGCGGGAGTACCGAGGCGTCCGGAAGGAATCTGCGCCCGCAGCTGCTCCACCTGGCGGTCGTCGAGCGCGCGGGTCATGTCCGTGTCGATGAAGCCGGGAGCGACGACGTTGACGGTGATGTTGCGCGACGCGAGCTCCCGTGCAAGCGATTTCGTGAAGCCGATCATGCCGGCCTTCGCAGCCGCGTAATTCGTCTGGCCGGGATTGCCGGAAAGGCCGACGACCGACGCGATGTTCACGATCGCGCCCTGCCTCGCCTTCATCATGCCGCGGACGCACGCCTTGCAGACCCGATACACGGACGAGAGGTTCGTGGAGATGACCTCGTCCCACTCCTCGGGCTTCATGCGCATCAGCAGATTGTCGCGGGTCACGCCGGCGTTGTTCACGAGGATCGTCGGTGCGCCCTCACGGGCTTCGATCTCCTGAAGCGCCGCATCGACGGACGCCGCGTCATCGACCCGCATCACGATACCTCGTCCCGCGAGGCCGAGCTCCGCGAAGCGGCTCGTGATCGCCGCGGCCCCTTCCTCGGTGGTCGCGGTGCCGACGACCGTCGCGCCCTGTCGGCCGAGCGCCTCCGCGATCGCCTGGCCAATGCCGCGTGTTGCGCCCGTCACGAGCGCGACCCGCCCGGCGATGCCGGGCCATGGTTGTAAAGCCGATAAATCCATTTGGAGTCTGACCATGCTGTGGCAGGCGCGGCGATTATAGCGGCGCCGGCGCGTTGCGTCGCGACGCCGCCCGCAGCGCCCCGTATACGGCGCCCGCCGCGGCGCCGTAGAGATGCGCCTCGGCGATCACGGGGCCGCCCGCCGCGGACTCGGACAACGGCAGCGGCCCCACACCCTGCTCGACGAGAAGCTTGAGCAGCACGCCGCCGCCGAGCAGCGCACCGACCGCGGGCTGCACCCGAAGCAGCGTCAGCGCGGCCGCCGCGATCAGCCCATGCAGCACGCCGGAGAGCCCGACGTACCAGTCGACGCCCGGCGAGAGCACGTACAGGCCGAGATCGATGCCGACGGCCGAGACGACGGCCGCGGCGATCCAATCGGCCGTCGAGAAGGCGTCGGCGACGATCAGCCGGATCAGGCCGAGCGCGGCGAGATTCATCGCGAGGTGCCCCCAGCCGAGATGCACGATGTGCGCGGTCAGGAGCCGCCATCCCTCGCCGGCCTCGAGCGCGCCGCGCTCGTAACGGAGCGCGTCGCGCACGAGATCGCCGCCGAGCGCAGCGAGCGTCGCAACCAAGGCGAGCGCCAGCACGGGCACCCACGGGCCGAACCGTTGTCGAACAGCGACAGAAAACGCAGCCCGGGCCGGTGTTTCGTCCACGAACACCTCCAAGTGTTGTGTTATCTTCCGGGCTGGCGTCCACCCCCGTCCCGCGGGCGCCCAGCGCTCACGGGCTCCGGAGCGCCGAACCGGAAGGAGCAAAATACGAGTATGAGCGCAAACGCAGCAACGCGGCGATCGCGACGAGCCGAGCGCGGCTTCACGCTGGTCGAGATCATGGTCGTGGTCGTCATCATCGGGCTGCTCGCGGCCATCATCGGCCCGCAGCTTCTCGGTCAGGTCGACAGGGGGAACCTCACGCGCGTGAAGAGCGATCTGCGCGGCATCGAGTCCGCGCTGCATCTGTACTACCTCGACAACGGCCGCTTCCCGAGCAACGAGCACGGGCTGACGGCGCTGGTGCAGAATCCGGGCGAAGCCGCGGCGCCGAACTGGAATCCCCGCTGTTACCTCGAGCGTTGCCAGCTCCCCCGCGATCCGTGGGGCAACCCTTATCAGTACAGGTATCCCGGGCAGCGCGGCGAATACGACCTCTACTCGCTGGGCCGAGACGGACAGCCCGGCGGCGAAGGTCCCGATGCGGACATCGGCATCTGGGACCTCAACTGACGCGAGGCCCGGAAGAGCAGCGGCGGAAGGCCGCCGTTCGGGCGGTTTCACGCTGCTCGAGCTGCTCGTCGTCGTCACGATCATCGGTCTGCTCGCCGGCGCCGTGCTCATTTCGACCGGCACCGTGCGGGCGGACCGGGAGCTCGAGCGCGAGGCGCGGCGGCTTGCGAGCCTGATCGAGCTCGCGCGCGAGGAATCGATCATGCAGTCCCGCGAGCACGCGATCCTGTTCGTGCCGACGGGGTACCGGTTCTACGTCTTCGACTATCAAACCGGGCGCTGGACCGAGCCGCCCGGCGACGCGCTGCTCGGTGCTCGAGAGTTCGACAAGGCCATCGAGCTCGAGGAGCTGCTGGTCGAGGACCGCAGCCTCGTCGTGGATCCCGCGTCGCTCCGATCCGACGATGACGACGACGACGATGATGGCGATGACGCTCCGCAGCCCCAGGTGATGATCCTGTCGAGCGGCGAGATGACGCCTTTCGAGGCGACCTTCCTGCAGGAGTCGATCGACGCGCGGATCACGGTGAGCGCCGACCTCTCGGGGATGCTGACGATCACGAAGGACGTGCGCGATGGGCGTTGAGCTCTGCCGGACGCACCGCGGCTTCACGCTGATCGAGGTCATGGTCGCGCTCGTGATCGTCGCAGTCGGCATGACGGCCGTGCATGCGCAGCTCAGCCGATACGCGATCGGTGCGGCGATCATCGAGGAGAAGACCGTCGCGAGCTGGATCGCCTCCAACAAACTGACGGAGCTCGCGATTGCGCCGACGTGGCCCGCGATCGGCGACGACGAGGAGGAAATCGAATTCGCGGGGCGGTACTGGCGGGTGCGTACCGAGGTCTCCGAGACCGACGTCGAGAACCTGCGCCGCGTCGACGTGTATGTGTACCTCTCGGAGCAGCCGGATCGCACGATCCATCAAATGATGGCCCTCATCGAGCCGCCCCCGCCGCGCGGCTTCCCGCCGCCCGAGTGGCTGCCGCCGCGCTCTGGAGCGGGCGGATGAGAAGAAGGATCGCGGGTTTCACGCTGATCGAGCTGCTCGTCGCGATGGCGATCGTCGCGATCATCGGCGTCCTCGCGTTCACCGGCCTGACGCGCGTGATCCGTCAGCAGGAGATCGCCCGCGAGCACAGCGAGCGCTGGCGCGAGATCCAGCTCGCGGTGCGCGTGTTCGCGCAGGACCTCGCACAGATCCACCCGAGGCCGGTGCGGAACGAGCTCGGCGAAGGCCACCAACCGAGCGTGCTCGCGACGGTGAATGCGCCGTTCGCGGTCGAGTTCTCGCGCGGCGGCTGGGCGAATCCCGCGGGCTTCCGTCGCGGCTCGGTCATGCGCGTCGCGTACGACTTCGAGGACGACAAGCTCGTCCGCTATCACTGGCCCGTCGTCGACCGGCTCTTGTCGACGCCCCCGCTGCGCCAGGAGCTTCTCGATGGCGTCGTGAACGTCGAGATCCGCTTCCTCGATGCGAACGGAGAGTGGCACGTGGAGTGGCCCCCGCTCGACGTGCAGGACGCACGGCGGCTCGTGCTGCGACCCCGCGCGGTCGAGTTCGCGATCGAGATCGAGGGCTACGGACGAATCTGGCGGCTCGTGGAGACGAGCGCGGGATGAGCACGCACACCGACATCACCCAAGGTCACCTCCGCGTTTCGCGCGCGGCGACGAGCGCTGGACGGCAGCGCGGCGTCGCGGTCGTCACGGCGATGCTCGTCGTCGCGCTGGGCACGCTCATCGCCGTGAACCTGATGTGGAATGCGACGCTCGACCAGCGACGGACGCTCGCCGCGATCGCGTCGGATCAGGGCCTGCTCTATCTGCAGAGCGCCGAGGCGTGGGCCGGCGACATCCTGCGGC
>CAZKNH010000113.1:10934-13141 GCA_964553875.1 uncultured Gammaproteobacteria bacterium | reverse complement strand
GCCGCACGCTGTTCCGTGAGATCAATTGAGCGTATGATTCCGATCAAATGAGCAGGAAGAAGGCCGTCTACTCGGTTCATCTCGCCAGAATCCTCGGCGGGCACGCGGACGAGGTTCGCGAGACGGGACGATGGCACGATCACATTCTCGAAGGCCTTTCATTCGACGGCGTCGAAAGGATCAAGGCGCATGCGTCATTGACGGATGCGGAGCTCGCGCGTCTGCTCGGGATCGGCGAAGCGACGTTGCGGCGCGCGCGCGCTGCGGGGGGAATGCTCGACTCGACGACGAGCGACCGTCTGTACCGCCTCGCAAAGGTGATCGCGATTGCCGAGGAGGTGCTCGAGAGCACCGCGAATGCGATGACGTGGCTCCGCCGGCCGCAGCCCGCGCTCGGCGGTAAGGTGCCGCTCGATTTGCTGACGACGGAGGCCGGGGCAGACGAGGTCGAGACGCTGTTGCGGCGTATCGACTACGGCGTCTATACGTGACGAAACTGTACCGGCTCGTCAGAGCCGACCGGGCCGACGACGCCTTCTCGGGCGAGGGCGCTCGACTCTACGGCGGGCGCTGGAATCCGCCCGGTACCTCCGTCGTGTATGCGTCGGAGTCGCGCGCTCTCGCGGTGCTCGAGACTATCGTTCATCTCACGCTCGAAGCGCGGACGATGCGCTTCCTGCTGTACACGATCACGCTGCCGTCGCGGCCCAGGCTTCGGCGCTACGATCGGATGCGCGCGCCGCGCTCGATCTCCGCAAGCCAGGAGGTCGGGCGACGTTGGATCGACGACGGGACGACGTTGGCGCTCGTCGTTCCTTCCGTCATCGTGCCGCAGGAGCGGAGCTACGTTCTGAATGTGAGGCACCCGCAATTCGCCCGGCTCGAGATCCCGAAGCCGGAGCCGTTCTCGCTCGACGACCGGCTATGGCGCCGCTGACGTTCTGTCACGTTGAACGCGCCGTAGCTACAAGGGTATGCTCCGAGGCGGTTTTCATCGGCCGTTGCCGGGGAGGGGCGGTGAAGGATTTCAACGTCGGCGAGGTCATCGGCCTGCTGAAGCGCACATTGCCGTTCCTCGTCTTTCGGTTCCTGATCTATTTCGGCATCACGCTCGCCTATGTCCTCGGCACCGGTGTCGGCATGGGCATCGGCTACTTCGTCGGCTACATCGGCGACGATCCCGGCGCCTTCAGCGTATGGGGCGGCATTTTCGGCTTCGGGCTCGTGAGCAGCGTCGTCTACTTCCTCCGCGAGTATCTGCTCTACCTCGTGAAGGCCGGACACATCGCAGTGCTCGTGGAGCTCATGGATGGCAAAGAGCTGCCCGAGGGACGTTCGCAGATCGACCATGCACAGAAAGCCGTGCGCGAGCGTTTCGCGGAGTCGTCGGTGCTGTTCGGGCTCGACCAGCTGATCAAGGGCATCCTGCGCGCGTTCAACCGTACGTTCTTCACGATTTCCGTGCTCATCCCGATCCCCGGACTGGAGGCGGTCGCGAAGTTCGTCAACACCGTGTTGAATTTGTCGCTGACCTACGTCGACGAGGTCATTCTCGCGCACGGCATCCGCACCCGAGCCGAGAACCCGTGGAGATCCGCGCAGACGGCGCTGATTCTCTACGCGCAGAACTACAAGGCGTTCCTCAAGAACGCGTTCTTTCTCGCGTTCTTCATCTGGGGCTTGACGCTGATCGTTTTCCTCGTCGCGCTCGCGCCTGCGGCAGCCGTTGTCGCGCTCTTCCCCGGCTCCGCGGGCATCCTGACGGTCGCCATCGCGGTCGTTTTTGCGTGGGGTGTGAAGCAGGCGGTGATCGAGCCTTTCGCGATGACCGCGCTGATGCAGGTGTTCTTCAAAGTCACCGAGGGCCAGGCGGCGGATCCGGAGTGGGAGGCCCGCCTCGACAAGGCGACGTCGAAGTTCCGGGAGCTCAAGGAGCGCGCGGCGAGCTGGACTCCGGCGCAGAGTGCGGCGCTGCGTCGCAGCGACGACGAGCCGCTGCCTCAATCGCCGTCTTCGTGAGCGAGTCGAACGACCGCGCGAAGCGTCCTTCGATTCGTCGCAGCCGCTTTACGGCGCCGCCGGCGCGGCGGCGCGAGTGTCGTCGATCCGTCCTTCGCGCCTGGGCTGCGACGACGGCGGCACCGGCAGACCCTGCTCGCGCATGTATCGCCTGAGGAGCGCCGCGGCTTCCGGATAACGTTTCGTGA
>CAZKNH010000113.1:0-10834 GCA_964553875.1 uncultured Gammaproteobacteria bacterium | reverse complement strand
CGGGGGTGTGCCCCGGGCCGGCGTCGCCGTCAGAAAATGCTCCGGATCAGCCACTCTCCGACCGTGCCGATCGCGGACATCATCAGCGCGCCGCCGAGCGCCCAGCCGAAGCCGTCGACCTTGAGCCCGTCGGTCAGCCGGTCCGTCAGCATCAGCAGGATCGCGTCGATGATCCAGCGCGTGATGAACGCGAGGAGCCAGGCGATGCCGAGGGTCACGACCGTGAGCACCGCGAACAGCAGCCAGCCGAGCAGGAAGTTCAGGATGCCGAAGATCGCGGCGACGAAGAACGCGCTCGGGAGATCCTTGACGTGGAAGCCGGGCAGCACCGCGGCCGTGAGCCACACCGCGACGGACAGGATCAGCCAGGAAAGCAGCAGGCTCATCGCGGGTTCCTCCGATGTGGACGATCGTTCGAGATGGCACGACGCGGGGGAGCGTTGGTTCCGGCCATCGTGTCCGACGCGTCCGCTCGCGTAAATGGTGTCCGACACTTATCGTCGTGGCACGGAACGTGCAGCGGGCGGTCGGCCGCCGTGCTCTGCTCGAAGCGGCTCAACGACTCGAAGGTTCCATATGCCGGTCGCCGCCGTCTCTCGCGAGGGTCCTCGCTCGCTCCACGTCGCCGCTCGTCTCGTCAGCATCGCGCTCGTCGTCGCGGCGCTCTGGGTCGCGCAGGCCGTGCTGATTCCGATCGCGCTTGCCGCGTTCGTCACGTTCCTGATGAGCCCGCTCGTGACGCGACTCGACCGGCTCGGCCTGCCGCGCGTGCTCGCGGTGCTCGTCGTGTCGGGCGCCGTCACCGGGACGCTCGCGGGCGTGGGCTTCCTCGTCGTCGGGCAGCTCGGTCAGCTCGCCGAGGAGCTGCCCGAGTACCGCGACAACATTCGGACGAAGCTCGCGGACCTGCGGGCGCTGACGCGCGGCGGAACGATCGAGCGCGTGCAAAGCACGATTCGCGACATCAGCGAGGACGTCGAGAGCGACGTCGCCGAGGAGCAGGGGCGCGACGGCGGAGCCGCGCCCGGTGTCCAGATCGAAGAGCCCGTCCGCGTGCGGATCGAGGAATCGAGGTTTCTCGGCGAAGCGGAGTACCTGACACCGGTCGCGAGCATCGCCGCGACCGCGGGTCTCACGATGCTTTTGTCGATCTTCATGCTGATCAAGCGCGAGGATCTGCGCAACCGGCTCGTCAGCCTTGCCGGTCACACGTCGCTCGTCGTGACGACGAAGGCGTTCGCGGAAGCGGGGCAACGCATCTCCCGCTACCTGCTGATGCAGTTCATCATCAACGCGACGATGGGCCTCGCGGTCGGCATCGGGCTCTACTTCATCGGCGTCCCGTATGCCGCGCTCTGGGGGCTTTCCGCGACCGTGCTTCGCTACGTGCCGTATGTCGGCCCGTGGATCGCCGCATTGCTGCCGATCGCGGTCAGCGTGATCACGGCACCCGGCTGGGAGCAGGTCGTCATCGTCGTCGCGCTCTTCGTCGTCCTCGAGCTCCTGAGCAACAACGTGATGGAGCCGTTGCTGTATGGGCAGAGCGTCGGCCTGTCGGCGATCGCGGTGATCGTCTCGGCGATCTTCTGGACGTGGATATGGGGACCGATCGGGCTCGTGCTTGCGACGCCGATGACCGCGTGCATCGTCGTGCTCGCACGCTACATCCCGGAGCTCGCGTTCATCGACCGCCTGCTGAGCGAAGGTCCCGCGCTGAAGCCGCACCTGTCGCTCTATCAGCGGCTCCTTGCGCGCGACGAGGACGAGGCCACGGACATCGTGGAAGCGTATCGCGAGACGCACTCTCTCGAGGAGACGTGCGACGAGCTGCTGCTCGGCGCGCTGCTCGCGCTGAAACGCGATCTCGCCGCGGATCGGATCCTGCGCGACGACGGCGACTTCGTCGCGAGCGCGCTCGACGAGCTCGTCGACGAGCTGGCCGACGCATCTGCGGACGAGGACGCCGAAAAGCGCGACCGCGACGCGGCACCGGCGCGTCGCCCGCTGATCGTCGGCCTTCCGGTCCGCGACCGGGTCGACGAGATCGCGCTCGAGATGCTCGGCGTCCTGCTCCAGAAGGAGCCGTGCGATTTCGAGATCGTCGCCGCGGAGGCACTCGTCGGCGAGAAGATCGCCGAGGTCGAGGCGCGGCGGCCGGCGGCCGCATGCATCCTGACGCTGCCGCCCGGCGACATGACGGCCACGCGGCACGCCGCGAAGCGCTTGCGTGCACGCGTGCCGGGCGTCGCCGTCATCGTCGGACGGCTCGGCGGCGGCGCCGAGGCCGCACGCACGCGTCATCTGATGCGCACGGCCGGCGTTCGCGAAGTCGGCTTCAGTCTTGCGAAGCTCGCGGAGATCCTCGGGCAGATCGCGCGGGAGACCGCACGGATGCCCGTCGAGCAGGCGCACGCCGAGGAGGGCACGCCCGAGCTGACCGCGTCGCGCTGAGCGGCTCGGTCAGCGCCCGAGCGACGGCGGCCCGGTGCGTCGGCAGGCGATATCGAGCCCGTGTCCGACGGAGAGCAGCACGGCCTCCATGTCGGGCTTCGCTCTGACGGCCGCGGCGTAACGCGCGGTCGCGTCACGCGCGCTTTCCGGGTGGATCATGTTGTCCGCGACGACGACCCCGCCGTCCGCGAGCAGCGGATAGACGAGCTCGAAGCACGGCGCATAGAGGTCCTTCCAGATGTCGATCAGCACGAGATCGACCGGTCCTGGCTGATCACGCAGCAGCTCGAGCGCATCGCCCGCGCGCCATTCGACGACGTCCGAGAGGCCGGCCTCGGCGATCCGCTCGCGCGCGTAGGCCTGCTTGCTCGCGACGTTGTCGTACGTGTAGAGCCTGCCGCCGGTCGCGCGTGCAGCATCCGCGAGGAAGAGCGTCGAGAAGCCGTACGACGTGCCGAGCTCGACGATCCGCTTCGCGCCGAGGCCGATCGCGAGCGAGTGCAAAAAACGGGCGGCCGGCTCGCCGACCGCGAGCAGGAAGTCGTTACGCCTGCGCGCGAACTCGTCGCGTGACAGCGCCGCGGCCTCGGCCGCCTCGTCGTCGAGGCGCTTCCTGTAGATGCCGAGCACGCGCTCGAATGCCTGATCCATCTTTCATCGACCTCCGTGTGCTGAAAGGCGCGCTATCTCGCGTCGCGCGCGCGCGGGCCCGCGGCCTCGCGGACCCGGATGATGAGCTCGAGTATGCGCTGCAGCGCACGCTGCAGCCGGCCGAGATCGTTGAACACGATGCTCAACGTGTACGTGCCGTTCTTTGCCCGACGGATCGTCAGCTTCTCGCCGACCTCCTTCGCGAGCTGCAGCTGCAGCCAGCGCGTCTGCAGGTCGATCCGCGTGCGGTCGTCGTCCTGCTGGGGCTGCGCGTCGAGCAGCGCGCGCACGGCCTTCTCGACCTGGCGAACGGACAGCCCTCGGCGCTCCGCCTTACGCGCCATCTCGATCTGCCGGTCGCGGTCGAGAGAGAGCAGCGCGCGCGCGTGACCCATGTCGATCCGGCGCTCCGCGAGCATGTCCTTCACCACGGGATCGAGATCGAGCAGCCGCAGCGTGTTGCTGACGGACGCACGTGAGCGGCCGACCGCCTTCGCGACCTGCTCGTGCGTCAGCGCGAACTCGTCAACGAGGCGCTGCAAGGAATGGGCCTGGTCGATCGGATTCAGGTCCTCGCGCTGCAGGTTCTCGATCAGCGCGACCGCGAGCGCCGACTGATCGTCGAGCTCGCGGACGATGACCGGGACCGTGCGGAGCCCGACGAGCCGTGCCGCGTGCCAGCGGCGTTCGCCTGCGACGATCTCGAAGCGCGCGTGCGTGGCGCCGTCGGGCACATCCGCGTCGCGCTGCGCGCTCTCCGCGTCCGCGGGGATGCGGCGCACGACGAGCGGCTGCAGGATGCCTTGCTCGCGGATCGTCTCTGCGAGCTCGACGAGGCTCTCTTCCGAAACGTACCGCCGCGGCTGATAGCGCCCGGGCGTCAGCGCGTCGATAGGAACCTCGAGCACGCGCGGCCCGTCGCCCCGGGCCGCGTCGTCCGCGAGACCCGCGCCCTCGAGCAGCGCGTCGAATCCGTTCTCTCGCTGCATGCGCCGCGCCGCCTCGTCAGTCGTCCGGCAACGCGAACACGTAGAGCGCCTGTCCGCGAGTCGGCGGCTGGATCTCGGGCGCGATCAGGTTCGGCACGAGGCGCGGGCTTCCGCCGCCGAGCCCGGTCGTGACCGCGACGTACTGCTTGCCGTCGACCTCGTAGCTGATCGGGAAGCCTTGCACCGACGTCGCGAGGCGCGTCTTCCAGACGACGCGGCCGTCGCGCACATCGATCGCTTTGAACTCGCGGTCGAGGTCGCCGACGAACACGAGGCCGCCGGCCGTCGACAGCGCGGCGGTCAGGAACGGCGCGCGCTGCTCGAGCGCCCACGTCTCCTCCATCGTGTCGACGTTGAAGGCGCCGAGCCTGCCGATGTTGCCGTCGCTGCCCGGCATCTCGTAGAAGCGCCGGTCCGCGCCGCCGGCGCTGCCGCCGCCCGGACGTTGCTCGATGGCCTGCGCGCGGATCGAGATGCAGCTTTGCGAGAGCGGGATGATCATCTGCCGCGTCGGACGGTGGAAGCTCATCGCCTGCCAATTGTGGCCGCCCTCGGTGCTCGGGCAGCCGTCGATCCACTGTCCGACCTTGTGCTCGATGATGTCCTGTCTGTAGCGCGGCCGTCCGGTTTCACGGTCGAAGCTCTCCCAGACGTTCTGGAAGACCGTCTCGACATGGTCGATGTAGCGGCCGTCGCGACGATCGAGCTTCCACAGAATGCCGTCCTTGCCGACGGTGAAGACGAACTTGTCGTCGCCCGCGTCGACGAGCACGCGCTCGAACACGACGTCGAGATCGAGCGCTTCGCCCGGTGCATGCGCGAAGTACCACGCGAGCTTGCCCGTGCTCGCGTCCAGCGCGACGGTCGAGCTCGTGTAGAGCGCGACGTCGAGCGTGCTCATGCCGCGGCTCGCCGGCATCCACGGCTTCGCCTGCGCCGTGCCCCAGTACGTGAGGTTGAGCTCCGGATCGTAGCTGCCGGTGATCCATGTCTCGCCGCCCGCGCGATAGAGATCCGGCAGATCGCCCCACGAGTCGCCGCCGGGATCCGTCGACACGGCGATCGTCGAGAAGCGCCACAGCTGCTCGCCCGTGTCGGCGTCGTAGCCGCTGATGAAACACTTCTGCTCCTCGTAACGGGAGCAGCCGCCCATCCCCTGGATCACGACGCCGTTCGCGACGAGCGGCCCGCTGCTGCTCGCGCGGCCGTCGGGCATCGCGGCGTTCCACACGGTCTCGCCGGTCCGCGCGTCGAGCGCGACGAGGCGGCCGGCGCTCTGCAGGTAGAGCTTGTCGCGGTAGAGCGCCATGCCGCGCATCGCGACGTTGTCCTCGAGACGATGCTCCCAGATGAGGCTCCCGTCTCGGCCGTCGAGCGCCTGGATGATGCCCCCGGTGTTGTTCAAGAAGATCGTGCCGCGATAGGCGAGGGGCGATGGCTGATTCGTGCCGCCGTCGCGCATCGGCCAGACCCAGGCGAGCTGGAGCCGGTGCGCGTTCTCGGGGGTGATCTCATCGAGGGGGCTGTAGCTCGACGCGTCGTAATCGCGGCGGAGCATCGGCCAGTCGCCCGGCGGCGGGTTGCGCAACAGCTCGTCCGAGAGCGGCACGAAATCGCGGACCGTGCCGGCGACGATCACGCCGGTCGGCTCGGGCGCGGGTGCCTCTCTCGGTGCCGCCTGCGCGGGCGCCGAGCCCGGCAAGAGCGTCCCGATCAGCGTGCTCGTCGCCGCGAACGGCTCGGCGCCGGCCGCGGCGCCGTTCTGCGCGAGGAGGTACGCGATGACGTTGACATAGGTTTCCTCGGCGAGCGCGCCCGGCCCTTCGGGCGGCATCGTCGCGCGCAGCTGCGCGAGGAGCTCGTTCGTGCTGCGGCCGCGCCAGCGGCTGACGAACTCCGGGCCGACGAGCGGAGCGGTCGGCAGGAGCCGCAGGTCCGCGCCGTGACACATCGCGCAATGCTGCTGGTAATCGGCGCGTCCGGCTTCCGTCTGTTCGGCGGTGATCGACCAGACCGGCGCGGCATTGAGGGCGAGCACGCCGGCCGCCGCCGGCGCGAGAAAGCGCTTCGAGCTCATTATTGTAGTCGTCCTCGCGTCCCCCGAACTCGAAAGCCAGTATCGTCGCGCGGCCGACGCTGTCAAATGCCGCGTGCGAACGGGGGGCGGGGGAAAAATGGGTCAGACACCTTTTCTCGGAGAAACGGTGTCTGACCCATTTTTCGAGCCGCCCTCCGCCTTGTTCCGGCGGATGCCCGCGAACAACGAGTATTCCCACGGACGGATCGCGAAGACGGCGCCGCAGCCGCGACGCTCGGACAGGGGCAGCGCGGCGTCGCGCCGCGCAAGGTCGTCGAACTCGCGCGCGACACGCTCGATCGACTGCTGCATTTGCCTGAGCGACGCATCCGACAGCATGCCGCCGACGAACCGGAACTGCTCCCCCGGGCCCGTGAACGGCGAGTCGAGGAACTCGAGCTTCACTTGGCGTGCGAGAAGCTTCTGCACGGGTCCGTTTGGACGCCACGCGAAATTGCGCGCGGTCAGGAGCCGCACGCGCTGCAACGGTAAGAGCTCGATGATCTTCGCGCGGTGCAGCCGCACGAGCAGTCTGTCGAGCTCGGCAGGCTCGATCGCGAATTCGTCGGTGATCGCGGAGAGCGGCCATCCGTTGATCAGGAGATACGTCAGGAGCAAGAGCTTCGGCTCGGCGACGAGCGCCTGCTCCTGCTCGACGGTGAGCTCCGTAAGGTACTCCCGGCGCGCGTTCAGCATCTCGACGAGATCCGAGATCTCGATGCCGACGGCCTGACAGATCTGCTCGAGACGGCGGAGCGAGAAGCTCCGCCTTGCGAACATGCGCTTGATCGTCGATTCGCTGAGGCCGATCCGGCTCGCGAGGCTCGCATACGTGATGCTCTGCGCCTTCAGGAACCGCTTGAGCTCGTCGATCAACGCCGTTGCCTGAGCCATCGCGAATCGCCCGAATCCCTGTCAGCCCGCGCGCCGAGCCCGGGAAGCGGTCGGCGAGGACGGTAGGCAGTATCAAAAAACGATACCAGACTGCCGCATCGTATGCGACCTAGACTGAAAGAGGGACGAGCTCGCGCTACTTGTGACAGACTCGCGGACGGCTTTGGGATCGAGAGCACGACGATGAGATCCTTCCCGTTCGTGGCGAGGCACGCGAGTCTGTTGCTGGCCCTTCTCGTTGCCGGAATGACCCCGGCCTTGGACGGCGGAGCCGACGCCGTGCCGTGCGGCGAAGACGCGGGCGCCCCGTCGTGCGCGGATCGCCCGTCCGGGCGGATCCTCGTGCTGCCCGGCGTCTACAACACGCGGTTCCAGCTTGCCGGTTTCGTCAAGCGCGCCGAGGAACGGCTGCCGGGGTTCGACGTCGAGGTGCGCCGATGGGGAACGCCGCTCCTGGCGCTCAAGAATCTCCGCGCGCACGAGCGTAACGTCGCGACCGCGGCGGATCTCGCCGCCGAGATCGCCGAATGGCGTGCGGCGCATCCGGACGAGCCGTTCTATCTCGTCGGCTATTCGGGAGGCGGCGGCATGGCGGTGCTCGTCGCAGCCGCGTTGCCCGACGGCGTCGCGATCGACCGGCTGATCCTCATCGCGCCCGCGATCTCGCCGGACTATCCGCTCGAGCGGGAGGTGCTGCCCAAGGTCCGCGAGTTCGTCGCCAATTACGCGAGCGAGCGCGATCTGCAAGTCGGCTGGGGAACGCGCACGTTCGGCACGATCGACCGCGAGCACGTCGACAGCGCGGGCGCGGTCGGTTTCGCGATCGATGATCCGAAGATCGCGCAATGGTACTGGTCGCCGGCCGACCGCGCGTTCGGCCATCGCGGGAACCACGTGGCTTACCTCGGACGCCGCTGGCAGGCGGCCGCGCTGTTGCCGGCCCTCGACCCCGATGCTACGGCCGAAACCCTCATTCATGCGTGGCGCAACCGGCACGAGGAGATCCGCTGATGCACGCCGTCGTCTTTGCACTGATCGGAGGGCTCGTCGGCGGGATGCTGCCCGACGGGGACGTCACGGGCTTCGCGCTCGGCGCCGCGCTCGGTGTGCTCGCCGCGTGGCTCGGGCAGCTGCAACAGCGCGTCGGCCGGCTCGAGCAGGACGTTGCAGCCGCCGTGCGCTCCGCGGTGCCCGCGTCCGCGTCGAGCGCGTCGGCGGGTCGAACGCATCGAGAAGCGGCGGAGGGCGCGGCGCGCGTCGAGCCGAGCGCGGCCGCGCCCGCCGCAGCGAAGGCTGCGACGGTCACCGTGCGGACGGCCGAGGAGTCTCCGCTTGCGCGCGACGCGGATCGCAGCGCGGTCGCGTCTCCCGCCGCGCCGAAACGCTCGCGGCTCGTGGCGAACGGCGAGCCGTCCGCGCTCGAGCGCGCACTGGCTGCGCTCACCCGCTGGTTCACGACCGGCAACGTGCCCGTGAAGGTCGGCGTGCTCCTATCCGTGTTCGGCGTGGGCTTTCTCGTGAAGGAGGCGATCGATCGGAACTGGATCATCCTGCCGCTCGAGCTTCGCCTCGTTCTCGTCGCGCTCTTCGGCGTCGCGCTGCTCGTGCTCGGCTGGCGTTTGCGGGAGCGGAACCCGGTGTATGCCGTCAGCGTGCAGGGCGGCGGCATCGCGATGCTGTACGTCACGATCTACGCGGCGCACGCGGTCTACGGTCTCTTGCCCGCCGTCGCGGCGTTCATGCTGCTCCTCGCGGTCACCGTGGCCGGGGCGACGCTCGCGGTGCTCGAGGATTCGCGCTCGCTCGCCGTGCTTGGCATCGTCGGCGGGTTTCTCGCGCCGCTCCTGACGTCGACCGACGCCGGCAATCACGTGGTGCTCTTCGCTTATTACGCGTTGCTCGATCTCGCGATCCTCGGCATCGCGTGGTTCACGGCGTGGCGTGCGCTGAACCTCCTCGGGTTCTTCTTCACGTTCGGCATCGCGACGCTCTGGGGCTTCGATGCGTACAGGCCCGAGCTCTTCGCGTCGACGGAGCCGTTCCTCGTGCTCTTCACCGCAATCTATACGTTGATTCCGGTGCTGTTCGCGACGCGTGCACGGCCCGAGCTCAAGGGCTTCGTCGATGGCACGCTCGTGTTCGGCACGCCGCTCGTCGCGTTCGCGCTGCAGTCCCAGCTCGTCGGCGATACGCGTTATGGGCTCGCGTCGAGCGCGCTCGTGCTCGCCGCCGCGTATTTCGTCATCGCATGGCGGCTGCGCCGGACGCGCGACGAGAACCTCGCGGTGCTCGCCGACGCCGAGCTCGGGCTCGGCGCCGCATTCCTCGCGCTCGCGGTGCCGCTCGCGCTCGACGCGCGCTGGACGTCGGCCGCGTGGGCCGTGCAGGGCGCGGCGATGACGTGGCTCGGCGTGCGTCAGCACCGGCGGCTCCCGCTTGCCGCCGGTGCGCTGCTCCAGCTCGCGGCCGGCGTCGTGCTCATGGATCACGGCATGACGGCTTCCGCTGCCGAAGGCCTGTTGGCGGGCGCGACGCTCGGCGCCGCGATGGTCGCGATCGCCGGCGCGTTCTCGAGCCGGTGTATCGATCGTTATCCGTTCGAAGCGCTGGGTGAGAACGCGAATCTCTTCGCCGGGGCCTATCTCGTGTGGGGCGCGGCGTGGTGGTTCGCGGCAGGCTTCTTCGAGATCGGCCGGCACGTGACGCTCCACGAGGTTGATGTCGCGATGATCTTCGTCGGTGCGACCGTCCTCGGCGCGGTTTGCGCGGCGCCTCGCCTCGAGTGGCCGCGGCTCAATGCGGTCGGCTTCGTTGCAACCGTCGCGATCGTGCTCGGCGCATTGGCGTCGCCGCTGACACATGCGCATCCGCTCGCGCGTTTCGGCTGGGTCGCGTGGCCGGTGCTGCTTGGCGCGCAGTACGTGTTCCTGCGTCTCCGCGAAGGGCAGTTCCCGAGCATGCGGGCGATCGCGCACGTCGCATCGTATTGGTCGGTCGCGTATCTCGTTGCGCTCGAGACCGCGTGGCTGACCGAGCGCATCGCGGGAGGCGCATGGCCGGGCGCGGCCGCGCTCGCGGCCGTCGCGGCGCTCGTGCTCCTGACGCTCGACCTGCGCGCCAGAGTGCGATGGCCGCTCGCGGCCCTCGAGACGCAGTACGTGACGTACGCGTGCGGCGGCGTGCTCGCGATGCTCGTCGCGGCGACGCTCGTCGCGAACGCCGTGTCGCCCGGCGATGCGTCGCCGCTGCCGTACGTGCCGCTCGCGAATCCGCTCGAGCTCGCGAGCGCGTTCGTGCTGTTCGCCGCGTACCGCGGCTGGCGCGAGGCGCGGGCGTTCGTGCCGGCGCTCGACGCCCGCCCGGACCGGGCAGGGCTCGTGTTCGCGGCGCTCGCGCTCGTGCTGGTCACCGCGGCCGTCGGCCGGGCCGTCCACCACCTGGGCGGCGTGCCGTTCGACCTCGAGCGGCTTGCGGAGTCGACGATCTTCCAGGCCGCGCTGTCGATCGTCTGGGGAACGGCGGCGCTCGGCGGCATGCTGCTCGGCGCGCGCACGCGCCGGCGCGACGTGTGGATCGCAGGCGCCGCGCTGATGGCGGTCGTCGTCGCGAAGCTCTTCGTCGTCGAGCTCGGCAGCACGGGCACGGTCGCGCGCGTCGTGTCGTTCCTCGGCGTCGGCATGCTGCTGCTCGTCGTCGGCTACTTCGCGCCGGCGCCGCCGCGCCGAGCATGACGAAAATCGGGGTCCGAAAATCGGGGTCTGACCCCGATTTT
>CAZKNH010000112.1:0-13158 GCA_964553875.1 uncultured Gammaproteobacteria bacterium | reverse complement strand
CACGGCCAGTTCATCGCGCCCGACAACATGGTGAAGCCGGTGCAGAAGATCGAGGCGTCGGGTAACGACAAGATCATCCTGACCGAGCGAGGCTACACGTTCGGTTACAACGACCTCGTCGTCGATCCTCGCAGCTTCTATCTGCTCGCGCAGCCGGGTTACCCGGTCGTCTTCGACATCACACACACGATCAGGAAGTACGGCATTCCGAGCAAGGATCCCCGCGGCGGCACGCGGCAATACCTGTCCGTGATCGCGCGTGCGGGCGTCGCGGCCGGCGTCGACGGACTGTTCATCGAGACGCATCCGAATCCGCCGGAGGCGCTTTGCGACGCGGCGAGTCAGTACGAGCTCGATCGGCTCGCGGACTTCGTTCGCCCGCTGCTCGACATTCACAACCTCGTCCGCTCGCACGCGGCGCATTGAGAACCGATGGATCTTTATCTCGACTCCGTAGATTTCAAGGAAATCGAAGCGGCGTTCGATTTCGGCTTCGTGAAGGGGCTGACGACGACGCCGACGTTCATGCATCGACACGGCATCACGGACATCGATGCCGCGATCGTCAAGCTATCGGGCATGGTCCCGGAGCTGCAGGTCGAGGCGCTCGGCGACACGCCGGATGCGATCGTCGCGGAGGCCGAGCGCATCCTCGGGCTCGGGCTCGAGCGCGAGCCTGTGTTCAAGGTGCCCATCTCGAACGCGGGCGTCAAAGCATGCAAGCGGCTCACCGACCGCGGGCACCGCGTCAACGTGCATTTGATCTACACGTTGAACCAGGCCTACATGGCGATGGAGGCCGGGGCGGCGTTCGTCTGCCCGCTCGCGGGCCGCATGCAGGACCAGGGGCACGACGCGATCAGCCTGTTCGAGCAGCTCGTCGAGGTCGTCGAGTTGCACGGCTACGACACGAAGATCATGTTCTCGTCCGTGCGCCACGCGGAGCACGTGCGCCAGGCGCTGCTCGCAGGCGTGCACGTCTGCACGGTGCCGTTCGCCGTGATGCAGCGCCTGTGCGACAACACCCTGACCGACGTCGGCGCCGCGCAGTTCCGCGAGCACACGCAGCTCATGACCGTCAGGGTCAGGGACGTGATCCGCACGGAGAATCCGACTTGCCGGGCCGACGATACGCTGACGACGGCGATGGTCGGCATGACCCAATCGCGTCTCGGCGCCGTCACCGTCGTCGATGCCGAAGGCAGGGCCGTCGGCGTCTTCACTGACGGAGATCTGCGCCGCCGACTGCAGAGCGACGGCCGTTCGATCCTCGACAAGACGCTCGGCGAGATCGGCTACACGAAGAACCCCGTGACGATCGGCAAGGACAGCCTGCTGAACGACGCGGTGAAGCTGTTCAAGGAGTTCCAGGTCGACAGCATCATCGTCGTCGACGGCGAGCGTGCCGCCGGGATTCTCGACATCCAGGATCTCGTCAAGCTCGGATTGCTCGGTCCGCAACGTTAGGTGCCAGTCCGAGTCATGATGAGCCCGTGCCCATTGCGGCCGTTCGACTGCAACAATTACTTGCATTCGGAGCGCATACATCGCCGCGGGGGTGCGCGGTCGTCGATTGCAGGGATCCGCTCGCGGCGTGACGCCGTCGCTTCGGCAATCATGACTCCGATAGGCTAGATGTGCGGTCCGGGAGTCCGCCGCGGACTGCCGGACCGGGATGGACGGCGACGACCGGAAATGGCCGCTCGATCCTTTTCGGCCGACATCGAGGCCGCGTTCTCGGCCCTCGGCGGCGTTTTCGTGACGCCGGCCGCGCGGATCGCCGAGCGCGCGGCGGCCTGTCGCGGGCTCGTCTTCGACTGGGACGGCGTCTTCAACTCCGGCGCGAAGGGCGAGGGTCTCGCGAGCTCGTTCAGCGAAGCGGATTCGATGGGCGTGAACCTGTTGCGTTACGGCCTGTGGCGACGGCACGGGCGGCTGCCCGTCGCCGCGGTCATCACCGGCGAACGGAACGAGACCGCGACCCGCTTCGTCGTGCGCGAGCATTTCCACGCGATCTACTCGGGCGTCCGTAACAAGGTCGAAGCGCTCGAGCACTTCTGCGCCGCGCACGCGCTCGCACCGGAAGAGATCGTCGTCGTGTTCGACGACGTCAACGATCTTGCGATGGCCGCACGGGCGGGCGTGCGCGTGCTCGTGCGGCGCGACGCGAGCCCGCTGCTTCACGCGTACGCCGTCCGGCACGGCCTCGCCGATTACGTGACCGGTGCTCGCGCAGACGCGCATGCACTGCGCGAAGCCGCGGAGCTTCTGCTCGGGCTCATCGGCGCGTTCGACGACGTCGTCCGCAATCGCAGCGCCTGGGACCCGGACTACGTGCGCTACTTCGAGGCCCGCCAGGCCGTCGAGCCCCGGTTCGAGCACGCGCCGTGACGTTCTGGTCGTTCACCGCCTATCTGCTCCTGCCGTACGCGCTGTGGAACCTTCTTTGGCGCGGAGTTCGCTATCGGCCGTACTGGAATCGCTGGCCGGAGCGGTTCGGTTTCGTGCGTTCCGCGGGCCGGCAACGGATCATCTGGGTGCACGCCGTTTCGGTCGGCGAGGTTCGGTCTTCCGCGCCGCTCGTCGCCGCGCTCGATCAGCGCTATCCGGAGCATCGCATCCACATCACGACGATGACGCCGACGGGCTCGGAGCAGGTCCGCGAGCTCTTCGGCGATCGGGTCGATCATTCGTACGTGCCGTACGACTTGCCCGATGCGGTCAGCCGCTTCCTCGACCGCATCCGCCCGGACCTCGCCGTCATCGCCGAAACCGAGTTCTGGCCGAACATTTTCTCGGCGTGCCGGCGGCGCGGCATCCCGCTTTTCCTCGTGAACGTGCGCGTGTCGCAGGCGTCGCTCAACGGCTACCTGCGTGCGCCGCGGACGATCCGCGCGATGCTCGAGAACGCCGATCTGATCTGCCCGCAGACCGAGGTGGATGCGGAGCGTTTGCGCCGGCTCGGTGCGCCGGCCGATCGCATCTTCGTCACGGGGAATCTCAAGTTCGACGTCGAGCTGCCGGAAAGCCTGCTGCAGGAAGGCGCGGCCGTGCGTCAGCTCTGGGGGCGGAACAGGCCCGTGTGGATCGCGGCGAGCACGCACAAGGGCGAAGAGGCACAGGTGCTCGACGCGTTCGCGCGGCTCAGAGCGAACATTCCGGACCTTCTGCTCGCCGTCGTGCCGCGGCACCCGGAGCGGTTCGAGAGCGTCGCGCGGCTCTGCGAGCGGCGCGGCTATACGATCGCGCTGCGCAGCGTCGAGCATCGCGAGCTCGAGCCCGACGTCGACATCGTCGTCGGCGACACGATGGGCGAGCTGCAGCGGCTCTATGCGGCATCCGACGTCGCGTTCGTCGGCGGCAGCCTCGTGCGGCACGGCGGGCAGAACATCCTCGAGGCGTGCGCGGTCCGCGTGCCGGTGATCTTCGGCCCGCACATGTTCCACTTCGAGGAGATCGCGAGTCTTGCCCTCGAGCGCGGCGCCGCGAAGCAGGTCCGCGACTCGGCGGAGCTCGCCGAGGCCGTGCGCACGTGGCTCGAGCAGCCGGAGCTGCGCCGCGCGGCGGGCGAAGCCGCGCACAGTCTGATGGAGGACAATCACGGTGCGCTGCAGCGCACCCTCAAGCTGATGGACGAGAAGCTCGCCATGCTGTGGCACGAGCGGGGTCAGCAGCCGTTTCCGGGTGCCGAGAAGGGCCTCGTCGAGGCGGGAGGCGAGCGCACGGGAGCAAACTCGTGATGACGTCGATTCTCTTGTTGCGCCGCATCGTCGTGGTCGCGCTCGCCGCGCTGGCGTATGTTCCGGCGCTCGCGTTCGGGCCCGCCGGACATCGGATTGCCGGTGATCTCGCCGAGCCTTTGCTCTGCGAGCGGACGGCACAGGAGATCGCCGCGTTGACCGGCGGCGAGCGATTGGCCGAGATCGGTCTCTGGGCCGACCGGGTCCGCGGCGAGGATGCATGGCGGCACACCGGCCCCTGGCACTACATGAACATCGACGACGACGCGTCGATCGACGCGTTCGAGCATCCGCGTGACGGCGACGTGCTCTGGGCGATCCAACGCCATGTCGAGCGGCTCGCCGAGCCCGGCGCGCGGGAGCGGCGCGCGGAGGCGCTGCGCTTCCTCGTCCATTTCATCGTCGACGTGCACCAGCCGCTGCACGTCGGCCGCGAGTCGGACCGCGGCGGCAACGAGATCGACGTGGTGTATCGCGGTCGGACGACGAATCTCCACCGTTTCTGGGATACCGACGTGATCAGGCTCGACGGTCTCGACGAAGACGAGTATGCGGCGCGCGTCGCGCCGCTCACTCGTGTCTTCGCGGGCCGCGATCACACGTCGCCGCGGGACTGGGCAGCCGAGAGTCACGCGCTTCGACCGCTCGTCTATGCCTTCCGCGGAACCCGTCCCGTGTCGTTGGACGACGCGTATCTCGACGCCGCGGACACCGTCATCCGCGTGCGGCTCGCGCAGGCGGCCGTGCGTCTCGCCGCGACGTTGAACGGGCTGCTCGGCGACCACGCGTGCGAGGTCCGTTAGGCGAGATCCTCTTCGACGCCGCGTGTCGGCACCCGCGGGCCCGATCGTCTCGCCGCTCGAGCCGCCCGAAGGTGATCGCGAAGCGCGCCGCGCCGGTCAGCTTCGAGGCAGGATCTCGGTCAGGTACCGCTCGGCATCGAGCGCCGCCATGCAGCCCGACCCCGCCGACGTGACCGCCTGCCGATAGATCGGGTCCGCGACGTCGCCGGCGGCGAAGACGCCTTCGACGCTCGTCGCGGTCGCGAAGCCGCGCGTGCCGCTCCTGACGACGATGTAGCCGTTCTCCATCTCGAGCTGCCCTTCGAAGATCGCGGTGTTCGGCGTATGACCGATCGCGATGAAGACGCCCTGCACGGGAACCTCGCGCAGCTCGCCAGTCTGGGTGTGCTTGACCCGGATGCCCGTGACGCCTTGCTCGTCGCCGAGCACCTCGTCGAGCACGTGATTCCAGAGCACCTCGACGTTGCCGTTCTCGGCAAGCTCGAGCAGGCGCCGGCTCAGGATCTTCTCGGCGCGGAACTGGTCGCGCCGGTGCACGACCGTCACCTTCGACGCGATGTTCGACAGATACAACGCTTCCTCGACCGCCGTATTGCCGCCGCCGATCACGGCGACCGGCTGGTTGCGGAAGAAGAAGCCGTCACAGGTGGCGCACGCGGAGACGCCGCGGCCTCTGTAGGCCTGCTCGCTCGGCAAGCCGAGATATTTGGCCGAGGCGCCCGTCGCGATGATCAGCGCGTCGCACGAGTATTCGCCGCCGTCCGTGCGGAGCTCGAACGGGCGCTTCGACAGGTCGACGGCGTTCACCGTGTCGTAGATCAGCGTCGTGCCGAAGCGCTCGGCGTGCCGCTTCATGCGCTCCATGAGCTCCGGTCCCTGCACGCCTTGATCGTCGCCGGGCCAGTTGTCGACGTCGGTCGTCGTCGTCATCTGCCCGCCGACCTCGACACCGGTGATCAGCACGGGCTCGAGCGCGGCGCGTGCCGCGTAGATCGCTGCGGTGTATCCGGCCGGGCCGGAGCCGATGATGATCAATCTGTGATGCTGTCGCGCCATCCTGGTCTCCTCGCGCTCCTTCGGGTGCCGGGCGGCCCGCGCCTTGGCTGCCGATCCGTATGGTAGTGGACCCGGACGTGTCGCGGAACGCCGTCATGATCGGCGGCGTCGGCTCTGGCATCATCTGCGACCGATGAGCTTCACTCGATCGTCTTCTCCGAAGATCCGCACCGCCGCCTCGCTGCTTGCGCTCGTCGCGCTCGCGGCCGCGCCCGCCCGCGCGCAGGCTCCGTCGAACGCGTCGGAGCAGGCCGTGGACCGGCCGCGGATCGGCCTTGCGCTCTCCGGCGGCGGCGCCCGCGGCGGCGCGCACATCGGCGTGCTGCGCGCGCTCGACGAGCTGCGGGTGCCGGTCGACTACATTGCGGGGACGAGCATCGGCGCGGTCGTCGGAGGCTTCTATGCGGCCGGGCATTCGATCGACGACCTCGAGGAGCTCGTCCGGACGATCGACTGGGACACCGCATTCTTGAACATCACACCGCGGCAGCTACGCTCGTTCAGGCGTAAACGCGACGACGACTCGTTCCTCGTGCGCCAGCGGCCGGGGCTCAACCGCGGCGAGATCGAGCTCCCGCTCGGTCTCGTGCAGGGGCAGAGGCTCGACCTGATCATCGCGGAGTACACGCTGCGTGCATCGACCATCGACGATTTCGACGAGCTGCTCGTGCCGTTCCGCGCGGTGGCCGCCGACATCGCGACGGGCGAGGCCGTCGTGCTCGGGTCGGGGAGCCTTGCCCGGGCGATCCGCGCGAGCATGGCGCTGCCCGCGGCGCTCCCGCCGGTCGAGATCGACAACCGGCTGCTCGTCGACGGCGGCATCGCGATGAACCTGCCGGTCGAGGTCGCGCGCGAGCTCGGTGCCGACGTCGTGATCGCGGTCGATATCTCCGCGGCGCTGCGCGAGCGCGAGGAGCTCAGGAGCGTCCTCGACATGACGTCGCAGCTCACGAACCTGCTGACGCGGGAAGGCGTCGAGCGGCAGCGGGATCTCTTGACGGGCGAGGACGTGCTGCTGCAGCCCGAGTTCGGCCCGGATCTGACGTCGGTCGATTTCGAGCGGATGGAGGACGCGATCGCGGAGGGCTACGCGATCGCAATGGAGAACCGCGCCGCGCTCGAGCGCTATGCCCTGTCTCCCGAGGCGTACGCGGCGTACCGCGCTTCGTTGCGAGTGCCCGGGACCGACGAGCCGCCGATCATCGACTTCGTCAGACTCGACAACCGCTCGCGCATCGCGGACAGCGTGCTGCGGACGCGGATGCGGGACGTCGTGGTCGGCGAGCGGCTGACGCTCGAGACGATCGAGCGCGCGATCGGCCAGGCTTACGGGCTCGAGCTCTTCCAGAACGTGCGGTATCACGTCGTCACGGAAGGGGACGAGACCGGCCTCGAGATCGAGGTCGTGCCGCGGTCGTGGGGACCGAACTACCTGCAGCTCGGCATGGCGTACAGCTCGTCCGGCGACGTGGACGCGACGTTCGGCCTCGCCGCGAGCTATCTGCGCACGGCCGTCAACGAAAGGGGCGGCGAATGGCGCGCGACGTTCGTCGTCGGCGACGAGCCCGCGTTCACGCTCGATATCTACCAGCCCCTCGGCCCGTCGGCGCTCTACTTCGTCGAGCCGTTCTTCGATATCCGCCGCACGCTGTTCAACGCGTTCGACGGTGATCAGCTCGTGTCGGAGGCGCGGCTGCGCGAGGCGACGCTCGAGGTCGGCTTCGGCCGAGAGCTCCTGAACTGGGGCGAGGCGCGCGGCGGCGTGCGTCGCGTCGAGGGCGACACGAAGCTGCACGTCGGCGACGGGCGCAACGTCCCGCCGCCCGACTACAGCCGCGCGGAGCTCTTCGTGCGCTTCTCGGCCGACACGCTCGACAACATCGCATTCCCCCTCGAGGGATTTCTGACGACGGTCGAGTGGCGCACGTCGAGCGGCACGCTCGGCGCGGACGACGACTACGATCAGCTCAGGACGAGCGCGACGCATGCGCGAACGTGGGGCCGGCACACGCTGCTCTCGACGCTGCGCTTCGACGTGACGACGAGCGGCGAGCCGCCGCTCGACCGCTCGTTCCGGCTCGGCGGATTCCTCGACCTGTCCGGGCTCGCTCAGGATCAGCTGCTCGGCAAGTACGCGGCCCGGCTCGGCGCGAGCTACTATCGCCGGATCGGCGACCTCGCGCTCTTCCCGGCATTCGCCGGCGTCAGCGTCGAGCTCGGGAACGCGTGGGGCGCTCGGGACGATATCTCGCTCGGGAACACGATCTGGGGCGGGTCGGTCTGGGCCGGCGTCGATACCCCCGTCGGGCCGATCTACGTCGGCTACGGGCGCGCGGAAGGCGACCGGGATGCGGTATATGTCTACCTCGGTCGGGCGTTCTGATCCGTCGGGGTAAGCGCCGGGGCCGGTCGCGCCCGATCCGCCGCACCTGACCGCGCGGCGCCGTCGCGAATCGGCTAAGCTTCCGGTTCAGAGCACCGGCCGCGGGCGTTCGCCCGCGCTTCCCGTCGAGCTCGTCACGCTGATGATTCCCCAAAGAGAGGAGAACGTGGCCAAGCAATCGAAGATCATTTTGACGTCGCAGGATTTCGACCGGCTCGAGGCGTTGCTCGCGTCGTTGCCGGCGAACGCCTTCCCCGGCAAGGCGGCGTTGCAGGCCGAGCTCGAGCGGGCGGAGATCGTCGAGCCGGAGAAGGTGCCGCCCGACGTCGTGACGATGAATTCGACGGTCCGCTTCCAGATCCTGGAATCGGGCGAGGAGTTCCTGCTGACGCTCGTCTATCCGAAGGACGTCCAGGGGCAGGCGGACCGGATCTCGGTTCTCGCGCCCGTCGGCAGCGCGTTGCTCGGGCTTTCCGTCGGCGACGAGCTCGAATGGCCGCGGCCGGGCGGCGGCGTGTCGACCGTGAAGGTCGTCGAGGTCGTCTACCAACCCGAGCGCGCCGGTGACCTGCACCGGTAATACCGTGCTCTGACGACGAGGTCTCGCGCCTCGGGCGCGACGCTGCGGTCGCGCCCTCAATCCTCCGCCGGCGCGCGGAATCCCGGCCCCTTCACGACGACGAGATCGCACGGCAACCGATCGAGCGTGCGCTCGGCCGTGCTGCCGACGAAGATCCGCTCGAGCCCGCTGCGCGAAACCGCGCCCATCACGACGAAATCGGCCTGCTCCTGCTCCGCGACCGCGGCGATCGCAAGGTGAGCCGGGCCGTGCTCGAAGCGGACGTTCGCCTTGTCCACGGGGAAATCCGCGAGCAGCGCGTCGAGCGCCTCGCGATGCCGCGTCTCGAGATCGGCGAGGAGCTCCGGCGGCGGAACGCTCGTCATCGACAGCGGCGTGTCCGCGGCGGCCACGTAAAGCGGCGTCGTATCGAACGCGTGCAGGATGTGCAGAGTGCCGCCGAGCCTGCGTGCGAGCTCGACCGAGAACCCGAGGATCGCCCGGTCGAGGTCGGCCGGCTTGTCGCGCTCGTGTACAGGGTCGACGGCCGCGAGCACGCGCGGCGTCGCACCGAGCGGCCGCGGCTTCACGAGCAGGAGCGGGGCCGGGCACGCTCGGATCAGGTTCCAATCGGTGTTCGAAAGGAGCGTCCGGCGCAGCACCGGATGCTCGTGCGTGTCCTTGACGACCAGCATCGGCCGCGTGTCGGCGACCTTGCCGACGATGCCGCGGTGCAGAGGTCTCGCCCAGCGCGCGTCGATCTCGACCGCAAGCCCCTGGGCTTTCAAGGGGATGCGCAGCTCGTCGAGCTTCGCGAGATGGTTATCGAGGACCCTTCGCCGCGCCTGCTCGGCGGTCTTCGGGTCGAACCGCGGCAAGCTCGCGAGCGACTGATCGTAGTCGCAGACGAAAAGCTCGAGCGAGGCGCCGTACGCTTGCGCGAGCCGTGCCGCGCGTTGCACCGCCGGCTGTTCCTCGGCCGTCGGGTCGACGACGACGAGGATGCGTTGGTCGGACATTGTTCTGATTTCGGCCGATGACGAGCGGCGAGCTTAGCGCCAAGGGCGGGGGACCAACAAGAACCTGGACAGCCGCAAGCGATTTCGGTAAATCCGTAGGCGCCCTCATCCGGTTCGGTTCTTCGGTGGCCCGACTTCACGCCGGCATCGGGAAAGCCGGAGCGGCTTCATCATCGTTTCTCGGAGAATCCGTTCGATGACGATTCGGAAGTGGCTTGCCGGCGCCGGCGTGTGCGCGATGGCGGCGGCCGTCGTTGCGGGCGTCCTGCTGAACAGCGACCTCGGGCCCCTGCTGCTCGGCATCCGCGCCGAGTTCTATCTGTTCGCGCTGACGCTGCTCGGCGTCGCGCTCTTCCACGACCGCACGCTCGAGGTCGCGCTGACCGGCCTCGTCGCGATCGTCGCGCTGAAGCTCCTGACCGACCCCGGCTTCGCGCTGGGCCACCACGTCGTCGAGGAGGCGCGCACGCTCGCGAATCTGCTGGGCCTCTTGCTCGGCTTCGCCGTGCTCGCGCGGCATTTCGAGGAGTCGCACGTGCCGGAGATCCTGCCGCGCTTCCTGCCGGACGACTGGAAGGGCGGCTTCGTGCTGCTCGCGATGGTGTTCGTGCTGTCGTCGTTCCTCGACAACATCGCGGCGGCGATGATCGGCGGCACGATCGCTCTGCACGTCTTCAAACGCCGGCTCGACATCGGCTATCTCGCGGCGATCGTCGCGGCGAGCAATGCCGGCGGCTCGGGCTCGGTGGTCGGCGACACGACGACGACGATGATGTGGATCGAGGGCGTGTCCGCGTTCGGCGTGCTGCACGCGTATGTCGCCGCGGTCCCGACGTTCCTGGTCATCGGAATCTTTGCCGCAATCCAGCAGCAGGCGTACCAGCCGATCCAGCGCGATCCGACCGGGCATCACGAGGTGCAATGGCGGAAGCTCGCGGCCGTCGCGTTGATTCTCGCTGGCGCGATCGTGACGAACGTGATGCTCGATTTCCCCGCGGCGGGCGTGTGGATCGCGATCGCGATCTCGGCGCTCTTCGTGTCGACGGACTGGAAGGTGGTGCCGGCTTCCGTGAAGGGCACGCTGTTCCTGCTGACGCTCGTGACCTGCGCGTCGCTGATGCCGGTCGACCAGTTGCCGGCGGCGTCGTGGCAGACCGCGTTCGGCCTCGGCTGGGTCTCGGCGGTGTTCGACAACATCCCGCTGACGAAGCTCGCGCTCGAGCAGGGCGGCTACGACTGGGGCATGCTCGCGTTCACGGTCGGCTTCGGCGGCTCGATGATCTGGTTCGGGTCGTCCGCGGGCGTCGCGCTCTCGAACATCTTCCCGGAAGCGCGGTCGGTCGTCGAATGGATCCGCCGCGGCTGGTTTGTGCCGGTCGGCTACGCGGTCGGCTTCTTCGTGCTGCTCTGGACCTACGGCTGGAACCCGCTCGTCGATTGACGATCGAGCAGCGCGCGTAACGCGCGCACGTGCTGCGGCTCCGTGCCGCAGCAGCCGCCGAGCACGCGGACGCCGGCGCGGAGCCACTCCTCGGCCCGCGCCGCGAGCCCGGCGGGCGTAAGCGCCGGGGTACCGGGCTCCTCGATCTCGGGATACGCGCCGATCGGTCCGGTCCAGCGTGTGCGCACGACCGCAAGGGCCGGAGCGACGTCGTCAGGGGGCGTGTGCATCACGTTCATGACGTCGGGCGTAAACCTCACGAGCGCGTCGATCACCCGATCGAGCGGCGTCTCCGGGAAATCGTATGCGGTGAGCGTGCCGTCCGTCCGGCGCCGCGCGCTGACGCCGATCCAGAACGGAAGTCCCGTGGCATGCGCCGCCTCGCATGCGCGCGCGGCGTGGACGTCGTCCTCCATCATCTCGAGCACGAGAAAATCGACGCCCTCCGCGGCGAGCAGGTTCGCGAGCTCGGCGTACGCCGCGCGCTCCTCGGCCGGCGGCGGATACGCCGCGGCGTCGAATCCCGGCGGGAAGCACGAGACGGAGCCCGCGACGAGCACGCTGCGCCCCGAGCGCTCACGCGCACGCATCGCGGCCCGGACGCTCGCACGGTTGATCGCCGCGAACTCGGCGCCGAGGCCCGCGGCCTCGAGGACGAAGCGGGTCGTCGCGAACGTGCTCGTCGTGATGACGTCGGCGCCGGCGTCGATATAGTCCGAGTGGATGTCGACGAGCGTATCGAAGCAGGCGAGCGCGGCCGGGCCGCTCCACGCGATCGGATCGAGGCGCACGCCGCGGCGGCGAAGCTCGGAGCCCGTGCCGCCGTCGAGCAGCAGACAGCGGCCGGAGCGGACCAGAGTGTCGTAGGGGCTCACGACGCGCGCCGCGGCTCGCTCTACTTCGTGTCCTTGAATTGCTCGAGGCCGGGTTTGTAGGTCTTGTCGTCGAGGAACGCCTTCATCGCCTTCTCGCGGTGCTCGGCCGCGCCGAAGTGGAGCGCCTCGCCGACCTTCGCGTAGAGGTAGTCCGCGGACGTGTCCCAGTCCATGTCGCGGACGCGCTTCACGGCGAGCTTCGCGTTGCGCAGCATCGTCGGGTTCTTCTCGATCAGCACCCGCGCGAGCGCGCGCGTGCGTTCCTTGAGCTCTGCCCGCGGCACGGCCTCGTTCACGAGACCCATCTGCGCCGCCTTCTTGCCGTCGAAGGTCTCGCCAGTCATCACGTAGTAGAGCGCGTTGCGCAGGCCCATCGTCTCGGTCACGGCCTTCGTCACGTTGCCCGCGGGCAGGATGCCCCAGTTGATTTCCGACAACCCGAAGATCGCCTCCTCGGCGGCGATCGCGAGATCGCACGCGACGAGCGGCGTGAACGCGCCGCCGAAGCACCAGCCGTTGACCATCGCGATCGTCGGCTTCGGATAGTCCCTCAAGCGCCGCCACTGCCACTCCTCGGCGACGCGGCGCACGGCGAGCACGATCGTGTCCGGCGCGCCGTCGGTCTCGCGGAAGTATTCCTTGAGATCCATGCCGGCCGCGAACGATTCGCCTGCGCCGGTCAACACGAGCACCTTGCAGCGGTCGTCGGTCGCGAGCGCGGTGACCGTCCGAAGCATCTCTTCGTTCAACGCCGGGCTCATCGCGTTGCGCTTCTCGGGCCGGTTCATCGTGACCCACGCGATCCCGTCGTCGAACTCGACGAGCACCAGATTGCCCCACGGTTCCTTGGCTTCGGACATGCTGTTTCCTCCATAAAACGAACGGCTGACGTGAGCCGAGCGGGCCCGCTGTCCCACTGCCCGGCGTTTCTCCCGGCACGGTTGCGGTCGCGCCGCCGTGCCGGTCTGTCGTGCCTTTGGCGCTTTTGTTGTAGGCTTTGAGCGTACAGGCGCCGGCGTTGCGGACCCGCTATCGTAAGCGAGATCGAGCGGGCATGCGTGCTTCGGGCGGGCGGTGTGGGGAAAGGGGCCCCGCGCGCCGCTTTGCGGCCGACGGCGCCGGCGGGGTTGCAAGTCGATCTCGGTGCGCCGGCCGATGCCGGCCGCGACGCGGAGGGGAATCAGCGATGTCGAAGCATCCGGACGATCGGGACGCGGCCTTAATGCCTCCCGAGCCGCGCTATGACGACGGTGGGGTCGAGGGTTTGGCGCGGCGGAAGGCG
>CAZKNH010000111.1:0-13566 GCA_964553875.1 uncultured Gammaproteobacteria bacterium | reverse complement strand
TCAGTGCTCGAGGCGCTCCTTCAGGTACTGCGGCGCATCGAGCCGCTCGATAGGCTCGTCGAGGAGAAACGCGGTGAGGTCGTCCTTCATCGCCATCGCGTCGCGATATCCCATCGCGATCAGCTCGCGCGTGAACCCCGACTCGAAGAGCAGATAGCTCGTGAGCTGCATGCCGCCGCGTCCGTACGCGCCGACGCCCTGCAGCAGCATCCGCACCGCCCGCGGCAGCTCGCCGATATAGCGCCGCGCCACCTCTCGCAGGTCCTCCTTCGGCACGACGAGCAGCGCGTCGATCGGCCGCAGCTCGTGCACGGGCGAATGCAGATGGTCCGTGCCGAGCTCGGCGAGGATCAGGTTGATCCGTGTGAGCCGCTCGAGATCGGCGAACAGGCCGTCGAGGAACAGCGTGTCGAGCATGTAGCCCGCGAGATGGCCGAAGCTCGGATACTCGGGAACCGCCTCCGGATCGGGCTCGGGCTCCGGCTGCTCGTCGCGGACGCCGATCACGAGCAATCGGTCGGCGCCGAGATGGATCGCGGAGCTCAACGGCGCCGGGTGACGCATCGACCCGTCGCCGTAATACTCGCCACCGAGCCGCACCGGCGGAAACACGAACGGCACGGCCGCGCTCGCGAGGAGATGATCGATGCCGATCTTCGCCGGCCGGCCGATGCGGCGCACGCGCTCCCACGGCTCGACCGGGAGCCTCGTCTGATAGAACGTGACCGAGCGCGCCGACGTGTACGCCGATGCCGTCACGGCGAGCGCGTCGACGTATCCGCGCTCGATCGCGCGCGTGATCGCGCCCGGAGGAATCCGCCGCGCGAGCAGCTCGCGCAGCGGCGAATTGTCGAGCAGCGACTTCGGATTGCCGACGCCGAGGCCGCCGAGGACGAGCGCGGCGAGCCAATGCAGGCTCGACTTCAGCATCGTCCAGTTGTCCGTGCGGTAGACCTGGCTCGCGTCGAAGTTCGCCCAGACGCGCTCCATCTCCGTGACCGCCCGCTCGAAATGCCCGGCGCGGCTCGCGAGCACGGCCGCGTTGATCGCGCCGGCGGACGTGCCGGTGATGATCGAGAACGGATTCTCGGACGGCTTCGGCAACAGGTGCGCGATCGCCTTGAGGACGCCGACCTGATACGCGCCGCGTGCCCCGGCGCCCGGAAGAACGAGCGCCTTGCGCGGCGCGCCGCGGACGGCGCGGCCGGGCCGCAGCGGCACCGAAGAGGCGGCCATGTCGGGAGACGAGATGCCGGCCTCTCCTTTCACGCTCAGGGCACGGTCAGGATCTGCATCGTGTTCGTGCCGCCGGAGACGCCTTGCAGCTCTCCGCGCGTGAAGATGACGAGATCGCCCGGCTCGAGCGCGCCGTTCTGACGCAGGCTGTCGAACAGGTGAGCGTGGATGCCGGCGAGATCCGTCTGCGTGACGTCGAACAGCACCGGATACACGCCGCGATAGAGCGTGACGCGCCGCCGCGTCGTCTCGTGACGCGTGAACGCGTAGATCGGAATGTCGGAGCGTACGCGCGACATCCAGAGCGTCGTCGAGCCCGACTCCGTCAAGGCGATGATCGCCTTGACCTTGAGATGATTCGCGACGTACATCACCGCCATCGCGATCGCCTCGTCGACGTGCTCGAAGACGTCCTCGAGGCGGTAGTTCGCGGCGCGCCGGAACGTCTCGTGCTTCTCGGCGCCGATGCAGAGCTCCGCCATCGTCGCGACGGCCTGGACCGGATAGCGTCCGATCGCGGTCTCGGCGGACAGCATCACCGCGTCGGTGCCGTCCATCACCGCGTTCGCGACGTCCGACACCTCGGCACGCGTCGGCGACGCGTGGCTGATCATCGACTCGAGCATCTGCGTCGCGGTGATCGACACCTTGTTCTGCGACCGGGCCAGTCGGATCAAGCCCTTCTGCAGGCCGGTCATCGATGCGTAACCGACCTCGACCGCGAGGTCCCCGCGCGCGACCATGATCGCGTCGCTCGCCGCGATGATCGACTTGATGTTCTGGACGGCCTCCGAGCGCTCGATCTTCGCGACGAGGTACGCATGACCGCCGGCGGCACGGACGAGCCGGCGGGCCTCGTCGATGTCGGCCGCATCGCGGGCGAACGACACGGCGACGAAGTCGAGGCCCATCTTCGCCGCCGTCTCGATGTCCGCCCTGTCCTTGTCCGTCAACGCCGGCGCGGAGAGCCCGCCGCCGCGCTTGTTCAAACCCTTCTTGCTGCTCAGCTCGCCGCCCTGCACGACGCGGCAATCGATCCTGCTGCGGCTCACGGCCTCGGCCTGCAGCACGATCTGGCCGTCGTCGAGCAGCAGCACGTCGCCGGGCTCGACGTCCTCGACGAGCCGCGGGTACGCGACGTTCACGGCCGTCTCGTCGCCGCCGTTCGGATCCATCTCGGTGTCGAGCGCGAACTGCTGCCCGGTCTCGAGCACGACCGAGCCCTTCGCGAAAGACTCGATTCGGATCTTCGGGCCCTGCAGATCGCCCATCAGCGCGACACAGCAGCCGGCCTTCTCCGCAACCTCGCGCGCGGTCTCGATGCGCCGGATCTGCTGCTCGGTCGTCCCGTGCGAGAAGTTGATCCGCAACACGTCGGCGCCCGCGTGGAGCACCCGCTCGAGCACGGCGGGGTCGTCGGTCGAAGGGCCGAGCGTCGCAACGATCTTCGTGCGGCGGCGGGCGTTCTCGAGGTCCAAGCTTCTGATCATGCCCTTCCTTAGTGGTTCGGCCGACAGACGATCAGACGAAAGTCGTTGACGTTCGTCCTCGTCGGACCGGTTCGTAGTAGTAGATCGCACGCGTCGAAAAAGCGATAGCTGTCATGCCGCGCGAGCAGCGCGTCGAGCGAAAGCCCGAGCGCCGCGCCGCGGGCCAGCATGTCCGGCGTGACGAGCCCGCCGGCATGGTCGCCGTTGCCGTCGATGCCGTCCGTATCGGCGGCGAGCGCGAATATGCCGGGTGCGCCGCGAAGCTCGAGCGCGAGCCCGGCGAGATATTCGAGGTTGCGTCCGCCGCGGCCTTCCGCGTTGCCGAGCACGACGCGCGTCTCGCCGCCCGACAAGATCGCGACCGGCTGCGCGGAATTCGCGAGCTCGAGCGCGAGCCGCGCATGCTCCCGTCCGAGCGCCTCGGCCTCGCCGTCGAGATCGTCGCCGAGCCGCACGACGCGGAAACCCTCGCGCTCGAGGAACGCCTCCGCGGCGTCGAGGGCCGTCGCATTCGACGCGATCACGCGCACGATGTCCTCGGCGAACGACGGATCGTCCGGCTTCGGCGTCTCGAAGCGCGGGTCGTCGAGCACGGCGCGCAGCGCGTCGATCCGCGGATAGCGGTAGCCGTGCAGGATCTCGAGCGCGTCGCGCTGCGTCGTCGGATCCGGCAACGTCGGGCCGGATGCGATGTCGGCCGGATCGTCGCCAGGCACGTCCGAGATCGCAAGCGTGAGGACCGCTGCCGGGCGCGCGGCCGTCGCGAGCCTGCCGCCCTTCAAGCCAGAAAGATGCTTACGGACGCAGTTGATCTCGCGGATGTCGGCACCCGCACGAATCAGGAAGTTCGCCGCGTCGCGCTTCTCTTCGAACGCGAGCCCGTCGACCGGCGCGGACGCGAGCGCCGAGCCGCCGCCCGAGATCAGGCCGACGAGCCGCTCGCCCGGCGCGACGCTTCGCGCAAGCTCGAGGAGGCGCGCGCCGGCGGCAAGGCTCGCGCTATCCGGCGACGGATGGCCGGCCTCGACGACCTCGATGCCGCCCGCATCCTCGCCGGGCGCGAGGCCGTGACCGTAGCGCGTGACGACGAGTCCCCGCACCGGCGCTTCCCACGCGGCCGCGAACGCGGCGGCCATTGCCGCGGCCGCCTTGCCGGCGCCGATCACGACGGCCGGCGCACGCGCGTCGATCTCGGCGAGCCCGTGGTCGAGACAAACGGAGGGAGCGGCCGCGCGGAGTGCGCACTCGAACGCGCGCGTCAGGAGCGCCTTCGGGTCGGAAAGCGTCAGTGCCATCGCTTCGGATGCCGTTCGCCGGCGCCGCTCGATGGCACGGCTCGTTCCGGCGAAGGCTTCGGCGATTATACGCGCTTGCCCGGACGCGCTGGGGGAGAGCCCGGGCCGCGCAGCGTTATGTCCGACTTTCTTTCGCGCGCTCCTCGAGCACGGCGACCGCGGGCAGCCGCTTGCCTTCGAGGAACTCGAGGAACGCCCCGCCGCCGGTCGAAATGTAGGAGACGTCGTCGCCGATCCCGAACTGCTCGACCGCCGCGAGCGTGTCGCCGCCTCCGGCGATCGAGAACGCGTCGCTCGCCGCGATCGCCTCGGCGATGCGCCGCGTGCCGGCGGCGAACTCCGGGTGCTCGAACACACCGACGGGACCGTTCCAGACGATCGTCCCCGCGTCGGCGATACGCCGCGCGTAGGCCTCCGCCGTCTCCGGGCCGATATCGAGGATCATGTCGTTCGGACCGACGCCCGCGAGCGCGGTGATCCGGCCCTTCGCCGTCGGTTCCAGGCTCTCGGCGACGACGACGTCCGTCGGCAGCGGAATCTCGGCGCGGCCGAACTCGCCGTCGAGCAGCCGCTTCGCGAAGTCGACCATGTCGCGCTCGACGAGTGACTTGCCGATCTCCGCACCGGTCGCGGCGAGCACGGTGTTCGCGATGCCGCCGCCGAGGATCAGCGCATCGACCTTCGCGGCGAGCGAGCGCAGCACCTCGATCTTCGTCGAGACCTTCGCGCCGCCGATGATCGCGACGAGCGGCCGGCGCGGCGCCTCGAGGGCGGCGCCGAGCGCCTCGAGCTCCGCGACGAGCAGCGGGCCCGCGCATGCCGTCGGCGCATAGCGGGCGACGCCCTCGGTGCTCGCCTGCGCGCGGTGCGCCGTGCCGAACGCGTCCATCACGAACACGTCGCAGAGAGCGGCCATGCGCTTTGCGAGCTCGGGATCGTTCGCCTTCTCGCCGACGAGGAAGCGCACGTTCTCGGCGAGCACGATCTCGCCGGGCTTGACGTCGACGCCGTCGAGGAAATCCCGCACGACCGGCACCTTCCGGCCGAGAAGCTTCGACAGCACGTCGGCGACGGGCTCGAGCGACGCCGCGGGATCGAACACCCCTTCCTTCGGGCGCCCGAGATGCGACATCACGATCACGGCGGCACCCTTGTCGAGGGCCGCCTGGAGCGTCGGCAACGCGGCCCTGATACGCGCGTCGCTCGTGACGCGGCCGTCCTTCACCGGCACGTTCAGGTCCTCGCGGATCAGCACGCGCTTGCCGGCGAGGTCGAGATCGAGCATGCGAACGACTTCGAGCGCCATGGATGCCTCCGTCGTGTCAGACACCCTTTTCCGCAGGGAAATGGTGTCTGACACAAATGCTACTCGTCAGAGCTTCGCGATCAGCGCCGCGACGTCGAGCATCCGGTTCGAGAAGCCCCACTCGTTGTCGTACCAGGCGCAAGCCTTGACCAGCGTGCCGCCCTGCACCTTCGTGAGCGTCGCATCGTAGATCGCCGACGCGGGATTGTGGTTGAAGTCGATCGACACGAGCGGGCCGTCGCTGTACGCGAGGACGCCCTTGAGCGCCCCCTCGCTCGCCGCGCGCATCGCGGCATGGATCTCCTCGGCCGTCGTCGCACGGCGCGCCGTGAACGTGAGATCCACGAGCGACACGTTGATCGTCGGCACGCGGATCGCGAAACCGTCGAGCTTGCCGTCGAGCTCGGGCAGCACGAGACCGATCGCCGCGGCCGCGCCGGTCTTCGTCGGGATCATCGACTGCGTCGCGGAGCGCGCGCGGCGCAGATCCTTGTGATAGACGTCGGTCAGCACCTGGTCGTTCGTGTACGCGTGCACGGTCGTCATCAGGCCGTGCTCGACGCCGACGGCCTCGTGCAGGACCTTGACGAGCGGCGCGAGACAGTTCGTCGTGCAGGACGCGTTCGAGATCACGCGGTGCGACGCGTTCAGCGTCTCGTGGTTCACGCCGTAGACGATCGTCGCGTCGACGTCCTTGCCAGCCGGCGCCGAGATCAGCACCCGGTTCGCACCCGCCTCGAGATGCGCCGACGCCTTCTCCTTCGACGTGAAGAGGCCCGTGCACTCGAAGACGACGTCGACGCCGAGGCTCTTCCACGGCAGCTTCGCCGGGTCGCGCTCCTGACAGACGCGAATCCGGTCGCCGGCGACGACGAGATCCTGGCCATCGACCGAGACTTCGAACGGGAACGGCCCGTGCGCCGAGTCATAGCGGGTCAGATGCGCGTTCGTGCTCGCGTCGCCGAGATCGTTGATCGCGACGATCGAGATCTCGTTCGTTCGCTTGCTCTCGTAGAGCGCGCGCAGGATGTTGCGCCCGATGCGGCCGTAACCGTTGATCGCTACTTTGACCGGCATGTCTGCCTCTCCTCGTCCTTTCTTTGATGCGGGCTCACGCGAAGCGCCGCGCCGCGGAAACGATCCGCTCGACGGTGAGCCCGAAATGCTCGAACAAGTCCTTCGCGGGCGCGGACGCGCCGAACCGATCGATGCCGATGACGTCTCCGTTGCCGCCGACGTAACGCCACCAGCCGCCGGTCGCACCGGCCTCGACGACGATGCGCGCCGCCGACGGCGGCAGCACGTGCGCGCGATACTCGTCGCTCTGCTGGTCGAACAGCGACGTGCACGGCATCGAGACGACGCGCGTCGAGATGCCGGCCGACTTGAGCTCCTCCGCGGCCGCGAGCGCGAGCGAGACTTCCGAGCCCGTCGCGATCAGCACGATGCGCGGGGGTTCGGCACCGCTCGACAGGATGTACCCGCCGCGCCGGATCAGCTCGATCTGATCCTGCGTCCGCTCGATCGCCGGCACGGTCTGACGCGTCAGCGCGAGACACGTCGGGCCGTCGCGTCGTTCGATCGCGTCGCGCCACGCGACGGCCGTCTCGACCGCATCGCACGGCCGCCATACGGTCATGTTCGGGATCAGACGCAGGCTCGCCAAGTGCTCGATCGGCTGATGCGTCGGCCCGTCCTCGCCGAGCCCGATCGAATCGTGCGTCAGCACGAACACGCTCTGCGTCCGCATCAGCGCGGCCATCCGAAGCGCATTACGCGCGTAGTCGGAGAACACGAGGAACGTGCCGCCGTACGGAATGAATCCGCCGTGCAGCGAAAGGCCGTTCATGATCGCGGCCATGCCGAACTCGCGGACTCCATAGTGCAGATAGTTGCCGCCCGGCGTCTCCCGCGTGATGCGCTTACTGCCCGAATGTAGGGTGTTGTTCGATCCCGTCAAATCGGCGGAGCCACCGAGCATCTCCGGCAGATGCGGCGCGAAGCCTTCGAGCGCGCGCAGAGACGCAAGGCGCGTCGCGAGCGACTTCCCTTCGGCCGCGATCTCCTGCGTGACGCGCTCGGCGATGTCCGCCCACCCTTCCGGCAGCCGGCCGTGCATGCGCCGCTCGAGCTCGGCCGCAAGCTCCGGATAGGCCGCGCGATAGCGCTCGAAGCGCTCCTGCCAGCGCGCCTCGGCCTCGCGGCCGCGAGCCTTCGCGTCCCACGCCGCCTTGATCTCGTCGGGAATGACGAACGGCGGGTGTTCCCAGCCGAGCGCCTTGCGCGCCGCCGCGGCCTCGTCCGGCCCGAGCGGCGCACCGTGCGTCGCCGCCGTGCCCTGCTTCGTCGGCGCGCCCCAGCCGATCGTCGTCTTGCAGCAGATCAGCGACGGACGCTCGCGCTCGGCGCGAGCCGCGTCGATCGCAGCCTTGATCGACGCCGGATCGTGGCCGTCGACGTTCTCGACGACGTGCCAACCGTACGCGCGGAAGCGCGCGGGCGTATCGTCCGTGAACCAGCCTTCCGTCTTCCCGTCGATCGAGATGCCGTTGTCGTCCCAGATCGTGATCAGCTTGCCGAGGCCGAGCGTGCCCGCGAGCGAGCACGCTTCGTGCGAGATGCCCTCCATCAGGCAGCCGTCACCCGCGAACACCCACGTGTAGTGATCGATGATCTCGTGGCCTTCGCGGTTGAACGTCGCGGCGAGGACTTTCTCCGCGATCGCCATGCCGACCGCGTTCGCAAGTCCCTGGCCGAGCGGGCCCGTCGTCGTCTCGATGCCGATTTCGATCTCGCGCTCCGGATGCCCGGCCGTGCGCGAGCCCAGCTGGCGGAAGCGCTCGATCTCGTCGATACCGAGGGGGTAACCGGTGAGGTACGACACCGCGTAGAGCAGCATCGAGCCGTGACCGTTCGACAGCACGAACCGGTCGCGGTCGATCCATTCCGGATTCGCCGGGTTGAACTTGAGGTAGTCGTTCCAGAGCACCTCTGCGATGTCGGCCATGCCCATCGGCATGCCGGGATGGCCCGACTTCGCGCGCTCCACGGCGTCCATCGCGAGCACGCGTATCGCATTCGCGAGCGCGCGCCGCGGCGGCCGCTGCGACGACGAACCTGGCGAACCGTCCTGGGTCACGTTGTCTCCGGGAAAAGACATCTCGAGCCGAGAGCCCTTTGCTGATATCTGGTGTAGAAGGGGGGTAAGCGGAGCAACAAATTGTCGCTTAACGTGTCTGAGTTCCGCAACTTGATACGACCTGCCGCCATTGTGAAGGAATCGCCGGACGCCCGCGAGCCAAGTCCAGTATCATGTCCGCCCATTTCGCCCGGCCGACTCCGATGACGCGCCAACCTGCCGCCGTCCGCAAGGCCGCCGCAAGCGGCCCGAAGCACGCCCGGCCCCGCGGCTGGCTTGCCGCGTATCAGAGCGCCCATCGCCGCCGGCAACGGTGACTCGGATGTCCCGGCCGATCGTTCTTCTGCACCTGACGGATCCTCACCTGTTCGCGACGCCGGACGGTCGCCTGCGCGGGGTGAACACCTACGAGACCTTCATCAGCGTGGTCGAGCAGGCGCAGCGATCGACGCGCTGGCCGCCGGACGCCGTGCTCGTGACGGGCGACATCGTGCAGGACGAGAGCCGCGGGGGTTACGAGCGATTCCGCTCGACCCTCGAGCCCCTGGGGCTGCCGGTGTATTCGATCCCGGGGAACCACGACGATCCGGTTCTGCTCGACGACGTGCTGCGCGGCGGGCGTTTCCACGTCGGCGGCGAAACCCGCTTCGACGAGTGGTCGCTGATCTTCCTGTCGACGTATCTGACCGGCGAGGACGCGGGCGGGCTCGGCGAGACGCGGCTGCGCGGCCTCGCGGCCGCGCTCACGGCGCATCGCGGTTCACACGTGCTCGTCGTGATGCACCATCATCCGCTGCCGGTCGGCAGCACGTGGCTCGACAGCGTCGCGTTGCGCGACGCGCCGGCGTTCCTCGACGTGCTCGATCAGAACCCGCACGTGCGCGGCGTGCTGTGCGGGCACGTGCATCAGGCGAGCGATCGCGAGCGGCGCGGCGTGCGCTTCATCACGACGCCGTCGACCTGCTCGCAGTTCCTGCCGGGCAGCGAGCTCTTCGCGCTCGACGACCGGCCGCCCGGAATGCGCTGGCTCATGCTCTACCCGGACGGTTTCATCGATACCGAGGTCGAATGGGTCGTTGCGCCGGAAGACGAAGGGCCGCGCTGACGGCACGGCCGGTCGACGACGAAGAACGGCGTCAGACCTCGACCATCTCGAAGTCTTCCTTGCCCGATCCGCAATCCGGGCAGCGCCACGACAGCGGCACGTCGTCCCAGCGCGTGCCGGGTGCGATGCCTTCCTCGGGCAGGCCCTTCTCCTCGTCGTAGACGAAGCCGCAGATCAGACACATCCAGCGCTTGTAGCCCACGCTCTGTATCGCTTCTTCCATCGCTCCTCTTGCCGCCGCGCGGCACGTTATCCGTTCAATGATGCGCCGAGCCGATCGAGCCGCGCGATCGGGTCGTCTATCTCGAGGCAGGCCTGCCGGTCTTCGAGAGACAGCGGCAGGACCTCGGCGAGCCGGTACCCGACCCACGACGCGTCGTCGAAATCCTCGTCGCCGCGCCTCTGTATCCCGAGGCGTGCGAGCACCTGCCGAAGCAGCTTCGCGAGATGCGCGTGCCGCGGCGGCAGCGCACTGCGCGGCGCCTCCGGCAGCACCTCGACGCGGCCGACGTACAGGCCGTCGTCCTGGATCGAAGTCTCGATCAGCCGGAAGCGCTCGCGCCCGGCGACGACGATCCCGAGCAGGCCGTCCGGCTGCTGATGCCAGTCGACGATATCCGCGAGCGTGCCGACGTTCGCGGTCCGCGCGCGGCCGACCTCGGAGCCCTCGACGATCATCAGCACGCCGAATTTCTGCTCGCCCTTGAGGCACCGTCCGACCATGTCGAGGTAGCGCGCCTCGAAGATCCGGAGCGGCAGCAGACCGCCCGGAAACAACACGGTCTTCAACGGGAACAGCGCGATACGCTCATCGGGCATGGGTTCGTCCGGCATCGGCCCGGCCGAATCAAGCGCTGGCCTGACGAACCTCGCGGCTGCGCAGCGCCTGCTGCAGAAGCCGCGGCAACCCCTGGAAGCTGCCGTTCGACATCAGCACGACCTGGTCGCCGCTTTCGAGCTCCTCGAGCAGCCTGTCGAGCAGCTCTTCGACGGTCGACGCGACGGACAGCCTGCTGCCGAGCGTCGCGAGCGCTTTCTCCGGTTTCCAGTCGAGGTCCTCGGGCGCGAGAACGTACACGCGGTCCGCCGAATCGAACGACTTGCGGAGCGCGTCGCGGTGCACGCCCATTCGCATCGTGTTCGACCTCGGCTCGAGCACCGCGATGATGCGCCGCTCGGGCTGCTGGCTGCGCAGCGCGTCGAGCGTCGTGCTGATCGCGGTCGGGTGATGCGCGAAATCCTCGTACAATCCGATGCCCGCGAAGACGCCCCGCTTCTCGAGACGCCGCTTCACGCCCTTGAACTGCGCGAGCGCCTCGAGCGCGACGTCGATCCCGACGCCGGCGTGCACGGCGCAGGAGAGCGCCGCGAGCGCATTCTCGAGGTTGTGCGTGCCGAGCAGCGCCCAGCCGACCTGGCCGACTTTCTCGCCGCGGCGCGTCACGCTGAAGCGCGACTTCGCGCCGATCAGCTCGTACGCGGCCGACCACGTGGCATCGGCGCCTTCCCGCGCGCTGAACGTCTCGACCGGCGTCCACACGCCCATCGACAGCAGCTTCTCGATGTTCGCGTCGTGGCCGCTGACGCTGATCAGGCCCTGGCGCGGCACCGTGCGCACGAGCTGATGGAACTGCCACAGAATCGCATCGAGATTGGGGTAGATGTCCGCGTGGTCGTACTCGATGTTCGTGATCGCGAGCGTGCGCGGCCGGTAGTGGACGAACTTCGCCCGCTTGTCGAAGAACGCCGTGTCGTACTCGTCCGCCTCGACGACGAAGAACTTCGAGTTGCCGAGCCTTGCCGAGATCGAAAAATTGTTCGGGATGCCGCCGACGAGGAAACCGGGCTCGAGCCCCGCGTGCTCGAGGATCCACGCGAGCATGCTCGTCGTCGTCGTCTTGCCGTGCGTGCCGGACACGGCGAGCACCCATTTGTCCTTCAGGACGTTGTCCGCAAGCCACTCCGCGCCCGAGTAATACGGGATGCCGGAGTCGAGCAGCGCCTCGATGACTGGAATCCCGCGCCGCATCACGTTGCCGACGACGACGCAGTCGATGTCATCGTCGAGCTGCTCCGGCCCGTAGCCCTCGTGCAGGCGGATCCCGAGCTTGCGCAGCTGCGTGCTCATCGGCGGGTAGACGTTCTGGTCGGACCCTGAAACCTGGTGCCCCGCCGCCTTCGCGAGCGCGGCGATGCCGGCCATGAACGTGCCGCAAATGCCGAGGATGTGGACGCGCATCAGAAGGTTGCCGGGAAGAAAGCGTCGCGCAGGGCCATGGATGCGAGCTCGTACACTATCACGATAGAAACTCCGACGATATAAGGCTTTCCGAGAGCCCTCGACAGAATGAAGCCCGCGACGTCCAGACTCCAGATGAAAAGGAGCAGAATCAGGAATCGCGGCGTCGTGAGCTCGGTGGGCGGCGCCGCGAGCAGCTCATCCCAACGAAGGAGCGGTATGTAGATCACGCCGAGCACCACGCCCGTGCCGACCAGTGCCGTCGCGGTTTGCAGGAAGCGCGTCCCCTTCTGGAAGAATTGCAGCAACAGGAAGACCACGCCGAGATCCGCGACGAGCTCGAGCAGGACGAGGATCACGTGCGTCCGCGTCGCCGAGATGACCGTCAGCGTCAACGCGCTCACGACCAGATAGGCGAGAAGCACGAGGCCCAGCAAAAACTGCGAAGCCGGGAGGTCTTCCGGGCCGCGGCGATGCAGCGCGATATCGATGAAAGCGGCGGTCAACGGCCACACGACGTGCCTCGCCGCGTTGTTCGGGACGGCATCGGATCTCACGCTTCCCAAGTCGGCCCGCCGAGGTGCTTCCAGCGAGCGGGGCCGCGATAATAACCCAACGCCCGGAGACGGGAAAATGCGCGAAAACCCTGCATGGAAGGCTTGATCGACGACGCTGCGGCGCTCGAGGGGCTCTGCGATCTGCTCGAGCGAGCGAAGCTCGTCGCGATCGATACGGAGTTCGTTCGCGAGCGCACGTACTACCCTCAACTCTGTCTCGTGCAGGTCGCGACCGACGATTGCGTCGTCTGCGTCGACTGCCTCGCGGACCTCGACCTCGGCCCGTTCTTCGCGTGCCTCGCGCGGCGCGATCTGCCTTGGGTCTTGCACAGCGGCCGACAGGATCTCGAGGTCTTGCACCGTCACGCGAGCATGCTTCCGGCGACGCTCGTCGATACGCAGATCGCCGCGGCGCTGACCGGGCGCGCGGCACAGCTCGGACTGCGCGAGGTCCTCGCGACCGTGCTGGGCGTCGATATCGGCAAGGATCACACGCGCGCGGACTGGAGCGCGCGGCCGCTGCCCGACGGACCGTTGCGCTACGCGCTCGACGATGTCCGCTTCTTGCTGCCGCTGTGGCGCAGCCTCGAGCGCGAGATCGAGCGGCTCGGACGATTCGATTGGCTCGCGGAGGACTGCGCGAGGCTCGTCGAGACGGCCGGGCAGGAGGACCTGTTACCGGTCTGGCTCAGGATCAAGGGCGTGCAGGGCATGCCGCCCGACGAGCAGGCAGCGGCGTACGCGCTCGTGCTGTGGCGCGAGACGACCGCGCGCAAGCTCGATCGTCCCCGCCGTTGGATCCTGAGCGACGAGCTGCTCGCGCGGATCGCGCACGTCCGCCCGAGGTCGGTTTCCGCGCTGCGCCGGATACCGGAGATGCCGCAACGGCTCGCGCAGCGTTTCGGCGAAGAGATCGTCGCTGCGGTCGGCGAGCGGGGATCGACGGAGCATCTCGCCGCGATCGAGCGGGCGGGGATCGCCGAGCGTCCGGACCGCGACGCGCTGAAGGCGCTGCAGGCGAAGGTCAAGGCTCGCGCCGAGGAGCTCGGCATCGAGCCCGAGGTGCTCGCGTCGCGCCGCGACCTCGCCGCGTGGCTGCGCGGCGCGCCGCCGCCGCACCTGCGCTCGGGCTGGCGGGCCGCCGAGCTCGCGGCGCTCGCGTGAAAATCGGGTAAAAATCGGGGGTCGGAAAATCGGGG
>CAZKNH010000110.1:0-13617 GCA_964553875.1 uncultured Gammaproteobacteria bacterium | reverse complement strand
CACGCTCACCGCCGTCCTCAATGACGCCCTCCTGCGAGAATCCGTGCAATGCTGCGACGCTCCTCATTAGCGGGACCGGAGCAGCGGAACGGTCAGCGCCGCGCTCGGCAACGCGGCGGAAACGCGAGGCCGATCAGCAGGCCGAGCGCGAGACCTGCCACGTGGCCCGCGTGGCTCACGTTCGCGGACGCGAGCGGCGCGGCGGCGAGGTTGAGCAGCGTGAACGCGACCGCCGTCACCGCGAAGCCGCTCGGAAAGAGGGCCGGGCGTCGAATCGTCGCGCCGACACACCAGCCGAAGAGCGCAAAGATGCCGCCCGAGACGCCGACGTAAACATCCGTCGGCGCCGTCGCCTCGACGAGAAGGCTCGCGAGCGCGCCGAACGTCGAGCCGCACAGCAACAGCACGAGCGCACGCGGACCGCGCATCAGCGGCCCCGCGATCGTGCTCGCGGCAGCCAGCATTGCGGTGTTCGTGAGCCAGTGAGCGAGACTCCCATGGAAGAACGGCCCGACGACGATGCGCCACGGCTCGTCCCCGACGAACGCGCGGACCGCGCCATACGTTTCGAGCAGCGGCGTCTGCCCGCCGGAGCGGCGCGCGAGGTAAAGCTGCAGGCTGCCGGCGAGGGCCATCAGCCCGACCGTGAGCAGGGCATGAGGCAGGCCCGCGCGGCACACCCACAGGATGAACAGCGAGCGGTCGCGGAGCGCCTCGATGCGGCGCAGGACCACCTGGTAGTCCACCGCGAGGAACAGCGCGAGCGCGAAAGCCATGAGCGCAGCTCGTAAGGCCGTCGGCCGCTCGGCGACATAGCCCGAGATCACGAGGAGCAGAGCGGTGCCGAGCAGCACCGCGAACGATACGGCATGCTTCCTGAGGAGCGCCCGATGCGCGCGGTGGCAGTACTCTTCGACATGCAACACCGGGACGAAGCGCGCGCTCCCCGGCGGGCTCACCATCAGCGGATCGAGCAGATTCCATTTCGTGACCGCGGCATCGACGGCGTCCTTGCCGCGGATCAAACGCCCGCCGATCCGGCGGGCCTCCCATACGCCCTTCGTCGCCTGCGGCAGGCGTTCGAGGTCTCGCCACTCCATGTCGCACCTCGTCAGGCCGAGGGCGCCCGGCTCGCCGGGCGCCCCGCGGGCCTCTTCTCGGAAAGTCGACTCCCGGTCAGCACCACGCGTAGTAGAGCAACGCGACCGCACCGACGCCGATGACGAGCGGCGTCGGTGAGAGCGCCATCAGTCCGATCGTGATCATCGCGGCTTCGAAATCGCTGAGGCCTCCGCCGGACACGACCTCGAGCTCGGGCGACGTGAGTTCTCGCATGGGAAACACCCTCCTTGGTTCGACGGACGATCGAGAGTTGCCCGGCTCCGTCATCGCCTGGGCAACCCGTGGGGCTGCGACGCCGCGGTCCCGAAGCGCCCGCTATCGGGAGCGCGCGTGGGAGTCATTAGAGCGCGGCGGCCGGCAGGGGGCAGCGGCGTTTTCCGGCGAGTTTGGCGAGAAATGGCTGCGGCACGGCCGAACGGGGTGCGAAGGCGCGAGCAGGCTCCGTGGAACGAGCCGCGTCTCCTTCACGATTTTGCCGCCCGCGAGCGTCACGACGCGGTCCGCCGTCGCGGCCGTCTGCGGGCGATGGGCGACGATCACGCGCGTCATCGCGAGCTCGCGGATTGCCGTGCTGACGAGGATCTCGCGTTTGACGTCGAGGTGGCTCGTCGCCTCGTCGAGGATCAGGATCGACGGGCGCTTGTAGAGCGCACGCGCGAGAAGGATCCGCTGCTGCTGCCCGCCCGATAACACCGATCCCATGTAGCCGACAAACGTGTTGTACCCCATCGGCATCGCGACGATCTCCGCGTGCACGGACGCGAGCTTCGCGCAGGCCTCGATGCGCGCCTGATCGGCGGCCGGATCGAAGAAGCTGATGTTGTCGGCGATCGACCCTGCGAAGAGCGTGTCCGATTGCAGCACGCAGCCGATCGAGCGTTGCAACGCTTCCGCGCCGATCATGCGAATGTCTCGTCCGCCGATCAGCACCTCGCCTTCGGTCGGCGGCAATATGCCGAGCAGCACGTGCAGCAGCGTGCTCTTGCCGCCGCCGGACGGGCCGACGATCACGACGGATTCGCCGGGCGCGATCGTCAGGTCGACGCCGTCGAGCACATACGGCTCATGCTCCGAGTAGCGGAAGCGGAGCCCTTTGATCTCGATTCCATGGCCGACGTCACGAGGCTCGTCGAGCGAGAGCCGCGCAGTCCCGTCGTCGACCTCGGGCTCGGTCAGCACGATGTCGGCGAGGCGCTCGCCATGGATGCGCAGCATCCGGAGCTCGACGAGCTTGTCGATCAGCGCGCCGACTCGCGTCGACAGCTGCTCCTTGTAGGACATGAAGGCCATCAGCATCCCGACGGTGAGCTCGTTGTCGAGCACGAGCCGTGCGCCGAGCCATACGACGAGCACGTTCTCGAGCCCGAACGTCAACCCGTTCGCGAGACGATGGAGGATCGTGAGCCGCTGAGCCTTGAGTCCCGCGTTCAATTGGTCGACGAGCAGCGCGAGCCATGCTTCACGCCGCTCGTGGCGGCGCCCGAACAGCTTGATCGAGCGAATGCCGCGCGCCGTCTCGAAAAAATGGCTTTCCTGCTTCGCGGCGTGGATGATCTGCTCCTCGGTCGCGCGGCGCAGCGGCCGATACCACGCCCACCTCGCGAGCGCGTAGATGGCGATCGCCGCGACGACGATCGCGGCGAGCAGCGGGCTGTAGACGAGCGCGACGACGAGCACGACGACCGTCATCACACCGTCGACGATCGCTTCGACGAACGACGTCGTGAGCGTCCGCTGGATCACGTCGATCGAGCGGAAGCGCGAGACGACGTCGCCCAAGTGCCGCTTCTCGAAGTAAGGGAGCGGCAGACGGAGCAGGTGATCGAAGACGTTCGATTGCCACTGCATGCTCAGCACCGCGCCGAGGTGCATGATCGCCCACGAGCGCAGCGCCGCGATCGAATGGCGGAAGACCACGAGGAGCGCGAAGCCGAGCGCGAGTGTCGTCACTAGGTCGACGTTCGCGGCGGGCAGCGCGTGATCGATGACCCATTGCAGATAGAGCGGACTCGCAGCGACGAACACCTCGATCGCCGCCGCGAGCAGCAGGACCTGGCCGAGCGAACGGTAAAGGCCGGTGACCCGTCCCATCAACGCACGGAGCCGCACGCGCTGCCGCTCCTCGCCGCGGACGAAACAAGCTTCAGGCCACAATTCGAGCGCGACGCCGGTGAACGCTTTCGACGCTTCGTCTAGCGAGAGCTTCCGCTCGCCGGCCGCCGGGTCGTGCACGACGATCGAGCGTCGACGCGCGCGTTTCAGCACGACGAAGTGATCGAGGTTCCAGTGCAGGATGCACGGCGTCGCGAGACGACGGAGCTCGTCGAGCTCGAGACGCACCGCCCGCGTCGCGAGGCCGAGCCGATGTGCGACGTCGATCAGCGACTTGAGCGTCGTGCCCTTCAGCGAGACGCCGTGCCTGCGCCGCAGGACGGCGAGGTCGATGCGACGGCCGTGGTAGCCCGCGATCATCGCGATGCACGCGAGGCCGCATTCCGCCGCCTCGGTCTGCAGCACGAGCGGCAGCCGCCGGCGAACGCCGACGGCGAGCGCGTCGAGCGCGCTCATCGCGGCGTGTCGGCCGCCTGACCGCTCGCGCGCGCCTGCGCGAGGTCGACGCGCAGCGTCGTGCCGACGCGTGCGGCGGCCGTGCTCATGACGTCTCCTTCTCGACGCCGGCACGCAGCCGGCGGCGGTGCAGCTTGCCGTTCGGGTCGCGAGGGAGCCTCGTGACGAACTCGATGCGCCGCGGCAGCTTCATCGGCGAGAGCCGCTCGGACAGGTAGGCGAGGAGCTCCGCGGCGAGCGCCGGCCCGGGCGACGCGGACGCGCTCGGCAGCACGTACGCTTTGGGCACCTGGCCGAACAGCTCGTGCGGCATTCCGACGACGCCGCAATCGACGACGGCCGGATGCTGCACGAGCGCATGCTCGATCTCGGCGGGGTAGACGTTCATCCCGGACGACAGGATCAAGTCCGTGCGCCGATCACAGAGGAACAGGAAGCCGTCGCCGTCGAGGCGGCCGATATCGCCGACCGTCGTGAAGTCGCCGCGCCAGCACGCGGCCGTTTCGGCCGGGGCGCCTCGGTACTCGAAGCGATCGCCGGTGTGCGGTTTGATGTAGACCGCGCCTTCGCTGCCCGGCGGAAGCTCGCGGCCTTCGTCGTCGAGAATCCGGATCGCGGACCCGGGAATCGGTCGGCCGACCGTTCCGGGGCGCTCGAGCCATTCCTCGGCCGAAACGATCGTGCCCTGAGCTTCGGCGGCGCCGTACGCTTCCCAGACGATCGGCCCCCACCAGTCGAGCATCGCGCGCTTCGTTTCGATCGGGCACGGCGCGCCGCCGTGCACGACGAAGCGGAGCGACGAGGTCCGGAAGCCGCGCCGAACGCTCGGCGCGAGCTTCGCGAGCCGCACGAGCATCGCCGGGACCATGAACGTCGTCGTGACCCGATAGCGCTCGATCAGCTCGAGCAGCGTGCACGGATCCGGACGATCGGCGAGCACGACGGCGTGGCCCATCTGCAGTGCGATGAACGCGCCGTCGAGCGGCGCCGAGTGGTACAGCATCGACGTGCAGAGATGGACGTTGTCCGCTTCGGGCTCGATGCCGAGCGACGTGTGCCACGCGATCGTCTTTGCGAGCGCCGCACCGGCATTCGCGAGAGGCAGCCAGACCGCTTTCGGCCGCCCCGTCGTCGCCGAGGTGTACGGCATCACGCGGCCGAGCGCGCCGACGTCGAGCGGGCCGCGCGGCGTGCCGTCGGCGAGCTCCTCGAGGCGGATGTATCCGGGCGCGTGACCGATCGAGACGTATATGCGCGCTCGCGGCGCATCCTCGCGAAGCTGCGCGAGCCGCCTGAGCCCGAGGCGCTCGTGCGCGACGACGACCGCCGTGTCCGAGTCTTCGAGCACGAACGCGAGCTCGTCGCGCGACAAGTGCCAGTTCACCGGCACGATGCGAAGCCCGGCCGATACCGCCGCGATGAAGACCGCAAGGTATTCCGCGCAGTTCGGCGCGACGATCGCGACGACGTCGCCCGGTCGCACGCCGCGTGCGAGCAGGCCGTGGGCAATGCCGCTCGCGACGGCCGAAAGCCGGCGTCGCGACCAGCGGTCGCCGCTCGGGCCGACGACGGCGAGCGCGTCCGGATTACGCGCGGCGAAGCGCTCGAAAGGAAGCCCGCTCACGAGCAGACCTCCGCACCGGCGCGCACGGCCGCTCGCGGTGTCCCGCGCGGACGGCTCCGCGCGGTGCTCGCGACGCGTTTGAAAGCGTTGGCGCCGAGCATCAGGCCGGGCTCGCCCGTCGGCGAGTGAAAGAACCCGATCGACAGCTGCGGCAGCGGAGAGTGCACGACCAGCGTCCGCGCGTCGTCGACGACGACGTCGATCGGGAGCCGCAGCTCGCCGTGCTCGATCTCGAGCGCGAGCCGGCCGTCCGTGCATGCCGTCGCCGTGATCGCGCTCAGCCCCGGCCCGACGTAGCGGCCCGCGAACGCCGCGAGGTCGTGCGCGAACGATGGCGATGGCCGCGCCGGCGGCCTGCCGAAGAGCTCGGCCCAGATCGCGTCGAGGACGTGATCGCGCAGGTGCGGCAGCATCGCGTTCATGCCGATCGCGATCGCGGCCCGCTCGGCGGGCGAGAATCGCACGCCGACGCATTGACCGTACGTGAGCCCGTTGTGCCCGTAGAGGCCGCCGTCGAACTCGGCGGCGCCGAGCGCGAACGCGGTCGGCAAGAGCTCGCGGATCGGCCCGCCGAACGTGGGCGGAAGCCGGACCACGATCTCGCGTAGGCGTTCCCGCGCGAGCTTCGAAACGGACGACGTGCGGATCTTCGCGCCGAGCGTCGGCCCGGGCTCGTCGGCGCCGTCCGGAAGCAGCGCGTACGCGAGGTCGGCGAGATCCGCGACCGACAGCGTGAGGTCCGAGAACGCGGCCTTCCAGAACGGCGACAGCGACGGCGCGCTCGGGATCGGCACGAAGCGGCCCGACGCGCGATCGAGATCGTGACGGCCGGCCCAAAGCGGATCGTCGTGCGCATCGTCGATGCGGCCGGGCACGAGCCCGAGCGGCCCGAGCAGCCGCTCGGCGACGAGCTCGAGCGGATCGCGGCCGGTCACGCGCTCGAGTATCCGCCCGAGCAGCACGGATTCCGTGTGCTCGTAGCTGAACACGGCGCCGGGCGGAAAAAGCTGCGGTGCCTCGCGCAGATGCGCGATCAGGCCGGACCAGTCGAGCTGCTGCGCGGCAGGGTCGAGCAGGTGCACGCCGCGGTAGCCGCTCGTGTGCGACAGGAGGTGCGCGACGCGCACGGTTTCGCCGTGGATCGTGCCGCGGAGCTCGGGCAGCGGCTCGGCGATCACGGTGTCGAGCGCGAGCGCTCCGCTTGCGGAGAGCTCGAGCGCGACGACGGCGAGAAGCAGCTTGATCGCACACCCTGCGTGAAAGCGGTGTGCCGTGCTGATCGGCGGGCCGCCTCGCATGGTGCGGCCCGCGGCGACCGACAGCCGTTGCCCGTCGCCGTGGATCGCGATCGCGATGCCCGGCACGCCGGTCTCGCGGACGACGCGACCCAGGAATGCTTCGATGCCGCTCGCGGCGCTCGGGCGCGCGAGACTCGAGGAGCTGCCGGTCCCTGGCACGTCGATCATGAGCTTTGCCTCTCTTTCGAGCCGCACTCCGTCGCGGCGTGTCGCCCATTTGAGCGGTGCGCGGTAAGGCGCGCAGCAGCGGTTTCCGGCGAGTATGGCGAGAATCGCGGCGTTCGCCGCCGAACGACCGCCGCTAGGATCGTTCGACGAAGCGGAAGCGTCGGTCGCGATGAGTGCGTTGTTTCGAACGGAGGCAGTGCGTGCGCAGGGCGCGCCGGCGGCGGGCGAGATCGTGCTCGTGTCGCCCGTGCCGCTCTCCGTGCTCGCGGCCTTCGGCGTCGCGCTCGCGGCGGCGCTCGCGGCTTTCCTTGCATTCGGAACCTATACACGGCACGCAACGCTCGCCGGGTACCTCGTGCCCGATCGCGGCCTGGTCGCGGTGCTCGCGCCTCAGACGGGCACCGTCGTGCGAAACCTGGTCGGCGAGGGGAGCCGCGTCGAACGCGGCGACGTGCTGTTCGTGATCTCCGGAGAGCGCACGAGCGCGCTCGGCGAGACGCATGCGCTGATCGGCGAGCGCCTCGCCGCGCGGCGCCGGAGCCTCGCCGCCGAGATCGACGAGATCCGGCGGCTCGAGCGCGCCGAGGCCGCGGCCCTCGCCAGGCGCGCCCGCGCGATAGAGGCCGAGCTCGCACGGCTTGCCGCCGCGATCGACGTGCAAGCCGCCCGCGTCGCGCTCGGCGACCAGACGGCGCACCGTTACACGGAGCTCGCCGCTGCAGGCTTCGTCTCGGAGGAGCAGGTCGTCGCGAGACGCGAGGCGCTGCTCGATCAGCGCGCCCGGCTCGCTACGCTCGAGCGGGAGCGCACCCAGCTCGAGCGCGCGCTCGCGGACACGCAGAGCGAGCTCGAAAACCTGCCTCTACGCTACCGGCGGCAGGCGGCCGAGCTCGAGCGCGCGGTCGCGAGCATCGATCTCGAGCGCGCCGAGAACGAGGCGAGACGGGAGGTCACGGTCGTTGCGCCAGTCGCCGGCATCGCGACGGCGATCGCCGGCAGGGCCGGCCAGATCGTGGAGGCCGGCACGCCGCTCGCGTCGATCGTGCCCGAGGGGTCTCGATTGCGCGCAGAGCTCGATGCGCCGAGCGGCGCGATCGGCTTCGTCGAAGCCGGTTCCGACGTGCTCGTGCGCTACGCCGCGTATCCGTACGAGAAGTTCGGCCATCACGCGGGCCGCGTCGTCACGGTGTCGCGCGCGGCGCTGCCGCTCGATCCGGCAGCCGCCGGGCACGTGCGCGACCCGGTCTATCGCGTCGTCATCGAGCTCGACGCTCAGTCGATCGATGTCTACGGCAAGCCCCGCGCGCTGCGCGCGGGGATGCGCGTCGAGGCGGACGTGAAGCTCGAGACGCGGCGCCTGTACGAGTGGGTGCTCGAGCCGCTCTACGCGATGAAGGTCCGCGCGTCGGGCGGCGGACCGTAACGGCGGCTCACGCGGCTTCGAGCCGCACGCCCGTTCCGCTGCCCACGAAGAGCGGAGCTTCTTGCGCGTCGAGCCGCACGACCGCGAGGAGCTCGAGCCGCCCGCCGACGGCCGCCGCTCGGACGACGTCCCCGGCCTCGTTCCCGTCCGCGTCGACGACGGGCGTGCCGGGAGGCGGGGCCTCGGCCGCAGCGGACGCGACGAAGCGCGTGAGCCGCCGCTTCACCGAGCCGCGGTGACGCAGCCGCGTGACGACCTCCTGGCCCGGATAGCACCCCTTGTCGAACGCGATCGCGCCGAGCCGGTCGAGGTTCAACATCTGCGGCACGTAGCGCTCCGCGAGCGCCGACCCGACGTACGGCAGCCCCGCACGGATCTCGGCTTGCGCCGCGTGCCCGGCGTCCGCGGGCTCGAGCTCGGCACCGAGCCGCTCGAGCTCGGCCGCCGGGCCGACGACGTGGACGAGCTCCGCGCTCTGCCTGAGCCACAGCAGGCCGCCGCCGCGGCTCGCGGCGCCGGGTTCCTCGCCGAGCTCGACGCCGCGGACGCCGAGCGGCCGTGACGCGTCGCCGATCACGGCCGCGACCTCGAGCTCGTCGTTTCGCTCGAGCGCGACGTCGCTGCGCAGCACGAACATGCGGAGCCTCGCGAGCACGGCGTCGATGCCGTCGCGCTCCGCGATCAAGAGCGGCCCGTCCGCTCCGCGGACGATGCGAAACAGCGCACGCACGCGGCCTTGCGCGTCGTTCCACGCGGCGAGGCTGAAGCGGTCGTCGTCGGCGGGCGGGTCGTTGCTGAGCTGACGGCGCAGAAAGTCGTACGCGTCGGCGCCGCGGGCGTCGACGCAGCAGAGCCACGGGACTCGGCAGTACAGCACGGACATCGGGACGATCGAGCTCCTCGTGCGTCCGACCCCGCTCGGACGCGGGCTTTGACGTGCCCGAGCGCACGGCGTCTCGCCCGCTCGGCACCGTCGGGGTGCGAAAGGTCGACGTTTCTGGCACACTCTAGCGATGCTCCGCGGACCCGAACAAGAGCCGGTCGAGCCACAAGAAGAGACTCGACGCGACCAGCCTGAGGCTGGCGAGAAGGCCGCTAAGCTTCCGCGTGAGATCGGCGGACCGAAGGGGCCGGAGCCGACCCGCTTCGGCGATTGGGAGCGCGCCGGTCGCTGCATCGACTTTTGATTGCCGATGAACCTCGATCCGACTCGCCTTGCCCGCGGGCCCGAACCGGCCTGCATGCCCGTTTGCTGAAAGGAGAATCGACGGATGGACGATCGGCCCCTGTCGCCGCACTTGTCGGTTTATGGCTGGCGTATCACGAACACGCTGTCGATCCTGCACCGCCTCTGCGGCCTCGTGCTGACCGTCGCGGCGATCGGGCTCGCATGGTGGCTGCTCGCCGTCGCAGGCGGTCCGGAGCGCCACGCCGAAGCGACGAGCTTTCTCGGCAGCGGCCTGATGAAGCTGCCGCTCATCGCCGTCGCGTTCTGCTTCTTCTACCACCTCGCGAACGGCATCCGCCATCTCGCGTGGGATTTCGGCTACGGTTTCGACCGTAAGCAGATCCGCGTGACCGGGTGGACCGTCGTCGCGATTGCCGTCGTCGCGACGCTCGTCTATACGGCGGTCGCGATCATCTGAGCTCGGGGGACGCGCCTTGAATCTGGTTACGCCGTTGAATCGTGTGCTGGGGCTCGGCTCGGCGAAAGGCGGGGTCGAGCATTGGTGGGTGCAGCGCCTGAGCGCCGCGGCGCTTGCGTTGCTCGGCCTTTGGTTCGCGTTCTCGATCGCGTCGCTCGACGACTACGCGTACGCGACGGTCGTTGCGTGGATTCAGGAGCCGGGGACGAGCGTTCTGTTGATCCTGACGGCGCTCACCGCGAGCTACCACTCGCATCTCGGCGTGCAGGTCGTGATCGAGGACTACGTCCATAATGGGGGGGCGAAGGTGATCCTGCTCGCTCTGTCGACATTCGTCCACGCGGCGATCGCGATCGCCGCACTGTTCGCGATCCTGAAGATCGCGCTTTCTCCTGCGCCATGAGCCGCGAATACGAGTTCATCGACCACACGTACGACGTCGTCGTGGTCGGCGCGGGCGGGTCGGGGCTGCGTGCGACCCTCGGGCTCGCCGAGCTGGGTCTCAAGACCGCCTCGATCAGCAAGGTGTTTCCGACACGCAGCCACACGGTCGCGGCCCAGGGCGGGATCAGCGCCGCGCTCGGCAACATGGGCGAGGACGACTGGCGCTGGCACATGTACGACACCGTCAAGGGGTCGGACTGGCTCGGCGACCAGGACGCGATCGAGTACATGTGCCGCGAGGCGCCCGCCGCGGTGATCGAGCTCGAGCACTACGGCGTGCCGTTCTCGCGCACCGAGGATGGCCGAATCTATCAGCGGCCGTTCGGCGGCATGACGACGCATTTCGGCAAGGGCACGGCGCAGCGCACGTGCGCGGCCGCCGACCGCACCGGCCACGCGATGCTGCACACGCTGTACCAGCAGTCGCTCAAGCACGACGCGGATTTCTTCATCGAGTTCTTCGCGATCGACCTGATCATGGAGGACGGCGCGTGCCGCGGCGTCGTCGCGCTCGAGCTCGCGACGGGGAGGCTCCACCGCTTCCGCTCGCGGATGGTCATTCTCGCGACCGGCGGCTACGGACGCGCGTACTTCTCGTGCACGTCGGCGCACACGTGCACCGGCGACGGCGCCGGGATGGTCGCGCGGGCCGGGCTGCCGCTTCAGGACATGGAGTTCGTGCAGTTCCACCCGACCGGCGTCTACGGCGCCGGCATGCTGATCACCGAAGGCGTGCGCGGCGAGGGCGGGTATCTCACGAACTCCGAGGGCGAGCGCTTCATGGAGCGCTACGCGCCGAACGCGAAGGACCTGGCGTCCCGTGACGTCGTGAGCCGCGCGATCACGATCGAGATCCGCGAGGGGCGCGGCGTCGGCAAGTACAAGGACCACGTGCATCTGCACCTCGAGCACCTGGGCCGCGACGTGATCGAGGAGCGGCTGCCCGGCATCGCGGAGACCGCGCGGATCTTCGCCGGCGTCGACGTGACGAAGGCGCCGATCCCGGTGCTCCCGACGGTCCACTACAACATGGGCGGCATCCCGACGAATTACCGCGGCGAGGTGCTCGCGAAGAACGAGCGCGGCGAGGAGCACGTCGTCCCCGGGCTCATGGCGGTCGGCGAGGCCGCGTGCGTCTCGGTGCATGGCGCGAACCGATTGGGCTCGAACTCGCTGATCGATCTCGTGGTCTTCGGGCGTGCGGCCGCGCAGCGCTGCGGCGAGCTGATCCGCCCCGGCGAGCGGCAGCCGCCGCTCAAACCCGGCGCGGGCGAGGAGGCCGTCGCGCGCCTCGACAAGCTGCGTAATGCGAAGGGCAGCCTGCCGACGGCGAAGATCAGGCTCAACATGCAGCGCGTGATGCAGGACCACGCCGCCGTGTTCCGCACCGGAGAGTCGCTGCAGGAGGGCATCGACAAGCTCGAGAAGGTGTTCGCATCGTTCGCAGACGTCGGCGTCACGGATCGCAGTCTCGTCTGGAACACGGACCTGGTCGAGACGCTCGAGCTCGACAACCTGCTCGTGAACGCGATAGCGACGATCAAGTCGGCGTTGAACCGCACCGAGAGCCGAGGCGCACAGGCTCGCGAGGACTACCCCGAGCGCGACGACGAGAATTGGCTCAAGCACACGCTCGTCTGGGTCAATCCCGACGGGTCCGTACGGTTCGATTATCGGCCCGTGCAGCTCAAGACGTTGACGGACGAGGTCGAGCCGATCCCGCCGAAGGCGCGGACGTACTGAGAGGAGAAGGGGTCAGCGAAATGGCGAAGTTCCGTCTGCCGCGCAACTCGCAGATCAAGCCCGGCAAGGATCATGGCGGGCCCGAGGGCGCAAACGTCCGCACCTTCGAAATCTACCGATACGACCCGTCGTCCGGCGAGAACCCGCGCATCGACAAGTACCGCGTCGACATGGACGACTGCGGCCCGATGGTTCTCGACGCGCTGATCAAGATCAAGAACGAGGTCGACCCGACGCTGACCTTTCGCCGCTCGTGCCGCGAAGGGATCTGCGGCTCGTGCTCGATGAACATCGACGGCGCAAACACGCTCGCGTGCCTGAAGCCCGTCTCCGAAGTGAAAAGCGCGACGGTGAAAATCTTCCCGTTGCCGCACATGCCCGTCGTCAAGGATCTCGTTCCGGACCTGACGCGCTTCTACGCGCAGTACGCGTCGATCGAGCCGTGGCTCAAGACGAAGACGCCGCCGCCGCCCGATCGAGAGCGTCTGCAGTCGAAGGAGGACCAGGAGCGGATCAACACGCCGTCGGCGTGCATTCTGTGCGCGTGCTGCTCCTCGGCCTGCCCGAGCTATTGGTGGAACTCGGAGCGCTACCTCGGCCCCGCCGTCCTGCTCCAGGCCTACCGCTGGCTCGTCGACAGCCGCGACGAGGCGACTGGCGAGCGGCTCGACGCGCTCGAGGATCCTTTCAGGCTGTATCGTTGCCACACGATCCTGAACTGCACGAAGGACTGCCCGAAGAACCTGAATCCGGGCAAGGCGATCGCGGAGATCAAGAAGATGATGGTCGAGCGGCAGCACTGAGGGCGCCGACGACCGGAAATGAGCTTGGATCTCGGCAGACTGCGTTGGCGCTCGCGCCGCGGAATGCGCGAGCTCGACGCGATTCTGCTCTCGTTTCTCGAGCGTTCGTTCGAAAATTTGAACGACGCCGATAAGGCCCTCTACGATTCACTTTTGGATCTGCCGGACCCGGTGCTCTACGATTACCTTGTCCGGCGGCATGAGCCCGACGACCCGGAGCTCGCGCGACTCGTCTCGATCATACGCGGGGAACGCTGATCCCGATCCGCGCGAAGGCGATGGCGCGTGGCGAATCTGCCCGGCGCCGTCTCGCCTGATGGCCGTTTGGCACGTCGCCGTGCACGGGCTCGCGGCCGTGTCGGTCATGCTCTCCGGGCTTGCGTGGCCGCTCAAAGCCGCCTCCGTCGGAGCGCTCGTCGCGCACGCCGCCATGCGCAGGCCGAGAGCGCCGATGGCGATCTGTCGTAACACCGACGGCACGTGGTCGCTGCCCGCCTTGGGGCTCGACGGCCTCGCGCTTCGGCCCGGAACGCAGGCCGGCCCCTTCTGGGTCCGTCTTTCTCTTGGTCGAGCAGGCAGGCCGGCCGTGACCGTCGTGCTCGTCGCCGACCAGCTCGATCGTGAGGCCTGGCGCCGGCTCCAGGCGGAGCTCCGCCGGCGCGCCCCCGCTGGCACGGTTTGAGCACGACAGCGCCACGGTTTCACTTTAGAATGAGTCTCGACGATGCTACGGAGTGCACGCTCCGCTACCGGTCAGTCGCTCAATCCGGTGAGCGAA
>CAZKNH010000109.1:0-13626 GCA_964553875.1 uncultured Gammaproteobacteria bacterium | reverse complement strand
GACCCCGATTTTCGTCAGCGGGCGATCTCGCTGCAGGATGAGCCGTACGCGAAGCAGCTGTAGCAGCGGTGGTGCCGCAGCATGATCCGCTTGCCGAGGCTCTCGCGGAGCGTGCCGCCGAGATCGTACGCGTCGTCGTCGTCGACGAGCGTGCACGCGTAGACGCGCATGCGCCCGCTCTTCTTCACGACCATCTTCGAGAACGCGCACATGAATTTGCGGCGCGACTCCTCGGTCTGGTAGGTCGTCATGCAGTGCTCGGTGATGTGCGGCACGGTCGCATGCGAGAACGGCGGCAGGAAGTCCGGGAACGACACGATCGTCATGTCGGCGGGCAGGCCGTTCTCGGCGATCAGCGCGCGGAATGCCGCGTCGACTGCCGCCGCATCCTCGCCGCGCTCCGCCTGACGCGCGAGCGAGACACGGAAGCCGCGTTCGTGCAGCTCGCGCAGCGCGCGCCACGACTTGTCGAAGTTGCCGGCGCCGCGTCCGGCGTCGTGCCGTTCGCGGTCCGGATAGTCGATGCTGATCCGGAACGACACGGGATGCGCTGCGTTCCGCAACGTCTCGATCTGGGAGAGCCGCTTCAGCACCGCATCCGTGCCGTTCGTCAGGACCAGACACGGCCTTCGCTCGGCCGCATACGCGAGGATCGCGACGATCTCCTTGACGATGAAGGGCTCGCCGCCGGTGAACGAGAACTGCTCGACGCCGAGCTCGACGGCCTCGTCGATCAGCGGACGGACGTCGTCGAGACGGATCCGATCGAGGCGACGGTCCCCGGGCTTCGAACCCTCGAGACAGAACGGGCACGCGAGATTGCATGCGGTCCCGGTGTGGAACCACAGCTCCCGCAGCGCATGCGGATCGATATACCCGCGCGGCTCGCCGGCGGGCGTGAAGCGGAGCGGATCGAGGCGCGCGTTCATGCCGACATCTTACGCCGGCTTACGCCGATCGCTACGGTCGCGGCGCGCGTAAGCGGCCGCAAGCCGCTCGGGCGACGCGCCGCACGCGTAGCGGAGCGCGAGCCAGCGGTTCCCAACCGTGCGGGCGAGCCAACCGTCACGCTCCCAACGCCGCGTCGACACCCCTATCCGTTCCGGCAGGACGCGGAACGTGCCGCGACGGCGGAGCCGCCTGACCAGTCTCGCCTCCTCGAACAGCGGCTGATCCGCGAAGCCGCCGCAGGCCTCGTACGCCGTGCGCGTCGCGAAGAGCCCCTGGTCGCCGTACGCGATTCCGCCGAGCCGGAGGCGAACGGCAACGCCGAGCTCGATCGCCGTCTTGTACCACGTCCGCTCGCCCTGGAACGCGAACGTGAAGCAGCCGCTTTCGGCCCCTGCATCGAGCGCCCGACGGATCGCCGCGATGCCGTCGCTCGGCACGGAAGCATCGGCATGCAGAAACCACAGCACGGCCCCGGCCGCGGTGCGCGCACCGAGATCGAGCTGCGCACCGCGGCTCGGCCGGCTCTCGAGATAACGCGCGCCGTGCGCGTCGCAGAGCGCGGCGAGGGCGGGGTCGTGCTCGCCGGACACGACGACGATGTCGAACGGCGCCGGGGACCACGCTTTGGCGGACTCGAGCAGCACGCGGACGGCGTCGGTGTCACGCCACACGGGCACGATCACGGAGACGTCGTCGCGAGCCGGCATTGCTCCGCGCCGCCCCCGCGCTCACGCGCGCCAGCCGAACCACGTCTCGAGCAGGCGCTTGCGGCGCGGCGTGAGCTTCGTGCGGCGATACTGGTCGGCCGCTTTGCGCACGAACTCCGCACGCGTCGGATAGGGCAGAACCACCTTGCCGACGTCGCCGAGCCCGATGCCGAGCGTGACCGCGAGCGCGACCGGCGCGATGAGCTCGCCCGCGTCGCGGCCGACGATCGTCGCACCGAGGATCCGGTCCCGGCCCGCCGCCGTCAGAATCTCCGCGAAGCCTTCGTCGCTTCGCATGCGGCCCCGATCCAGCTCCGCGAAGTCGACGCGATACGCATCGAACGCGGTGCCTGCGCGCTCGAGCTCGTCAGCGGTCGGCCCGATCTGCGCGACCTCGGGATCGGTATACGTGCAGCGAGGGATCACGAGCCCGTCGGTCGTCGCGGTCGGCGCGAACAGCGCGTTCTGCACGACGATCCTCGCATGCGCGTCCGCGTTGTGCGTGAGCTGGACCGCGGAGCAGACGTCGCCGGCCGCGTAAATCTTCGGGTTCGTCGTGCGCAGACAGCGGTCGACGATGATGCGCCCGTGCGCGTCGAGCTCGACGCCGACCGCGGCGAGGTTCAGCTCGTCAGTGTTCGGGCGCCGGCCCGCGGCGACGAGCAATTCGTCGACGCCGATCTCCTCGACGCCGTCGGGTCTCTCGATCTCGATGGACACGTGCGCGCCTCGCCGCTCGACCGCGACGACCGAAGCGCCGACCTCGATCACGACGCCCGCCTCGTCGAGCGCCTGCTCGACGAGGGCGCTCGCGCGCGGGTCTTCTTTCGGCAATACCCGCGGCTCGCTCTCGATCAGCACGACCTCGACGCCGAGCCGCGCGAATGCCTGCGCGAGCTCGCAGCCGATCGCGCCGGCGCCCAGGATGCCGAGCCGCTTCGGGCGGCGCTTCAGGTCGAACACGGTCTCGTTCGTCAGAGGGCGGCTCTCGGCGAGCCCGCGTATCGGAGGCAACAGCGGATGCGAGCCCGTCGCGATCACCGTCCGCCGCGTGACGAGCCGCGCGGAGCCGACCTGCACCGTGTATTGATCGACGAACTTCGCCGAGCCGTGGAAGACGTCGACGCCCGCTCTCGTGTATCGCTCCACCGAATCGTGCACCGCGATCGCGGCGCGGATGTGGCGCAGCCGCTCGAATGCGGCATCGAAGCGTTCCACCTCGTCCTCATCGTCGTCGAAGGCGGAGCGACGCGTGAACTCGAGCAGCGCCTTCGACGGCACGCAGCCGACGTTCAGGCAGTCGCCGCCAAGCGCGTTGCGCTCGACGAGCGCGACGTGTGCGCCGAGGCCGGCCGCGGCCATCGCCGTGACGAGGCCGGCGGGGCCCGCACCGATCACGACGAGGTGATAGCGCTCGCGGGGCTCGGGCTGCGGATAGCCCGACGGCAGCACGAGTCGACGCCACCTCATGTCGTGCTCCGCACCCGGATAACGGGCCGGTGCGGCGGCGCTCGGCAACTCAGCCATCGCGCGACTCCGCGGAGAGGTGCGCGGCGAGCGCACGGTTCGCTTTCCTCGTAATGAACACGGTCAGGACGATCGTCGCGACGAGGCCGGCCGCGAGCAGCGCGAGCTGCGCCGGTCCGCGCTCGAGGTTGCCGGCCGTGAGCGCGGTCAAATCCTTCGCGAGCGTGCCGACATAGACATAGACCACCGTCGCCGGCAGCATCCCGATCCACGTCGCGAGGAAGTAATCGCGAAACTTCACCGCGGTCAGGCCGAGGCCGTAGTTCAGCAGGTTGAACGGAAAGAGCGGCGACAGTCTCGCGAGCAGCACGATCACGAAGCCTTCATGGCGCGTTGCCGCGTCGAGCGCGCGAAAGCGGGGAAGACCCGCCACGCGCTGCGCGACCCATTCGCGTGCGAAGAAGCGGCCGACGAGAAACGCCGCGGCGGCGCCGAGCACGCTGCCCGCCGAAACGAGCACGACGCCCATCGTCAGGCCGAACACGAAGCCGCCGGCGAGCGTCAGGATCGACCCGGGGATGACGAGCACGGACGCGACGACGTACGCGGCGACGAACGCGATCTCGGCCGTGCCCGGATGAGATTCGATCCACGCGACGCCGACGGTCAGCCACTCGACGACCGGAGAAAGCGCGACGACCGTCAGGAGCGTCAGCAGCGTGCCGGCGAGGATCAGCGGTTTCAGATGTCTCGTCATGCAGTTCCTTCGATGCCGGTCGCGATCTCGTCGAGCCAGCCGCGCAGCGCACGGCGAGCGGGCCGCGTGTCGCCCGCGAGCGTCCGGCGAAGGCGCGCGAGGTCGTCGCAGGTATCAATATCGGTCCTCGGTTCGAGCGTCGCAACGCTTCCGCCGGCGGCGCGGCATGCGGCGTCGAGCGCCGCGCCGAGGCCGGGCGTGCTCCACGGCAGCGGCTCGAGCGGCGGCCACGCGCGGCGTGCGCCCATCAGCACGACGCCGCCGTCGGTCGCGGGGCCGAGCACGAAGTCGTGCGTCTCGAGCGCGGCGGCCGCGCGGGCGAGGTAGGCCGCGTCGAGCTCGGGGCAGTCGATGCCGATGAAGATCTGCGCGTCGAGCCCTTGCCTGCGCAGCGTCGCCGCGACGCGCTCGATGCGCGCGCCGAGGTTGCCCTCGCCCTGCAGCACGATCGAGTGGCCGGTGGCCGCGTCGCCGAGCCAGTCGAGGTCGCCCGACGCCGCGGGCGCGAGCCACGAGCGGCCCGGCCATGCGGCGAGATCCTCGACGGCGCACGCCGCGAGCCGGCGTGCCGCTTCTGCCGCGACCGCGTCGCCGAGCCGTGCCGCGAGCCGGCGTTTCGATCGCTCGGGCGCTTTCAGCATCAACACGAGCGACGTGCGGGATTCGGTCCGGTCCGTCAAATCCGCTGGCCGCCGTCGATCTCGAGGATGCGGCCGTTCATGTAGTCGTTCTCGAGCAGGAACAGCGCGGCGTGCGCGATCTCGTCGGGCCTCGCGAGGCGCCCGGCGGGGATGCCTGCGGTGATTTTCTCGAGCACGTCGGGGCGCATGCTCGCGACCATTTCGGTCGCGACGAACCCCGGCGCGATCGCATTGACGCGGATCGAATAGCGGGCGAGCTCCTTGGCCCATACGACGGTCAGCGCCGCGACGCCCGCCTTCGACGCCGAATAGTTGCTCTGACCGAAGTTCCCGTATCGGGACAGGCTCGAGATGTTCAAGATCACGCCGCCCCGGCCGAGGCGTGCCATCTGCGCCGCCGCTTCGCGTCCGCACAGGAAGACCCCGGTCAGGTTCACGTCGATCACGGCCTGCCAGTCGGCGAGCGAGAGCTTTTCGATCGGCTTGCCTTCCTTGGCCTTGATCAGGAGCCCGTCGCGCAGGATGCCGGCATTCGCGATCGACGCGTCGAGGCGCTCGAAGTCCTCGACGACGCGCGCGTAGAGCGCTGTGACCTGGTCCTCGTCCGCGACGTTCGCCGCATAGGCGCGGGCCGCGACGCCGTGCTTCTCGCACGCGGCACGCGTCGGTTCGAGGGCCTCGACATCGAGGTCGACGAGCGCGAGATCCGCCCCGCGGGCGGCGAGGGCCTCGGCCATCGCGGCGCCGAGCCCGCGGGCCGCGCCGGTGATCAGAACGGTCTTGCCCTTCAGCTCCATCGTCCGGCCTTTCCGCTCCCCCAGCCCATCCGGAGAGCTTAGCAGGGTTGAATGATGCTATGCTCGCGGCCCCCGACCCGAGGTCTCGCCTGTGCCGTCAGTCCAAGGCTCTTCGATGAGTTTGTCCAGGCTCTTCGATCGGATCGCGATCGCGTTGTCCGCGATCTGCATCGTGCACTGCCTCGCGATCCCGCTCATCGTCGCGGTGCTGCCGCTCGCCGCGCTCGGGCTCGGCGGCGGGCACTTCCACGGGCTGATGCTTTGGCTCGTCGTGCCGGTCAGCGTGCTCGGCTTCGCGCTCGGCTACCGCGTGCACCGGCGGATCGACATCGTCGGCGTCGGCGTCGCGGCCGTTGCGCTGCTCGCGGTCGCCGGGATCTACGGTCACGACCACTGGTCGGCCGCGGTCGAGGCGGGGGTCAGCGTCGTCGCGAGCCTGATCCTCGCGGGCTCCCACTGGGTCAATTTCCGCGAGGTGCGGCGGCTGCACCGGCATTGAGGAAAATCGTTCAGCCCCCTTTTTCGGCGACAAAGGGGTCTGACACGGTTTGCTCGGCCCTTCGGCCGCACGCCACGACCGCGCCCCGCTCGAGGACGAGCTCGTGCGTGTAGCGCGCCTCGTCGATCCCGAGGTGCGACGCGCAGACGATCTGCGTGCCCTCTGAGATCGAGTCGTCGAGCCGCGACGCGAGCAGCGCTGCTCCGTCCGGATCGAGGCCTTCCCACGGCTCGTCCAAGAGCAGCACTTTGGGCCGGTGAACGAGTGCCCGCGCGAGCAGCACGCGGCGCAATTGCCCGTACGAAAGCTCGGTCAGCAGCCGGTTTGCGAGCCGCGTGAGCTCGAAGCGCTCGAGCAGCACGTCGACCCGCTCGGCCTCGTTGGCAGAGAGCTCGCGGACGAGGCCGAGGCTCGAGTCGAAGCCCGATCCGATGCACTCCCGCACGGTCGCGCGGTAGCGGTAGCCGGCCTGCAGCTCGGGCGAGACCCACGCGACGCGCCGGCGCAGCGACCAGATACCGGGCTCCGCGTTCAACCCGGGCCACCGGATCGTGCCGCCCACGGCGGGACGCACCTGGCCGTGCAAGAGGCGCAGGAACGTGCTCTTGCCCGCGCCGTTCGGGCCCGTGACGAGCCAGTGCTGACCCGGGTAGAGCTGCCAGTCGATGCCGTGCAGCACCCGTCGATCGCCGAGCCAGACGTCCGCGCAGCGCACGTCGATCAGCGGCGCGGCGGCATCGTGGCCGTCCGCGCGCGTGCCTCGGGCGGAAATCGTTCCCCCCGCGGGCGGCGCGGAGTCGCTCGGGCGCTCGCGTCGCGGCGCGCCGGGCGGCTCGGCGTTACGCCCGGCGCGCGGAATGTCCGTCTGCATGGGGCGCGTGAGCGGCCCGGCGCTGACGATCCGCCCGCCGTCGATCTCGAGCAGGTGCGTCACGACGGCGGGCAGCTGGGCGGCCTCGTGCGCCGTCACGACGATCTGCACGCGGTCCGCGATCCTTCCGAGCAGCGCATGCAAGCTGCGGCGCGAGCGCGTATCGAGGCCGCTCATCGGCTCGTCGAGGAGCAGCAGCCGCGGCTCGAAGGCGAGCGCACGCGCAATCAGCACACGGCGCTGCTCGCCGCGCGAGAGCTCGAGAAACGGGCGGTCGGCGAGGTGGAGGAGGTGCGCCTCGTCGAGCAGCGCGCGGGCGCGCTCGAGGTCTTCCGGCGCGGCCGCGAGCCGCGGCACGTCCGTCCTGAAAACCCCCGACAGCACGACGTCGACGGCCGCGAAGTTCCAGCCGAGGCGCGTGTAGCGGTCCTGCAGCTCGTGGCCGACGAGCGTGATGTGGCGGCGCGCCTCGACGGCGTCGCGCTCGGGGCCGTTACCGAAGTCGTACGTGCGCCGGCCGCGTCCCGGTGCCGGCCAGCGCGTGCCTGCAACGAGCGCGAGCAGCGTCGATTTGCCGCTGCCGTTCGCCCCGACGACGCCCCAGTGCTCGTCGCGCCGCAGCCGCCACGAGATGTCGCGCAGGACCGGTGCGCCGTCGATCTCGACGTCGACGCGATCGAGCTCGATCACAGCGAAATCCTTGTCGTTCATCGAAGTTCGAGCCAGCGGGCGCGTACCTTAGCACCGATCGCACATCAGTGGGGGCGTAAGCTTTCGAGTGCATCCTGCCGCCGGCACGGCGATAATCCCGGCACTTCGTAGTTGCCGGGCCGGCAGGGTGCCGGGGAGGGCGGCCGAACGCATGCGCCGAATCGAGGATCTCGACGAACGCTACAGGTGCGAGAGCGGCACGCTGTACATCACCGGATTGCAGGCGCTCGTGCGCCTGCTGCTCTCGCAGCGCGACCTCGATCGGCGCGCCGGACTGTCGACGGCAGGTTACGTATCGGGATACCGCGGCTCGCCGCTCGGCGGCCTCGACCGGGAGCTCTGGCGCGCGCAGCGTTATCTCGAGCCGGCCGGTATCCGCTTCCAGCCGGGCCTGAACGAGGACCTCGCCGCGACGTCGATCTGGGGCACCCAGCAGACGGGGCTCTTCCCCGGCGCGCGCCACGACGGCGTGTTCGCGCTCTGGTACGGCAAGGGACCGGGCGTCGATCGCTCCGGCGACGCGTTCAAGCACGGCAATGCGGCGGGGACGTCGAGGCACGGCGGCGTGCTCGTCGCGGCCGGCGACGACCATACGTGCAAGTCGTCGTCTCTGCCGCATCAGAGCGAGTTCGCGTTCATCGACGCGATGATGCCGGTCCTGAACCCTTGCGACGTTCAGGAGATCATCGAGCTCGGGCTCTTCGGCTATGCGATGTCGCGCTTCAGCGGGTGCTGGGTCGCGCTGAAGATCACGCAGGAGGTCGCCGACGCGACGCAGGTCGTGCGGCTCGCGCCGGACGAGCTCACGATCGTCGAGCCGGAGATCGAGCTGCCGCCGACGGGGCTCAGTATCCGCTGGCCGGACTCGCCGAACGATCAGGAGGAGCGGCTCAAGCGCTACAAGCTCCCCGCGGCGCTCGCGTTCGCCCGCGCGAACCGCATCGACCGGCTCGTGATCGATCCGCCGAACGCGCGGCTCGGCATCGTGACGACCGGCAAGTCGCACCTCGACGTGCTGCAGGCGCTCGAGAACCTCGGCATCGACCGGCGCCGTGCCGCGGCGCTCGGCATTCGGCTGCTCAAGGTCGGCATGAATTGGCCGCTCGAGCCCGGGAGCGTGAAGGCGCTCGTCGCCGGCGTCGAGGAGGTGCTCGTCGTCGAGGAGAAGCGCGCGCTGATCGAGTCGCAGATCAAGGAGCAGCTCTACAACATGCCGGCGGCGCTGCGTCCGCTCGTGATCGGCAAGGAGGACGAGCGCGGCGCGCCGCTTCTCCCGTCGTCGGGCGAGCTGACCCCGGCCGTGATCGCCCGCGTCATCGCGGCACGCCTCGCGCGCTTCCACAAGAGCCCGGACATCGACGAGCGTCTGCGTGCGCTCGCCGAGCAGGACCGCGCGCTCGCACGGCTTGCGACCGATGCGCGCCGCCTGCCGCATTTCTGCTCCGGATGTCCGCACAACACATCGACGGTCGTGCCGGAAGGCAGCTTCGCCGTCGGCGGAATCGGCTGCCACTACATGGCGATGTGGATGGACCGGAAGACGATCACGTTCACGCAGATGGGCGGCGAGGGCGCGACGTGGATCGGCCTCGCGCCGTTCACCGACATGCCGCACGTGTTCCAGAACCTGGGCGACGGCACGTACGCGCACTCGGGAAGCCTCGCGATCCGCGCGGCCGTCGCGGCCGGCGTGAACATCACGTTCAAGATCCTGTTCAACGATGCGGTCGCGATGACCGGAGGGCAGCCGGTCGAGGGCGAGCTCACGGTCGCGAAGATCGCCGCGCAGCTCAAGGCGGAGGGTGTCGAGACGGTCGTCGTCGTCACGGACGACGTCCGCCGCTACGCGAACGGCGGCGGCTTGCCGGCCGGCGTGCCGGTGCACGAGCGCGCGAAGCTCGATCAGGTGCAGCGGGAGCTGCGTGAACGCGGCGGCGTGACCGCGCTGATCTACGATCAGGCGTGCGCCGCGGAGCTGCATCGCAAGCGCAAACGCAAGCTCGTTCCGGCGCCGACGCGGCGGGTCGTCATCAACGATCTCGTCTGCGAAGGCTGCGGCGACTGCAACGTTCAGTCGAACTGCCTGTCGGTCCTGCCGTACGAGACGCCGCTCGGGCGCAAGCGCCGCATCAACCAGTCGTCGTGCAACCAGGATTTCCGCTGCCTCGACGGATTCTGCCCGAGCTTCGTCACGCTCGACGGCGCCCGGCGTAGCCCGCCGATGCCGCTCGCGTCGGAGACCGTGCCGAGCCTGCCGGAGCCCGTGCCGGCGCCGATCGACCGCGCATACAACATCCTGATCGCGGGCATCGGCGGCACCGGCGTCGTCACGGCGAGCGGCCTGATCGGCCTCGCCGCGCACCTCGAGGGCAAGCACGTGCTGCAGCTCGATCAGACGGGCCTCGCCCAGCGCTTTGGTGCGGTGCTCTCGCACGTGCGCGTATCCCGAGAACGGGATCATGCGCCGGCGTTTCGGATTCCGGCCGGGCAGGTGGACCTCTTGATCGGCGCGGATCTGATCGTCGCGGGCGGCAGCGAAGCGCTCGCGATGCTGTCGGCGGAGCGTTCGAGCGTGATCGTGAACACGCATCACGAGATGCCGCCGAGCTTCGTGCGCGATCCCGACTACCGTTTGCCGGAGGAGCGGCTGCTCGACGCGCTGCGCGCGCGGAGCCGTCCGGATGAGCTTTCGACGCTCGACGCGACGCGGCTCGCGTCGGCGTTGCTCGGCGACAGCGTGGCCGCGAACGTGTTCATGCTCGGCTTCGCGTTCCAGCGGGGCAAGCTCCCGGTCGGAAGCGCCGCGCTCTATCGGGCGCTCGAGCTCTACGGCGTCAACGTCGAGCAGAACAAGCTTGCGTTCGACTGGGGCCGGTTCACCGCGCACGATCCGCGCGCCGTCGAGGCGCTCGCGTCCGGTGAGGCGGCACCGGCGAAGCCGCTTCGTCTCGACGATCTGATCGCCCATCGGGCGGCGTTCCTCGTCGGCTATCAGGACGAAGCCTACGCGGAGCGCTACCGTGAGCGGATCGCGCGCGTGCGGCGGCTCGAGGAGCGCGTCCGCGGCGAGGCGGGGGCACTGACCGAGGCCGTCGCCCGCGGCTACTTCAAGCTGCTCGCGTACAAGGACGAGTACGAAGTCGCACGGCTCTACACCGAGACGGGATTCCTCGAGAGCCTGCGGCGGAACTTCGGCGACGGCGTGAAGCTGCGCTTCCACCTGTCGCCGCCGATCTTTGCGCGAACCGACCCGAGCACGGGGCGGCCCAAAAAGTACGCGTTCGGCAGGTGGCTGGTCGGACCGCTCAAGCTGCTCGCGCGGATGAAGCGGCTGCGCGGCACGCGCTTCGATCCGTTCGCGTACTCGGCCGAGCGGCGTATGGAGCGCCGGCTGATCGCGGAGTACGAGTCGTTCCTCGACGAGCTCGAGAGCCTCCTCGATGACGGCCGCTACGAGGTCGCGGTCGAGCTCGCCGCGCTGGCCGAGCAGGTCAGGGGATTCGGACCGGTCAAGGCCCGAGCCGTCGAAGTCTACGACGCGAAGCGTGCCGAGCTGCTCGAGCGGTTCAGGAAGCCGGTGCGCGCCGCGGATGCGATCGGCACGAAGAAACGCGCGAGCGCGGCGTGAAGGCTTTAGCGGCGGCCGGCCGCCTCCGCAGCCGTTGCACAGCGAATGCAGCGATCGGCGAACGGCTGTACCTTGAGGCGCGCGAGCGGGATCTCTTGCCCGCAATCCGCGCAGATTCCGTAAGTATTGTTCTTGATCTGGTCGAGGGCCTTCGCGATCTTCGAGAGCTCGAGGCGCGTCTCGTTGCCGAGCGCGTCGACGACCTCGGCGTTCTCGAGCTCCTGCGCCTGCTCTTGCGAGTCGGCGCTGCGGCCGCGGAGCAGGTTCTGCTTCAGGTTCTCGAGTCGATCCGACAGCTCGCGCTGCTTCGCGAGGAGGATTTCACGAATCTCGGCGTAGGGGTCCATCGTGATCGGCTCTCCCTCGACTGCTTTCGGTGCGTCATGCGGGCGCGGAGTACCGCGCAGTGCGAACATGGCAGCGTGACGGCACCTATCAGCGGCTGCTTGCGGTTCCCGAGCGGACCCGTCTAGGATGCGGTGGCATCCGCAGTCTTCGACGCCATGCTCACATTCAAGGATAGCGCGTCCCGCGGCGTTCCCCAACGGGTTTCGGCCGGGTCGCTCCCGCAATTTTCTCTGTGCCCGCCCAGCCGCCGATGCGTAGCGTCGACCCGTTAGCCTGCGCGTTGAGCCGGCCTTCCGTGCTCGTCGTCACGGAGCGGGGAGACCGCCCCGAGACCGGCCTGTTCATCGCGTTGCATCGCGCCGGCGTCCGCGTCAAGGTGCTCGGCTGGGCCGATTCGCCGTACGCGGCGTGGCTCGCCGACGCGGGCGTGCTGTTCGAGCCGCTCGTTCTGCTCGGTAAGCGGGACCGCTCGGGCATCGAGTCGATACGCTGGCACATCGACGACTTTCGCCCGGACATCCTGCATCTGATGCGCAAGCGCGCGATCTTCAACGGCCTCGCGGCCGCGAAGGGCCGCTCCGTGCGGATCGTTCTTTATCGCGGGATCGTCGGCAACATCAGCATGATGAATCCGCTCGACTGGATGAGCTTCTTGAATCCGCGCGTGGATCGGATCGTCTGCGTCGCCGAGGCCGTCAGACAGCGCTTCCTCGAGCTCGGTATCGGACCGCTCCGGATCCCGCCCGAGAAGCTCGTGACGATCTACAAGGGGCATGACCTCGGCTGGTATCGGGCCGCTCCGCTCGATCTCGCGACCGTCGGCGTGCCGCGCGGCGCGTTCGTCGTCACGTGCGCGGCGCAGGTCCGGCCCCGGAAGGGCATCCCGGTGCTGATCCGCGCGATGGCGCATCTTCCGTCGAGCCTGCCGATCCACGTCGTGCTAGTCGGCGGCGGTATGACGTCGCCGGCGCTTGCTCGCCTGATCCGGCGCTCGCCGTATCGCGACCGCTTCCACGTATTGGGCTTTCGCGACGACGCGCCGCAGATCCTCGCGGCGAGCGACGTCAGCGTGCTGCCGAGCTTGCGCCGGGAAGGATTGCCCCGCGCGGTGATCGAGTCCATGGCGTACGGCACGCCGGTCATCGTTTCCGACGCGGGCGGCAATCCGGAGCTCGTCGAGCACGAGCGTTCGGGGCTCGTCGTGCCCGCCGGCGATGCCGAGGCGCTCGGCGCGGCGATCCTGCGGCTCTACGTCGATCGTGAGTTTCGTGCGGAGCTCGGCCGCAACGCGCGGAGGCGCATCGCGACGAGCTTCACGGTGGAGCGTACGGCCGCCGAGACGCTCGCGATGTACGAAGAGCTGCTCAGCTCGAGCGGTCTTTCATTCGCTTGAACGACGCGAGGTGACGCAGTGCCATGCGTTGGTCGCCGCGCTGCTCGAACAGCCGCGCGAGGTTGAAGTGGGCCTCGGCGACCGGCGGCTCGCATGCGAGCGCCGCCTGATATTCGCGCATGGCCTCGTCGATCGAACCCTTGTCCTCGAGCACGACACCGAGATTGAAGTGTGCGACGCCGTGCTTCGGCGCGAGCGCAATCGCCTGGCGATAGAGCGCTTCGGCCTCGTCGAGGGCGCGCGCGGCGTGCCGCATCCGGCCGAGATTGATTCGCGAGTCGACGTGCGACGGGTCGACTCGGAAGGCGTTGCGGTACGCCGCCTCGGCGTCGAGCGTCGCGCCGACGCTCTCGAGCGCGATGCCGAGCTCGAACCAGTCGTCGGCGGATTTCGCGAGCCGCGACGCGAGCGCGGCGGAGCGGCGCTCGGCGAGCGACACGCTCGTCGCGGGCCCCGACCGATCGTTCGAGAAGTCGAACAGCGTCTGACCGGATTCGGGATTCCACGTCGTGTTGCTCGCGCTGACGAGCACGTCCCGGCCTTCGACGCGGAGCCGAATCGACGACAGCGGACGGCCGTGCAGCTGCCGGGTGAGCTTTCGCATCGCGCGCCATGCGCGGCGCGGATGGCTGTTGCCGTTCAAAAGCCCCTGTGCCTGACGCAGCAGCACGATGTCCTGGAACGAGAATCTGAAGCGGCCGCGCTCGTCGCGGGCGGGCTCGACGATTACGTTACGGGCGAGCGCGCGCACGCGCTCGGGCGCGACGCCGAGCAGCTCTGCGACTTCCCGGGTCGAGTAGGCTCTCATCGGCGAATGGCCCATCGTGTTGGCGGCGATGTCGGACGACCGCGTCCC
>CAZKNH010000108.1:10413-13672 GCA_964553875.1 uncultured Gammaproteobacteria bacterium | reverse complement strand
CGGGAAAGGCGAATCGGCCGTCCTCGCCCGTGAACACGGTCACGACGCTCGCGCCGGGCGCCCCGTCGTCCCGATCGAAGACGACCTGTGCGCCGGCAACCGGTCGGCCGTTCACGTCGACGACTTGCCCCTCGATCTTGGACGCCGCGTGCGCACCGGCGGTGAGGATCGCGGTGACACACACCATCGGGAGACGGACGAGCACGGCGTGAGCCATGGCAATGATCCTTGTTTCCTGGGGTGACGATGCAAGGACGCGCGGCGGTGGCGCCATTGCATGACCGCTGCGATCAGTCCATGAAGGAGTAGGTCCCGAAAAAGAATATATATTCTGAAATGGCCCGAAGGAAGCCCGAGCCGCGGTCATGCCGTCGATCGCCGGCTCACAGGACTTGCAGCGATCCAATCAACGATCCGACCGCTGGCCCCGAAACGCTCTCACACACGAGAACACGAAACCGGTGTCGAGGCGGTTCCAGGGATCGATCACGTCCGGAGGAATTCGCATGCTTCGTAAACCCAGCTTGCCGAGATCCCCCTCTCACTGGTATGAACACGGCGAGCCCGTTGCGTCAGCACTCGGCCGCACCAGCCACGAACGTAAGGCTCGACAAGTTTCTCTCCATCATGCGCGGAGTCATGTCATGACCGAAAACTCGAAACTCATGTCTCGTCGCGAGCTCATGCAGGTCGGCCTTGCCGCCGGCATGGTGGCGCTGCCTTCTCGCGCCTTGGGACAAACGTCCGGCGACGTCATCACGCGCCCGATTCCTTCGAGCGGCGAACGAGTCCCGGTCATCGGCATCGGCACCAATCAGTTCGGACGTGCGGACTACGAGGCCGTGAAAGCCGTGCTCGAGCGCATGCACGCGCTCGGCGGACGTGTGATCGACACCGCCGCGGCATATGGCGAGAGCGAAACGGTCATCGGCCGGGCGCTCGGCGAGCTCAACCTGCGCAACGAGATGTTCATCGCGACGAAATTCAACGCCGAAGGCGGGCGTGGTCTCGGCGGGCTTCCGAGCTTCGAACGATCGCTCGAGCGGCTCGGCGTGGAGACCATAGATTTGATGTTCATTCATAGCATCAACAGCGTCGAGCCGTTGATGCCGACGCTGCTCGATCTGAAGGAATCCGGCCGCGCTCGTTACATCGGCATCACCACCGTGAGCCGCCAGCAGCACGCGCAGATGATGCAGTACATGCGCGAGTACCCGCTCGACTGGATCCAGATCGACTACTCGCTCGGCAATCGCGCAGCCGAAAGCGATGTCTTCCCGCTCGCCATGGAGCGCGGAATCGCCGTGATGCTGGCCGTGCCCTTCCGGGCCCAGGGCGGGTCGCTGTTCAGCAGGGTGGCAGGGCGCCCGTTGCCCGACTGGGCTCGGGAGATCGGCGCCGATTCTTGGGCGCAGGTCTTCCTCAAGTACGCCGTCTCGCATCCGGCCGTGACGTGTGCGATTCCCGGAACCGATGACCCGAGCCACGCGGAAGACAACACGCTCGCTGGCCGCGGCGTGTTGCCGGATGAAGCCCTGCGGCGGGAGATCGAGCGGTTCTGGGATCAGCTTGCATAGCGGGTCCCGGCTCGGCACGTGAGGGTCTAGGCGCTGCCTGGCTGGGCGCTCTCGTGCGGTTTATGCTTCCGCCGACCGAGGGGCACAGTGGAAGGGAGTCGAAGACGCGGAGGAGGCGATGGCAGGTTTTCGCATTCCAGGGGTGCTTGGCTTGACGGTCGTTCCCTCCGCGAGCTCCGACGACGGCACGCTCGCTCGCACCGCTATGCCCCAGCCAGGGCCGGTCGGTAGCGGGGAAGTGCCCGAGGCTGCCGCGCCCGAGACGGTCGACGAGATCGACCTCGACAAGGTCATAGAGCATCTCGATGCGAATGCGCACAAGACCAGCCAGGGCCGCTGCGCGCGCTACGTGCGCCAGGCGCTCGAGGCGGGTGGCGCGAAGATTCCGATCGCGTCCCGACCCCTGTACGCGAAGGACTACGGTCCCACCCTCGAAGGGCTCGGTTTCCAGAAGGTCGATCCAGAGGGCTACGTTCCGCAGCCGGGCGACGTCGTCGTGCTCCAGCCGCCGAGCGGCCGAACCGCAGGGCACATTCAGATCTGGAACGGGACTCGCTGGGTGTCGGACTTCGAGCAGGGCACCGATATCTATCCCGGTGCATCCTACCGAAAGGAAAAGGTCGCCTACGAAATCTTCCGTTATAACCGCCCTCTGCGGCCGAAGTTTCGCGGCCTGATGAGCGTGCCGTGAAGCGAACGGCACGCCTCCTCCTCGCGCTCGCCCTTCTGTGCGGACTGCCGCTGACGGCGACGCCCCAGGTGCGGATGACCGATCCGCTCCTCGGGCTCGAATACGAGGTTGGGAAAGCTCGTTTCGGGGAGCTGCCGGCGAAAGTGACGCGCCTCTTGCCCGACCGGCGCGTGCGCTGGATCTATGCGGCCTATCGGCCGCCTCGCTCCGAGGTCACGTTCTACATCGTGTCGAGCCTGTTACCCGTCGAGTCCGACGGCGGAAACCCGATCCTCGAGCCGGATTTCGGTGAGGTGCTGAGCGTGACGCGCTCCCGCGTCGAGGCGCTCGGTGTGCCTGACCGGCTCTTCGAGGAGCCGGGCCTCCTGCCGCCGGCTCAGCTCGATGGCCTGATGAGCGATGCCGCAAGGCGCTACATCGCCGCCTTTGGCGGGGTTCTGAATCTGGAACGCGAGCTCGCGGTGCAAGGCATCGGGCCGGACGACGTATACCCGCCCCTGCGAACGGCGCTCGAGGCACGCGGCGTCATGTTCGGCGAGGTGCCGTCGCGCTCGAAGCTCGAGGTGCCGGCAGCGGAACCGTCTCTCTGACACTCGCGTTCCTCGTCGAGCCTATGCTTTCCTGGTAAGAACGTGCGATGGACCCGCGCACGATCACTCGCCCGCACGAGTCGTCGGGTCCGACGATGAGGATCGAGGGCATCCGCGATCCGGAGCCGCTTCGCGATTTCCTCTACGAGCGGATGCGCGGTGCGAGAGAGGAGGCCGCGGCATCGACGTCGGGCGGAGCACTCGCCGACGAGGCGCTCGCGCTGATCGAAAACATTCGCGACGAGCTCCGGGAGCTCCGCATGCGCATGGCCGGCGCGGAGGGGTGATGCCCACGAGCGGAGAGCACGGGGATCCGTCCGGGGCAGAAAGAATCAAAGCTTTCGTCCGTCGCGAAGGTACCTCCGCTATCTGAAGCTTTACTTCTGGATCGCGGCGATCGT
>CAZKNH010000108.1:0-10313 GCA_964553875.1 uncultured Gammaproteobacteria bacterium | reverse complement strand
CGTCGCGAAGGTACCTCCGCTATCTGAAGCTTTACTTCTGGATCGCGGCGATCGTGATCGACGTCGTGATCGTCGCGACCTGGATCGTCATCGCGCATGCGGATAACTCACGCTCACCGAGAATAGCTCCTGCCACCGAGTGCGGCAACTCGGTCGTCGTCACATGGGATAGACCGTTCGTAGTCGACTATCATTGCCCGCAAGGCCGTTGCTCGCGCCTTCTTTCCGACTCGGTGACCGCATGACGCATCGCAGCCACGGCCGTCGGACTTGCGCGAACGTGGGCTTCCGCGATTTCGAGGAGCTTCACCGCGCAGCGTTCGCGAGCATCTCGGACGCCGTTCTGCTCACGGACGACGACGGCCGGTTCACGTACGTCTGCCCTAACGTCCACGTCGTTTTCGGCTACAGCCCGGCGGAGGTTTACGCCCTCGGCTCCATCGATTCACTCCTCGGCGGGCGCTTGTTCGCCACGAGCGAGCTCGGGCGTCGCGGCGAGATCCGCAACATCGAGCACGAGGTGGCGATCAAGCACGGTGAGCGGCGGGTGGTGTCCATCAGCGTGAAGGCCGTATCGATCGACGGCGGCACGCGGCTCTATTGCTGCCATGACGTCACGGAGCTGAGGCACGCGGAGGCGGAGCTCAGAGCCGCGCGCGAGGAGCTGACGCACGCGTCCCGCCTCGTGCTCGTCGGGAGGCTCACCGCGTCGATCGGGCACGAGATCGCACAGCCGTTGACGACCATCATCGGCGATGCCAGCGCCGGACTCGGTATGCTCGAGCGCGGCGACGGCGGCGCCATGAGCGGGGTGCTCGGCGAGATACTGAGCGACATCGTCAGCGCGGGACGCCGGGCCACCGACATCGTCGAGCGGATCGGCGGGCTCGTGCGCAAGCGCCCGCTTTTGTTCCATGCGCTCAACGTGAACGACGTCGCGAACGACGCGCTGCGCTTCCTCAGCGGTGAGGCAAAGCGTCGGTGCATCCTGGTCGAGGCGGAGCTCGAGAACGCGCTGCCGCCGGTCCGAGCCGATCGCATTTGCCTTCAGCAGGTGCTGCTCGGTCTTTTCCTGAACGCGATGGACGCGATGGACCGTCGCGACGTGCAGGAACGTCGGCTCTTGCTGTATACGCGCCGTATCGACGACGGCGTCGAGGTCGTCGTGGCGGACTCCGGACAGGGGATCGCCCCCGACGCGCTTTCGAACGTATTCGACGCGTTCTTCACGACGAAGCAGGACGGTATCGGTCTCGGGCTCGCGATCGCGAAGTCCATCGTCGACGCGCATAACGGGAGCATCTGGGCGGAGAACCGCGGCGAAGGCGGAGCGGCTTTTCATGTTGCGTTGCCCGCTTGCGGCACGTCCGCGAACGCTTAGGCGGCATTGCCCGACGCCATCGTGCGGGAAGGCTCGGACGCGAAGAGATCGAGGCCGAGCTTTTTCGACAGCAATGCCGCGGTGAGACACCCTTTCACGCTGTTCCCCGCGGCGTCGAGCAGCGGCGCGAACGTGCCGAGCCCGCACTTGCCGGGCGACACGCTGACGATGCCGCCGCCGATCCCGCTCTTCCCCGGAAGCCCGACGTCGTACAGCCAGTCTCCCGAGGTCTCGTAGAGACCCGCGGTCGTCATCACCGCGAGGACGTAGCGGCAGACCGCGGCGTCGACGACCCGCTCGCCTGTGAGCGGATTGACGCCACCGTCGGCGAGCGTCGCGCCCATGATCGCAAGATCCCGGGCGGTGACCTCGAGCGCGGACTGCCGCGTGTAGAGGTCGAGCGACTCGACCGGATCGAAGTAGAGGCAAGCCGAGCTCGCAAGGAGCTCGGCGATCGCGCGGTTCCAATGGTTGGAAGCCGACGCGCAGGCGTAGATCTCTTCGTCGAGCTCGAGCTCGCGGCCGGCGAATCCGGACAGACCCTCTCGAATGGCCCGCCACTTTGCGTCCGCGGTCGTCCCCGGCACGAGGCTCGTCGCCGCGATTGCGCCGGCGTTCACCATCGGATTCGTGCGGCCGTCAGGGCTTCGCTCGATCGCCGCGACGGAGTTGAATGGAAGGCCCGTGGCGTTGACGCCGATGCAATCGCGGGCCAGGGCCGGCCCTGCCGACGCGCAGACGAGCGCGAAGACGAAGGGCTTGGCGACGCTCATGATCGCGAACTCGACTTCCGCGTCGCCGGCCGCATAGAGGTTGCCGACGACGTCCGCCACGCAGATCCCAAAGCGGTCCGGCCGGGCCGCGGCCAGGCTCGGGTAGACCTCCGAAAGCCGTCCGTCCGTATTCATCCTGTAGCGCTCGTACGCGTCGGACACGGCCTCCTGGACGGCCGGGGAAGGAGGCAGCGCGCCCGTGGAGACGTATGCCTGATCGGAGGCTGGCCCGTGTGCGGTTCGCGCGCTCATGCCGGCCATGCATTTCACTGCGGCGCGTCCAGGCGGGCCATTAGACGAAAGTCCACGTTACGAACGCGCGTGCACCTACTAGCATCGGGCGAATTGCCGAGCGGCGATGGCGAGCGGAGGCCGGCGGTATGCGGAAGTCCTTGTCGAGCGCGGCCAGCGGGACGCTCCTCGCGGCGGCATGCTGCGTGCACGCGCAAGAGGATCAGAGAGACACCGTCGTCCTGACGACCGACAACCGGCTCGAAGGCGAGATCCTGGGGCTTGCGCGCGGCGAGCTCGCCTTCTCGATCGAAGGAGCCGGGCGGGTCGAGATCGACTGGAGCAACGTCGAGACGTTGTCGAGTCCGCGTCACTTCGATGTGGAGCTCGAGACGGGAGAGCGTCTGTCGGGGTCGATCTTCTCGCCGTCTCCCGGGCAACTCGCCGTCACGGCCGGCACCGCTCCTGCGGCCTTCGAGACCGAGGCCGTGGTTCGCATCACGCCGATCGCGGCCACGCCCGCGGAGCGGACGTCCGGCTATGTCGATTTCGGCCTCGACTTTCTGACCGCGAACGACGAGCTCGACCTCAAGGTCGACGCCGAAGCCGAGAACGTGATGCGCAACTACGCGACGACGCTCTCGATCGATTCGATCGTCAGCGAAGTCGATGACGAGACGGCGCAGCGGCGCAATTACTTTCAGATCCGATCGCGGCGCCTCCTTCGGGAGCGCTGGTTCGCGATCGGCCGTTTGCATATCGAAGAGGATCGCGAGCTCGACCTCGACGCCAGGACGCTGCTCGGCTTCGGAGGAGGCCGGACGGTGCTCCAGTCGAACCGCGCGGTCGTGGCCCTCTACGGCGGCCTCGCGGCGGACCGGGAACGTTACCGCGGCGTCCCGGGGAGGGAGGACAGCGCAGAGGCGTTCGTGACGGTCGAATGGGACTGGTTCGAGCTCGGCGGCGATACGCAGGTGTCGACGAACGCGACGACGTATTTCAGCTTCGACCGCTCGAGACGGCGCGTCGAGCTCGATGCACGGCTCGAGCGCTCGATCATCGGCAACGTGCACTGGAGCGTGAGCGTCTACGAGAGCTACGACAGCGATCCGCCGGAAGGACTCGAGAACAGCGATCTCGGGCTCTCGTTCGCGATCGGACGCTCGTTCTGAGCGAGCGCGACGGGCCATCGGTGTCGGCTGCGCCCGCGCAAGGATCGCCTCCCGTCGGAGAACGTAGGGGCTCGACCGGCATCCACGGCCGTTCCGGTTTCGTCCGCGTGCTGCGAGCCGCCTGGGTCGAATACGAGCGCGACCGCGGGCGCTACCTCGCGGCGGCGATGGCCTACTACGCGTTCGTATCGCTCGTGCCGCTCCTTCTGTTGCTCCTGTCGGTGATCGGGCTGCTCCTTCGTTTCTCGGAAGGCGCCGCGGAAGTCGAGCGCCGGCTGCTCGAGCAGATCGCGCTCAGGTTCGGGAGCGAGATTCACGGGACGATCGAGAGTCTGCTCGATACGCTACAAAAGGAGTCGCTCGGCGCGACGGTGCTCGCCGTGGCAGGTCTTCTGCTCACGGCGTCGGTCCTGTTTCGACATCTCAGAATGAGCTTTCGCGCGATCTGGAAGCGCGATCCGCCGCTGATCGCAGGGCGCGTCGGAAGCGTCGTGCGGGAGACGATTCTCGAGCGTGCGCTGTCGTTCGTGATGGTGCTCGGCGGCGGCGCGCTGCTCCTCGCCGCGCTGACGCTGATCGCGGTCTCTCAGTGGATCGTCCGTGCCGTCGGAGGCCTTCCGTTGCTCGGCTCGGCCGTCGAGCAGGTGCTTCCGCCGGCAGGGTCCGTGCTGCTCGCGGCGATCACGTTCGCGATCCTGTACAAGGTGCTGCCGCCCGTGCGGCTCGGCTGGAACGATATCTGGCTCGCCGTGCTCGTCTCGACGATCGCCTGGGTCGTGGCGGCCGAGATCCTCGCGCTCTACGGGCTCTATCTCGGGAGCGCGCCGAGCGCCTCCGGCGCGTTCGGCGGGCTGCTCGTTCTCATGCTGTGGATGAATGTCGTTTTCCAGATGCTGTTCTTCGGTGCCGAGCTCTGTAAGGTGGTCGCCGGGAATCGGGCACGACGGCCGCGGGAATGAACGCGAGGAGCGCGAGCCCCGCGAGCACGAAGAACGAGACCTTGAGCGCCGCGAGCCGCGCCTCGGTATTGATCCGCACCGCCTCGCTCACCTCCTCCGGAGTCGCATTAGCCCGCTCGAGCGCGCGGAGCAACTGGTCGTTGCTGACGAACGATGGGCTGTCGAGGTCGAATTGCGCCCGCAAGTCCGCCGAGATCAGCGGGTTCTCGGACACGTGACGCTGCACGTTCGAGCCGAGCACACCGACGAGAAGCCCTGCAGCGATAGCCGTGCCGACGCCCGAGCCCAGGAAGCTCGTGCTGCCGCATACGGAGCCGACGTCTCCCGCGACGTCCTTCGGGACGGTCGACGCGAGCAGCTTGAACAGCACCGTCGCGAGCGCACCTTCACCTAGGCCGGTGACGATCAGCCCGAGCACGACCATCGCATTGCTCCAGTCGTTGTGCACGGTCGCGCCGAGCAGCGTGAGCCCGCATGCGACGACGAGAAATGCAATCTGCGCGATGCGCCGCGCGCCGAAACGTGCGTCGAAACGCACGATGAGGATCGCCGTCACGAAGCTCGCGAACGTGAAAGGCGCGAGAGCGATGGCCGTGTAGAGGCTCGTGCGCCCCTGCACGACCTCGATGTAGAGGGGCAGGAGGAACGTCAAGCCGGCGCCGATCGCGCCGATCGCGAACATCGACAACAGCGCCGACCCTTCCCGTCCGCTGCCGAGGACTTCGGGCGCGCAGAGCGGCGTGCGCCCGCTCGCGCGGCACCGGCGTGTCCACACGACGAACGCATGCAGGAGCAGGATCCCCACGAGGATCGCGATCGGTGCCGGCGACACGTCGAGGAGATCGAGCGGCGCGGCGGACCGCGCTCGCCACACGCCCCAGTAGGCGAGCCTGTCCACGCCGATGCCGATCGAGAGCATCGCGGACGCGGCCAGGACGAATCCTACGGCATCGATGTGGATCCTTCCGCGCGCGTCGGCGCCGCGTAGCGTCACGCTCGAGAGGCAGAGCCCCACGGCGAAAACGGCGAGCAGCACGAATGTCGCGCGCCATTGGACCGACGCGGCGAGGAAGCCCGCGACGAGAAATGCCGGCACGATCCCGATCGCCTGCATGCCCCCGAGCCAGCCGAGGGCCTGAGACTGTTGGCGGCCGCGGTAAGTGTCCGAGATCATCACGACCGACGTCGGAATCAGCGCGGCGGACGCTACTCCCGCGATCATCTGCGCGAGCATGATCGAGTTCGCGTCTCGAGCAACGGCCATCACCATCATCGCCGCGCCCATCGTTGCGGTGGTCGTGCGGAACACGCGGTGACTGCCGAAGCGTTGCGTCAGCCGCGCGCCGAGCATGATGAAAGCGGCGACGACGAGGGAATGAAGGACGATCGAGGTTTTCACGGCGCTCGCGGACGTTCCGAGGCTTTCCGCAATCGCGTCGACGGACACCTTGAGCGTCGCAAGATTGAAGACGAGGGCGAGCTGCGCGAGCGCGATGACGACCAGCGGGAGCCACGAAGCACGTGCCTCGGTTTCTGCGGCTCGCGCGGAAACCGACTGCGCCATGGCTCAACCGCTTCCCGGGACGTTGCCCCGCGCGTGCCCGGGCAGCGCGCCGGAAGGGAAGAACGCGAGGAGCGCGAGGCCCGACAGCGCGAAGAACGAGATCTTGAGCGCGACGAGCCGCGCCTCGGTATTGATCCTCACGGCCTCGTTCGTTTGCTCGTCCGTCGCGTTCGTCGTCGAGAGCACGGCAAGCAGACGATCGTTGCCCACGAAGGGCACATCGTCGAGATTGAACTCGGCCTTGAGCTCGTCCGGAATCAGCGGATTGTGCACGAGCTCCCGATGCACGCCGGTCCCGAGAACGCTGACGACGAGCGCCGACGCGACCGCCGTGCCGACGCCGGCGGCGAGATTGTTCGTGCAGCCGCGGAGCGATCCGACGTCGCCCGCGAGCTCCTTCGGCGACGCGGAAACGAGCACGTTAAAGAGAAGCGCGACGAGGGCGCCCTCGCCGAGACCCGCGAGCACCATGCCGGTCATGACCATGCCGCTGCCCCAATCGTTGCGGATGACGGCGGCGAGGAACGCGAGCGCGACCGTCGTGACGAGAAAAGCGGAGCGCGCGATGAGCCGCGGGCTCGCGAAGCGATAGAGCGCGACGACGAGCACGGCCGCCGCGAAGCTCGCGAGCGAGAACGGGATCACGGCCGCGGCGGTGTCGAGGCCGCTGCCGCCCTGGACGACCTGAATATAGAGCGGGATCAAGAACGTGAGGCCCGAGCCGATCGCGCCTATCGTGAACATCGCGAGCAGCGCCGCGCGCTCGGCGGGCGTATCGACGACGTCGAGCGCGACGAGCGGCGTCTTGCCGGTTGCTTCTCGCCGGCGGGACCACACGACGAACCCCTCTATCAGGAAGAGGCCCGCGATGATCATCATCGGCGCAGGCGACAGGTCGAGCACGCTGAACGGCGCCGCCGTGCGCGCCAGGAGCCCGCCCCATTCCGTGAGGTTGTTCGCGCCTACGCTGATCAAGAGGATCGCGGCTGCGGCGAGCACGATACCGGTCCAGTCGATGCTGACGCCGGGGGGCTTGGGCCGCACGCCGAGCTTGCCTGCGAGCACGAAGACGAGGCCGGCGACGGCGACGAGCCCGCCGAACGTGAATCGCCATCCGACGGCCGTCGCGAGGTAGCCAGCGATCAGGAACGCCAACACGATGCCGAGCGCCTGGGCGCCGCCGAGCCACGCGAGGGCCTTCGCACGCTGGTGCCCGCTGTAGTGGTCGGCGATCATCACGACCAGCGCTGGAACGAGGCCCGCCGCGGCGAGCCCTGCTACGACTTGCGCGACGAGCATCATCGGGACGCCCTGGCTCAATGCCATCACGCCCATCGCGGCGCCGAATAGCAGGACGCCGAGACGGAACACGCGCCGCGAGCCGATCACCTGCGCGATCCGTGCGCCGAGCATGATGAGGCCCGCGACGACGAGCGAGTAGGTCACGATCGCCGTGCCGATTGCCGTCGCAGGCGCATTGAAGCTCGACGCAATGCCGTCGATCGACACCTGCAGCGTCGATACATTGAATACCATCAGCATTTGCGCGAGCGCGATCGTGAGCATCGGCATCCACGACGCGCGCGGCTCGTCCCGAGCATCCGTTTCCGCGACCGGTGCGGTCGCACTCGCGACGTCGGCGTTCACCTGCCCGGCTGAGCGACCGTCGAGCCGCTCGCATCGGCGCGTCGCATCAGGAATTCCGCGAGGAGCGGCACGGGGCGTCCGGTCGCGCCCTTCTCGTCGCCGGACCTGGCGTTCGTCCCGGCGATGTCGAGGTGCGCCCAGCGGTAGTTCTTCGCGAAACGAGCGAGGAAGCATGCCGCCGTCACGCTGCCGGCAGGCCGCCCGCCGAGGTTGCTCATGTCGGCGAAGTTGCTCTTCAGCTGCTCCTGATACTCGTCCCACAGCGGCATCCGCCACGCGCGGTCGCCGGACGCCTCGGCGCTGGCGAGAAGCTCCTCGGCGAGCGCGTCGTCGTTCGCGAAGAGGCCGCTCGCGACATTGCCGAGCGCGATGACGCAGGCGCCGGTCAGCGTCGCGACGTCGATGACGCAGTCGGGTTCGAATCGCTCGACGTACGTCAGCACGTCGCACAGCCCGAGGCGGCCTTCGGCGTCGGTATTCAGGATCTCGATCGTCTGGCCGGACATCGACCGCACGACGTCGCCCGGACGTGTCGCATCGCCGCCCGGCATGTTCTCGACGGCATTGACGGCGACGACGAGATTGAGCGGCAAGCCGAGCCGCGCGATCGTCTGCATCACGCCGTATACGCTCGCGGCGCCGCACATGTCGTACTTCATCATGTCGAGGTCTTCGCCGGGCTTGAGCGAGATGCCGCCGGTGTCGAACGTGACGCCTTTGCCGATCAGCACGATCGGCTTCGCGTTGCCCCCGCCGCGGTAGTGCATGACGACGAGCTTGCACGGATTGCCCGACGCGCGGCCGACCGAGAGCGCCGCGTTCATGCCGAGCTTCGCCATGTCCTCGCGCTCGAGCACGTCGACCTCGACCGGCAGCTCCTTTGCCATTCGTCGCGCCGTCTCCGCGAAGTGCTCGGGATTGCAGATGTTGGCGGGGAGGTTCCCGAGATCCCGCGCGAGGGCCATGCCCTCGGCCGTCGCCGCGCCGCGGCGCACGGCCGCCTCGATGTCTTCCGACACGCCGTTTCCGCTGGCGAGAACGATCTTGTGCGCGCCGCGCTCTGCCGTCTTCGCTCCGTTCGTTTTCGGCGCATCGAAGCGGTACAAGCCGTCTGCAAGCATTCGCGCCGTTTCCCGCGTCCGCCACGCGAGCGAGCGGCCGGGCACGTCGATCGCGGCGAGGGTGACTGCAGCGTCTGCGGCCTTGGCGCTAGCGAGCGTCTTGGCAGTGCCGCCGAGCGCCTTGCGGAACGCTTTGTCGTCGAACTCCTCGCGCGGACCGAGGCTCACGACGAGCACACGCTGCGCGGCGACGCCGGGCGGGTCGTGAAGCAGCACGGTCGCACCCGCCTTGCTCTCGAGGTCGCCGCGCTCGATCAGCGCCGACAGCCTGCCCTTCGACGCGGAATCGATCTCGCTGGCGGGCGCGGGCAACGCCCCGTCGGCGAACGCTCCGACGACGAGCACGCCTGCTTTCACCTCCGCGGGAGCGGCGCTCGTCGTTTCGAGGCTGACCGGTCCTGATGTATTGCCGGTCGATTCCCGCATCGCGGCCGAGATTGGCCGCACGCTTTCGATCGTCATTGTCGGGCTCCTCTCTCACGGGCATAGCCGGCGAATCACAGACCCCAGGGCAGGCCGAGCACGTGCCACGCGGCCAGCAGCAACGTCCACACGATGAACAGGATGACGACGTAAGGGAGCATCAGCGCGATGACGGTCCCGACGCCGGCCTTCGGGTCGTACTTCATCGCGAAGGAGACGATCAGCGCGAAGTAGGCATTCAACGGCGAGATCGCGTTGACGGGGCTGTCGCCTACACGGTAGGCGGCGAGCACGGCTTCTGGATCGACGTTCAGTCGCATCAGGAGCGGCACGAAGACGGGCGCGAAGATCGCCCACTTGGGGATCGCGCCGGTCATGATCAGGTCGAGGAGCGCGACGACGAAGACGAAGCCGATCAAGAGCGTCAGCGCGTTCAGTCCCGCGCTCTCGAGCGCGTCGCCGAGCGACACGGCGGCGAGCGTCGCGAGGTTCGTGTACGTGAAGAACGCAAGGAACTGGCTGATGACGAAGAGCAGGAAGATCAGTCCGGCAAGGCCGCGAATGGCCTTTTCCATCGCATTGATCGCGTCGACTGAACTGCGCATCGTCCTTGCGCCGAACCCGTAGGCCCAGCCCGCGGCGAGGAACAGCACCGTCACGAAGACGATGAGGCCGTTCATGAACGGGGAATCGGCGAGGATGCTGCCGGTATCCGGGTTGCGGAGCGGCGCGCCCGGCAGCAACGTCAGCAGCGCGAACACGGCGAGCGTCGCGAGAAGCGCCCACGTCGCGTACTTCAGGCCGCGCGACTCGTCGGCGGACATGCCGTCGTCGTCGCGCACGGCAGGCGGACGCTCGCCGGTGTATTCCCCGAGACGGGGCTCGACGATCTTCTCGGTGATCAGCGAGACGACGACGGTCAGCATGATCACCGACGCCACCGAGAACCAGAAGTTCGCGGTCAGCTCGATGGAGCGGGACGGATCCAGGATGTGAATCGCGTCGTTCGTGATGCCGGTGAGGATGCCGTCGAGCGGCTTGA
>CAZKNH010000107.1:0-13866 GCA_964553875.1 uncultured Gammaproteobacteria bacterium | reverse complement strand
ACGTTCAGCCTGTTCGGCTTCATCATCGGCATCTGGGCGCAGAGCTTCGAGCAGCTGCAGCTCGTGCCGATGCTGATCGTGATGCCGCTCGCGTTCTTGGGCGGCACGTTCTATTCGATCGACATGCTGCCCGAGATCTGGCAGAAGATCACGCTGTTCAATCCGGTCGTGTACCTGATCAGCGGCTTCCGCTGGAGCTTCTACGAGATCTCCGACGTGCACGTCGGCATCAGCGTCGCGATGACGCTCGCGTTCCTCGCGATCTGCCTCGCGATCGTCGCTTGGATCTTCCGGACCGGGTACCGCCTGAAGGCGTAGGGCCGACGGGGGGCATCGACCCCGAAATGTGGCCGTTTTGTGATCAAGCTAACGGAAGTCCAGCAGCCGCGCAGGCTCGTCGGGGAAATGAGCGGCATTTCCACAACCTTATCCACAGATTTTGTGGATATTGGAATTCGCCGGGCGACCGGGGGCACGCCGGGGCGGCGCACCCCCTGCCTGCCGCAAGGCTTCAGAACTCGTACGTGAACCCCGCCGTGTAGCGCCGGCCGAGCACGTCGTACAGGGCCTCGTTGACCTGTGTCGCCCCGAAGAAGTTGAAGAAGCCCGCGACGATCGGCGGATCCTCGTCGAAAACGTTCGTCACGTTCGCGAAGACGGCCCAGCTCGCGCCGCTCGGCCGGTCGAACCTGTACGAGAGCTGCAGATCCGTGTAGAGCGCCGACGACACCGTGTTGTCGCTGATCGTCGAGCCCGTGATGTCCGGCGGCGGCGGCACGTTGCCCTCGAGGTCGTCGTTGTTGCGCTTGCCGCTGCCGATATAGCGCTCCTGAACGAACAGCGAGAACGGTCCCCGTGACCACGTGCCCTGCACCGTCGCCTTCCAGCGCGGCAGCCCCGCGAGGATGTCGTCCGCCTCGTCGTCGGTCGGCACGCCGACGTTCGTGATCGAGTTCTCGTCGAGGTAGCTCACGAGCCCGCGCACCGACAGCGCACCCGCGCCGACGTCGCGCGAGTACGTCGCCTCGAGGTCGACACCGCTGACCTTCGCGGCCGCGACGTTCAGGAACACGTTCCGGACCTGCGTGATGCGGCCGATCGGCTCGCCGGGCAGGATCTCGTCGGACCGCGTGATCAGATTGCAGAGCTCCGCCGCGCCGCGGAAGCAGTCGTCGATGATCCGCTGCGTGCCGAGCTGATCGATCGCGCCCGCTATGTCGATCTCGAACCAGTCGGCCGAGACGGAGACGCCGGGCGCCGCGTTCGGCTGATAGACGAAGCCGATGGTCACGGTATCCGCCTCCTCCGGATCGACCTCCGGGTTGCCGCCGATGATCTGCCCGAACGCGTAGTTGATGTTGCCGAGGAACGGATCGTCCGCGGACGAGCCCTGCCCCTGCGCATCGAACCGCTCGGACAGCGTCGCCGCGCGGACGTCGCGCGAGAACGTGCCGCGGAGCCTGAGCGGCTCGACGATCTGCCAGTCGAGACCCGCCTTGTACGACCAGACGCTGCCGCTCCCGGAATAATCCGCGAGGCGCGCGGCGAGATTGAGGTCGAGCCGCTCGGCGGCGCTTGCGCCGGACACGATCGGAAACAGCATCTCGCCGAAGACCTCGCGGACCTGGAAACCGCCGTCGATGTTCGGCGACGTCGAGAACTGGAAGCCCGTCGCGGTGCCCTGGAACGCGAGCGGAATGCCCTGGATGCCGCGCGCCGGATCGTTGAACGGCACGGCGTCGAAGTCCGGATCGTTCGTCGGGTTCGTGACGTCGTCGACGACCTGCTCGATCGTGTCCTCGCGGAACGATGCGCCGAATGCGATCGACGTCACGCCCGCCTGCCGTCCTTCGAGAACCTCGCCGTTCATCACGAGCTCCGCGAACGTCTGCTCGAGGTCGGCCAGCACGCGCTTCGTGCCTTCCGTCGCCCACGCGATCGCCTCGGGCGACGCGCGCCCCTCGCCGAGCAGGTTCAGCGGGATGCAGTCGCCGTACGTCACGGGGTCGAACAGCGCGGCCCGGCACGCGATCGTGCCGTCGGGGGCGGTGACCGCATCCATCGCGATGAAGATCCGATCGACGCGCGCGAAGTTGAACTCGCGGATCCGGTTGTCGTTCCGGCCGAGCTGGTAGTAGCCGTCGAGCGACCAGCCGTCGAAGAGGCCTTCGCCGGCGAACTCCTTCGTGAAGCCGACCGTGCCGGACAGCGTGGTGTTCTCCTGCTCGAAGCGCGCGACGCCCAGGTCCGCGGTGCTCGCGAGCCGCGAGAACCCGACCGACGTGAGGCCTTCCGCCGCCATCAGCGCGCGCACGGATTCCGGCAGGAACGCGTTGTCGGAGAAGAGCGTCGCGCGCCACGGCCCGAACATCAGCGACGTGAACGCCGGGGCGTTCGTCTCGCTGCGCCCGTAGATCAGCTGCCCGAACACGTCGAGGCTCGGCGACAGCTCGTGGCCGTAGCGCACGAACGCGCTCTCGCGATCGATGCTCGGCACGAGGCCGCCTTCGCCGCCGCGGTCCGCTTCGATGTTGTCGCCGCTGCCGCCGCCATACTCGGGCGCGATCGACTGCGACTGCGTGCCGGTGTCGTAGACGCTGAGCCTGCTCTGCACGAACGGCGCGACGGAGCCGTCCGGCAGGAACATCAGCCGGTCGAGCGGCGTGCCGGGCGCGCGGATCAGCCCGCCGAATGTGTACTCGGTCGAGACGACGTTCGGCGCGATGATGAGCTCGGGCCCGATCGTGCCGTTCGACGCGACCCACTCGGGATTCGTCACGGTGCCCCAGCCCTGATACCAGTCGCGGTCCTCGTAACCGTCGACGCCGCGCTGATCGAACACGTCCGCCGAGACGATCAGGTGGCCCGCGTCCCCAAGCTCGGTGCCGAACGTGAACGCGCCTTCGAAGTTCTCCGCATCGCCGCGGTCGGTGATGCCGCCCTGCACGCGCGTGTCGATGCCGGTGAACTCGGTGTTCAGGATGAAGTTCACGACCCCCGCGACCGCATCCGAGCCGTACGCGGCGGACGCGCCGCCGGTCACGACCTCCACGCGCTGCAGGATCGCCTCGGGGAACACGTTGATGTCCGTCGTGCCGAGCCGGTTCGACGACACGATGCGGCGGCCGTCGAGGAGCACCAGTGTCCGGTTCGCACCGATTCCGCGGACGTTCAGGTTGCTCGCGCCCGCGGAACCGGCGAAATTGAACTGCGTCTGCGGGCTGTCGTTGTTGAAGAACTGCGGCAGCTGATTCATCGACTCGACGAGGTTGCCGGGCGCCATCGCGGATAGATCGTCCGCCTCGACTGCGGTCACCGGCGTCGGCGTCACCATGCCGGTGCGCTGGATCCTCGATCCCGTGACGACGACCTCCTCGACGGCGGCTTGCGCGCCGCCCTGCTGCGCGTGCGCGACGCCGACGAAGCCGCCGATCGCGAGCGGCGCGGTGCAGAGGCCCGTCTTCAACGACATCGAGATGGCGTTTGCGAGTCGGCGCCGTGCGGCGAGCGCCAAGCGTGACCGGCGAGCGTTCATGTCGACCCTCCTCTAGCCAAGCTGGACGAGCTCAACGGTTGCGCGTTTCGTCAGGCGGGACGGCCGGGAATCGGCTCGAGAAGTGGCGAGTGCGCAACGCAGGTCGTGATTACGCAAAAATAGGAGCAACATTCATGCCACGCACGTCGGACACGAAGCGAGCGTCGACGACGCCGTGGCGGTGAGACCCTGCGGGACGGAAGCTGCACGGCTTCGTCATCGCACCGGCGACCATCGTGCCGGGCGCCCAACGAGCTCTGCGTCACGCGAGCCGTCGGCCGACGAGCACGAGCGCGCCGCCGAGCGTCACGACGGCGATCGCGGCGATCGGCCAGAGATGCGCAGCGACCGCATCCGGCGGCAGCGCCTTCAGGAAGACGCCCTGCACGATCACGAGAAAGTGCTGCAGCGGGTCGGCCGCCGCGACGACCTGGAGCGCGCGCGGCATGTTGTCGACCGGCGTCGCGAAGCCCGACAGCACGACGAGGGGCACGCCCGCCGCGAATGCGCCGAGGATTGCCTGCTGCTGGGTTCGGCTGACCGACGAGATCATCAGACCGACGCCGACGACGGACAGCATGAAGAGCACGAGCGCACCGTAGAGGAGCGCGATGGAGCCCGTGAACGGGATCCGGTAGACGTAAACGCCGGCGCCGATCATCACCGACGCGAGCAACGTGCCGACGAGGAGCGCCGGCACGCACTTGCCGACGATGATCTCGAGCCGCGACGCCGGCGACACGAGCAGCTGCTCGAACGTGCCGAGCTCGCGCTCCCGTGCGATCGAAAGCGACGTCAGGATCAGCGCCGAGAACATCGACAGAATGCCGACGAGCGCGGGGACCGTGAACCACAGATACTCGAGGTTCGCGTTGAACAGGTGGCGCGGAATCACGTCGATCGCTTGCGGCGGCTCGCGGCCGCGCTTCCGCGCGATGTCGGCGTTCACGTCGGCCACGATGGTATTGACGTAGCCGAGCGCGATCTGCGCGGAGTTGCCGCGCCGGCCGTCGAGCACGACCTGCATCGGCGCCGTCGCGCCCGCCTCGATCCGCCGCGAGAAGTCGGCCTGGAACGCAATGCCGAGCAGAACGTCGCGCCGGTCGAGGATCTCGGCGAGCGCCGCGTGCGACTCGACCGGAATCACGTCGCGCGCCATCCGCGTCGCACGTATCCGCTCGACGATCTCGTGCGACCAGCGGCCTGCGTCCCGGTCGACGACCGCGACGGCGACGTTCTCGACTTCGAGCGTCGCGGCAAACGCGAACACGAAAAGCTGGAGGAGCGGCGGACCGACGAGCACCGCGCGGCTGCGCGGATCGCGCAGCACGCTCAGCATCTCCTTCCTGATCTGTGCAACGAGCCGGACCAGCATCGCGCCCCTCGGGTCACCGTCACTCGAGCCGTTTACGCGTGTTGAGCGCCGCGAGCCCGAAGAAGCCGGCGCCGAGGCCGAGCATCGGCCCGATCGACCGCGCGAGCTCGGGCCACACGTCGCCCGTCAGGAAGAGCGTCTGCAGCCCCGCGACGTAGTACCGCGCCGCGACGATCCGCGTGAGCCACTGGATCGGCTCCGGCATGCTGTCGATCTCGAACAGAAACCCCGACAGCAGAAACGCCGGCAGGAAGCCGGAGAAGAGCGCAAGCTGAGACGCGACGAACTGGTTCTTCGTCGCCGCCGAGATCAGGAGACCGAGCCCGAGCGCCGGCATCAGGAACGCCGCGGACAGCGCGAGGAGCGCCGGCACCGAGCCCTCGAGCGGCACGCCGAGCCACGCCTCGGCCGCGATCGCGCAGACGAGCGTCGCGCCGAGCCCGAGACCGAAGTACGGCAGGAGCTTCCCGATCAGGAACTCGCCGATGCCGACCGGCGTCGCCATCATCGCTTCCATCGTGCCCCGCTCCCACTCGCGGGCAAGCACGAGCGCGGTCAGCATCGTGCCGATCATCGTCATCACGATCGCGATCGCGCCGGGAGCGATGAACGCGCGGCTCTCGAGGTCCGGGTTGTACCAGAAGCGAGGCTCGACGGAGACGGGGCCCGAGTCCGCACGCGCCCCCAGGTCGCCAGGGCTCGCGGCGAACGTCGTCGTCACGACGCCGCGCGCGTAGTTCGCGACGAAGCTCGCCGTGTTCGGCGACGAGCCGTCGGTCAGCACCTGCACGCTCGCCGTCCGCCCGTCTGCGAGCCGCTCCGAGAAGTCCTGCGGGATCACGACGATGCCGCGGAGCCGGCCCGCGACGAGCAGCGGCTCGAGCTCGCGGCGGTCGCGCGCGAGCTCGACGTCGAAATAGCGGGTCGCCGCGAAAGCGGCCGCGAGCTCGCGTGCGGGCGCGCCGTCGCTTTCGACGACGACGCCGACCTTGACGCCGCGGACGTCGAGCGAGATCGCGAACGCGAAGAGAAAAAGCAGCACGACCGGCAGCACGAACGCGATCAGCGCATTGGACGGATCGCGGACGACCTGAAGGCTTTCCTTCTTCATGATCGCGGCGAGCCGCGGCAGGCTGAAGCCGCTCGCCGCGCGCTGCGCTCGCCCCGTCACGCCGCGCGCTCCTCGGCGCGGCCGTGCGCCTCGACCATCGTGACGAACGCGTCCTCCATCGTCGGCGAAGCCAGCGCGGGCGACGCCGCGCGCGCCTTGAGCTCGTCCGGCGGCGCGACGGCGATCAGGCGCGCGCGATCGATCATCGCGACGCGGTCGCAATACTCGGCCTCGTCCATGAAGTGGGTCGTCACCAGGATCGTCACGCCCTTGCGGACGAGCCCGTTGATGTGCGTCCAGAACTCGCGGCGCGTGATCGGATCGACGCCGGACGTCGGCTCGTCGAGGAACAGCACGGCCGGCCGGTGCATCAGCGCACACGCGAGCGCGAGCCGCTGCTTGAAGCCGAGCGGCAGGTCGTTCGGCGAGCTCGAGAGGTACCGTTCGAGCTCGAAGGTCTCGATCATCTCGTCGATCCTCTCGCGCCGCACACGTCCGCTGAGCTCGTAGATGCCGGCGAAGAACTCGAGGTTCTGGCGCACGGACAAGAGCCCGTACAGCGAGAACTTCTGCGCCATGTAGCCGACGCGCTGCTTCGCGGCGGCCCCGGCGCGGGCCAGGTCGTGTCCGACGACCTCGGCCGTGCCGGACGTCGGCCGAAGCAGCCCGCACAGCATCTTGAACGTCGTCGACTTGCCGGCGCCGTTCGGGCCGAGCAGACCGAAGATCTCGCCTTGCCGGACATCGAACGTCACGCGGTCGACCGCCGTGAAGCTCCCGAAGCGCTTCGTCAGGCCGCGGCACGAGACCGCGATCCCGGTGCCGAGCTCGACCGGCTCGACGCGCTCGGCGAGCGGCGAGCGGCCGCCCGGCCCGCCGCCCAAGAGATCGATGAATGCGTCCTCGAAGCGCGGCGCGACCGGCACGAGGCTTCCTCCCGCGTCGGCGGCGAGGCGCTCGAGGTCGGCAACGGCCGCCGGGTCCGCGCGCGTGCCGTCGTCGGCTGCTGCGACGACGACGCGCACCGTGTCGCCCTGGATCACGCCGTCGCGAACGCGCGGATCGTCGAGCGCCCGTGCGAGGAGCGCACGGCGATCTCGGGCAGCGCCCTGGATCTGGAACGAGCGCGCCGCGACGCGCTCGCAGAGCACGGCCGGGCTGCCGGCGAACCAGACGCGGCCGTCGTTCAGGAGCAGCACGTCGTCGCATCGTTCCGCCTCGTCGAGATAGGCGGTCGACCAGACGATCGCCATACCCTCTTTTGCAAGCCGCCGGACGATCTGCCACAGCTCCCGTCGCGACAGCGGATCGACGCCGACGCTCGGCTCGTCGAGCAACAGCACGGGCGGACGCGCGAGCAGTGCGCACGCGAGCCCAAGCTTCTGCTTCATCCCGCCGGAGAGCCGCCCCGCGAGTCGGCCGGTGAAGGGCTCGAGCCGCGTGAACGCGAGCGCCGCGTCGAACGCGCGCCGGCGCTCCGCGCCCCCGAGGCGCTTGAGCTTCGCATGGAGCTCGAGGTTCTCGGCGACCGTGAGGTCCTCGTAGAGCCCGAAGCGCTGAGGCATATAGCCGATCAGCGCGTGAATCTCGTCGGCGTCAAGGCGGGTGTCGCGGCCGGCGATCTCGATGCGGCCCTCCGTGGGGCGGAGCAGCCCTACCATCAGCCGCATCAGCGTCGTCTTGCCGCTGCCGTCCGGGCCGACGAGCCCGGTCAGCCGGCCGGGGTAGAAGCGCGCGTCGACGGCCGACAGCACGGGCGTCCGCCCGAAGCGCTTCGTGACGCCGTGGAGCGCGATTGCGGGCGTCTCGAGCGCCTCGTCGCCGCTCATGGCGATCGATCGCGCACGGCCTCTGCCGGCGACGCGGCCGCGCGATTCGCATCGAAGAAGACCGTCACGGGCATGCCTTGCCGCAATCCGGCTGCATCGTCGTCGACGATGATCCGAACCCGATAAACGAGGTCCGCACGCGCATCCACGGTCTCGACGTTCTTCGGCGTGAACTCGGCACGCGGCGAGATGAAGCCGACGCGCGCGCGGTAGCGACGCGGCGAGCTGTCCGTCTCGACGTAGGCCGTCATGCCGGGCGCGATCCTGCCGAGATCGGGCTCCTCGACGTACGCGCGAATCCAAACCGGCTTGTCGAGCGACAGCGTGTAGACCGGCGCGCCGGCCGCGACGATCGAGCCCGGCTCCCTGATTCGCGTGATGATCGTGCCGTCCGCCGGCGCCTCGAGACGGGTATCGTCGAGCTCGGTCTCGAGACGGGCCGCCTCCGCACGCGCAAGCTCGAGCTCGGCCTCGGCCGCGGCGATCTCCTCGTCGCGGAAGCCGGCCCGCGCGAGCGCGAGCGCCTCCTCGGCCGCGCGCAGGCGTGCCGCGGCCTCGTCGCGGCGGGCCTCGGCTTGATCGACGCTGCTCTCCGACGTCAATCCGCGCGCGTCGAGCCCGCGCAGACGCTCGAGCTCCTGCTCGGCGTTGCGGAGTGCCGCGCGCGCCTCGCGCACGTTCGCCTCGGCGCGCTCGATCTCCTGCGGCCGGCTGCCGCTCCGGTAGAGCGCGACGCGCGCCTCCGCGATGCGGACCCGCGCTCGCGCCGCATGCAGCGCATGCTGGTACGGTGCGTCGTCGAGCTCGGCGAGCAGCGCCCCGGCCGCGACGCGGTCGCCCTCCTCGTAATGCATCACGGCGAGCCGTCCCGGGACGCGAAAGCCGAGATCGACCTCGCGAATGTCGACGTTGCCGTAGAGCGTGAGCGGCCGATGCTCGTCATCGTCCGACAGGAGATACCAGACCGAGGCGCCCGCGGCGACGAGCGCGATGAGAAGAACGACGACGATCCGCTTGCGCATGCGCTCACTCCGTCGAGACGCCGAGCATCGCGCCGATGTTGCGGCGCAGGGCCTTCTTGATCCGCGCGACCTCTTTCGGGCCGAACGAGTCCCAGCCGAGGAAGCGGATCGCCGTCGCCCGCGCGACCCGGAAGACGAGCACATCGCCGACGATCGTGAGCGCCGTCAGGCGATCGGCCGTCGTCGGCGAGTGTCTGCCGCCGATGCGCGCGACGAGCGACGCGGCGAGACCGAGCATGCGGCCGTGCAGGCCGGAGTAGAAAAGATCGAACGCGGGCGACGGCTCCTGTTGCTCGCGGACGATGATCTTCGCCCACGGCGCGGACTCCTCGGCCGTCAGCACGTCGACGATGCGGTTCACGATGCGGAGCAGCAGCTCGAAGTACGCGGCAGGCGACGCGAGCTTCGATCCGCGCACGGCGCCTTCGAGGGCACGCCGCTCGGCTTCGACCTCGACCGCGATCGGGCCGACGCGCGCGGCCATCGATTCGACGATGTGCTCGACGACGGCGACGTAGAGTCCCTCCTTGCCGCCGAAGTGATACGAGATCAACGCCGGATTCACGCCGGCCTCGCGCGCAATCGCCTTCGTCGTCGCCGCGTGGAAACCGTCGCGCCCGAAGACGCGCGTCGCCGCGTCGATCAGCGCGGCACGCGTGCCGGCGCGGCGCGCCGGCGTCTCGCTCGAAGCCGCCATGCGGCGATTCTTAATCGCTTGGTTAACTCTGTCAAACGATCGATTAACCGAGCGGCGGCGATCCCGCGCGCGGGAGCACGCGCTGCCCGTCCCAAAGCGCAAGGAAACGGCCGCGGCGGCGGACGATGAACTGCACGAAGGCGCGAGCTCGCGTGCTCCGCTCGAGGAAGAAAATCTCGTCCGCGGCCGGGAGGAGACGAACGCGGCCGCGATCGCCCGCGAGCACGAGGCCGTCCGCATCGGCCTCGATGCCGACGGCGTCGCCCGCCGACGCATAGCGGCCGAGGTACGGGGCCGGATCGAGCCCCGGTGCGCCCGCCCTCTGCTTCGGCAAGCGCGGCACGAAGAGCTCCGGCATCTCGTCGCCGAGCGCGCGGGCCGCGACGACCGCCGCGTGATGATCCTCGGATGCGACGACGAGCGCCGCGCGGTCGCGGGGCCTCGAGCACACGAGGAGCGACGCGCCGGGCCAGGCCGACTGATGGCCGACCCAGCTGCCGGCGTAGCACTTCCAGCCGAGCCGCACGCCGCGTTCGAGCGGATGCCAGCCCGGCAGCGGCATCATGGCGTGATCGACCTGCGGCCGATGCGATTCGACGAACGTCAAGAGCCCGTCGATCGTCAACCCGAGCGCGCCGCCCGACGCGGGGCAAATCGCGAAGGTCTCGGGCGTCCGGCAACGCCGCAGCTCGACGCCGAGGGGCGCGAGCAGCTCGTCCCGAAGCAGCGCTTCGAACGGCCGCTGCTCGAGCGTCTCGACGAGCGCGGCCGCGATCAGCGCGCCCACATGCGAATAGCTGTAGAGCGCACCCGGCGCGGCGATGCGTCGGCCGGAAACGCGCTCGAGCAGCCGCTCGACGTCGATCGAACCGTCCCCGCGAAACGCCGTTTCGGGCGCGGCCGCATCGTCGAGGCCGTGCGTGTGCTCGAGCAGGTGGCGCAGGCTCGTATCCCCGAGCGCGGCCCCGCTCGAACCACCGAGCACGTGCCGCACCGGCACGTCGTATCCGATGCCGTGCGCGTCGAGCGTGCGCTCGACGAGCGCTGCGACGAAAAGCTTCGCCGTGCAGCCCACGCGGAAGACCTCACGCTCCGGATGCGCCGCCCTGACCGCTGCATACGCGCGGCGGCCGTCGGCGCTCCGGGCAATGATCGTGCGCCCCCGCTCGGAGCCGTGAAGCGCGAGCTCGAGCCGACGCTCGAGCTCGTGCCGCTCAGCCGTCGACATCGGCTCGCCGTCGCGCGCGGATCATCCCGGCGAGCGCGTCCGCGAGCGCACGCACGTCGGTCGCCCCGAGGAGCGCGAGCATCTCGGAAGGCTCGAGCTCGATGCCGTGCTCTGCCTCGATCAGCGACAGGACTGAGGCGAGCGTCAGCGAGTCCGCACCGAGATCGAGCAGGCTCTTTTCGTCAGTGACGCTCGAAGGGTCGTCGATCTGGCATGCACGCGCGATAGCCGGACGAAGCCAGGCCAAGAGCTCCTCGGCCGAGGCGTGCGGAGTCGGACGCATTGGCGGTCAGCAGCCGGTCGACGCGAGCAGACGGACCCGCTCGTCGTCGAGCCGATCGATCGAAATCGCCGCTTTATTCGTTCCCTTCGCCGTCTCGTCGATCGGCGGAACGGCTTGCGCGTCGTGCCGTGCAGGCGCGCTGGCCTCGTTGGCCGAGCAATCGCCGCGCCTCGAGCATCCTTCTCGCTCCATCTCGCCCTCCTTTAGGCCGTACGAGCGAGACTAACGCGGAACGACGATCGCGCGCCGCGCGTGAATCTCGTGTCTCCGCGGTGATACTCGATCGGGTCCGGATCGTTGCGCCCGTCGAAAGCGGGTGAAGCAGGAAGAGGTGTAATGGATGGGGAAACAGGAGGGGCCGAAGTCCGCCCGCGCCGCGGTTGGGCTTCGGCCCCTATTCGCTCCTCCCCTAGCAAACCGCTCGCCTGCTCCGCTTTGGAGCGGCGATGAAATCGAGGCTAGCCGACGAAAGAGACAACGTCAACGAATATTCGACGGTCGGTACATGCCCCCGCCGGGAAGTTCGGGCGGCGACGCGATCGAGCGCTCTTGACGCGATCGCGGCGACGCCGCCGCATCGGCTCGCGTCGTCGGTCGACCCGACGCCGTCGCGACGCGATCCATCGAGCATCGATGCATCGCACGGCGCGAGCAGTCGTCGTGACCGCTCGATCGGGGCGACGTGCCCTTCTATCGCGCATCGGTATTCCAACGAGGTGCAGTACCGCTTCGAACGGCGATAGACCGCCTCGATCGTGCATCGCCCGCCGTGCGCGGCGTTGCAGAACGTGTGCCGGGTCACAAAGGTCGGGCGAGACTTGCCGTTACACCGGCATGCCGCTCCGAAAGCGCAAATGGAACGTGCGTCACGGTACTCGAAAGATGCGGCGACGGCTTCGAGAGAATGTGAACGGGGCCTGAATGAAACGCTTGACTTCGCGTCGTAAACCCGCGACAAAAAACTTGCGTGTCACCCACTTGCCATTTCTTTCTCGAAGTCGCAGAGTCTTTGTTGTGAGCACTGCGCGACGACCTCGATCCGACGAAATATGCGTGCTTTGAGTGAACAATCGTGCCCCGCGATCGTCTCAATAGATGACGAACGCAGAGGCAGAAGCGGCACGCCTCGTGCAACGTGTGGGGGGCTTACGTGAACAGGCCGCTTTAGAAGAGGCCGGCAGCTCCCCTCGCGGGAGCTCGGGCGCGCCGGAGGAAAAGGAGATGCCTATCTCGAGTGAAGAGGAAACGAAACGCTCGAACGATTTCATCGAATCTTTGAGCTCGTTCAGCCGCCTCCATCGCGCACAGCGTTGGGAAGGCACTTTCGGTGAGTTCCTCACCGACATCCTGCCGGCGAATCCCGCCGCCCTGGCCCGGTCTAGCCACGAATACATCTGGGACATGCTGCGCTGGCATGACCGAGCGGCCGATCCCGACGCCCCGGACAGCGCCATGGGTCGGGAATTATTCCGCCGCGAGCTGTTCGGCATCGACGAAGCGCTTTCCCGAGTCGCCGATTACTTCAAGGCGGCCGCCGCGGGCTCCGATGTCGGCAGACGGTTGCTGCTGCTGCTCGGTCCGCCGTCAGGCGGCAAGTCGACGCTCGCGATCCTCCTGAAGCGCGGCCTCGAGGAATACAGCCGCACCGACGAGGGCGCGATCTACGCGATCAAGGGCTCGCCGCTGCACGAGAACCCGCTGAATCTGATCCCGGCGAGCCTGCGGGCAGAGTTCCGCGAACGCTACGGCATCGAGGTCACCGGCGAGCTTTCGCCGTGGGCGCGCGACTACGTCGAGCGCGAGTTCGAGGGCGATTTCATCAAGGTCCCGGTGGAGCGCATCTTCCTGTCCGAGGCGTCGCGAATCGGCATCGGCACATACGCGCCGCACGATCCGACGACGGCGGACATCGCGGATCTCGTCGGTTCAGTGGATCTCGCGAAGGTCGCCCAGATCGGCGACGAGGGCGATCCGCGCGCATGGTCGTGGTCGGGCGCGGTGTACGCGGCGAGCCGCGGCATGCTCGAGATGATCGAGATCCTGAAGGTCAAGCGCGAGTTCCTGTACCTGCTTCTGACGATGACTCAGGAGAAGAACGTCAAGGTGTCGCGCTTCCCGCTGATCTACCTCGACGAGACGATCGTCGCGCACACGAACCTCGCCGAGTTTCACAAGTTCCTGCAGGAAAAAGAGAACGAGGCGCTCCTCGACCGCATGGTCATCATCAAGGTGCCGTACGCGCTCTCTTACAAGGACGAGGCACGGATCTACCACAAGCTCGTCTCCGGCGCGCCGGCATTCCGCAACGTGCACCTCGACCCGCACGTGCTCAACCTTGCGGCCGTGTTCGCGATCCTGACCCGGCTGCATCCGACCGAGCGGGAGGGACTGGACCTCACGAAGAAGGTTCGAATCTACGCCGGCGAGGCCGTCGAAGGCGTCTCGGAGAACGAAGCGCAGAAGCTCAAGACCGAGTCGCCCGACGAGGGCATGACGGGCGTGAGCCCGCGCTTCGTGATCAACGCGATCTCGAACGCGATCACACGCAGCAACAAGCAGAGCCTGACGAGCATGGAGCTGCTGTTGGCGCTCAAGGACGCGATCGAGCACGACGCGCGCATCGACGCGAAGCAGAAGAAGGTTTGGATCGACCATCTCGTGACCGCGCGCAAGGACTTCTACAACCGCTGGGTCAAGGAGGACGTGCATCGTGCGATGGTCGCGTCGTTCGAGGGAGAGGCCCAGCAGCTTCTCGAGAAATATCTCGACGAGGTCGAGGCGTCGCT
>CAZKNH010000106.1:0-13986 GCA_964553875.1 uncultured Gammaproteobacteria bacterium | reverse complement strand
CGTCCATCGAGTCGAAGATCGTGCCCGACACCGTGCAGTTGATCGTCGACGTCGCGGGCTTGTGCGCCTCGGCGCCCGCGTTCGACATGATGCGGCCGGCGGGGATCGCGCCGCGGCGCAGCGCCCAGAGGAAACGCCGGTACCACTCCTCGCGCTTCTCCGGCGCCTCGACGGCCGCGAGCGCTCGCGCGACGCGCTCGTAGGTCGCGTCGATGTCCCTGTCGATCGGCTCTCCGGACTTGGTCTTCAACCGGTACTTCGAGTCCCAGATGTCCCTCGAAGCCTCTTGAAGCGGAATGTCGGCGAGCCGCGTCGCCTTCACATCGAATGCCATGCTCATGATGCGCTTCGTGCCCCTGTTCTTGCCCCCTGAAGACCTGCCGCTGACGCTCCGAGGAATCGCTCCGCAGGCGGCAGGCCACTCGAACTCGCGGCGCAAAACCTCCCCTGGACCGCACGGACACGGCCCTTTCAAGCGCGCGTAGTTCGGAAATCCGCGACACAAGATCTTGTGTCGTATCGGCTAGAGTAGGCTTCGAGTCCGCCCGTGTCAAGCGCGAGAAGCTTCCGACGAACCGCCCGGTCGCCCTTTGTTTTTCAACGAGTTAGGTAGTAAGTTGTGCCGAAACGGCGGGAAAACGAGATGGCCGGCGCGGCGCCACAGGCCACTATATCTTGTGTACCGCCCGTCCCCAGGCTGTCCCCCGGCTATACACAGGAAGCTCACTGCCGGGCCTAGCGGCCGCGGTTACGCGTTTTCGAACGGACCCCTTACAATGACGCTCGCCGGCACACGCGTTCCGTTCGCGACAACGATTCGAACACGGTAATGCCTATGATCGCTCGAGCCCGCCGTTTCGCCGCGGTCGCCCTCGTCGCGCGAGGCGCGTTCCTCGCGGCGCTCGCCGTGTCGTCGAGCGCCGCGGTGGGCCAGATCCCGAGCGAGCACGTGCCGTCGCTTGCGCCGATGATCGAGCGCGTGTCGCCTGCCGTCGTGAACATTTCGATCACCGGCCGAGTGTCCTTCGGGCAGGACGACCCTCTGTTCCGGCGGTTCCTGCCGGACGAGCCCGAGCGCGAGGTCACGAGCTCGGGCTCCGGCGTCATCGTCGATGCGGAGCGCGGCTACGTCCTGACGAACCATCACGTGATCGCGAACGCGCAGCGCATCACCGTCACGCTGTTCGACGGGCGGAGCATGGTCGCGGAGACGATCGGCTCGGACGCATCGTCCGATCTCGCCGTGCTCAAAATCGACGCGCGCGACCTCACGCAGATCGAGTTCGGCGATTCCGACCGCGTGCGCGTCGGGGACTTCGTCGTCGCGATCGGCAATCCGTTCGGGCTGTCGCACACGGTCACGTCGGGCATCGTCAGCGGCCTCGGCCGGAGCAGCATCAGTCCCGATCAGAACGCCTACGAGAACTTCATTCAGACGGACGCGTCGATCAACCCAGGCAATTCCGGCGGCGCGCTCGTCGGCTTGAACGGCGAGCTGCTCGGCATCAACTCGGCGATCCTGTCGCGCAACGGCGGCAACATCGGCATCGGCTTCGCGATCCCGGTCAACATGGCGCGCTACGTCATGAGCGAGCTGATCGAGGTCGGCAAGGTGCGCTGGGGCGCGCTCGGCGTCCGGATCAACGCGGTCACGCCCGAGATCGCGACCGCTCGCGGGCTTCCGACGACGCGCGGCGCCGTCGTCGTGGCCGTAGGTCCGGGGACGGCCGCGGCACGTGCCGGTCTGCGTGTCGACGACGTGATCGTCAGCATCGACGATCAGGGAATTCGCGACGCGGGCTCGTTGCGCGCCGCGATCGGGCTGCGGCCGCCCGGCGCACGCGTGCGCATCGGCATCATCCGCGACGGCGAGCCGCGAACGCTCGAAGCGACACTCGGCGACGCCGAGGAGACCACCCGTCTTCTGACCGCGCTCGACGCGGCGGGCGCAACATCCTTGCTCGACGGCGTCGAGCTCGAGCCGACGCAGCAGGGGGCCGAGACGACGGGCCTTCTCGTCGTCCAGATCGATGCGGCGAGTGCCGCCGCACGCCGTGGGCTGCGTTCCGGCGACGTCATTACGCGCATCAACGGCGAGCCGGTGTCGGGCCTCGACGAGGCGAAGACGATCGCCGCGAACGCCGACGCGCTCGTGCTCGACGTCGCGCGCGACGGACGGAGCCTTTCGATCGTGATCGACGCGCGCTGAGCCGCGCTTCCCTTTCTTCAGTTCCCGCAGGACTTTTCTCGACTCATGACGGTCAAGCCACGATCTCGAAACATTTGTCTGCTCGGCGGAACCGGTTTCGTCGGGCGCACGCTCGCCGCCTATCTGGTCCGCGCGGGCTACGGCATCACGATTCCGACCCGCAGCCGGGCGCGTCACCGCGATCTGCTCGTGCTTCCGGGCGTCGAGCTGATCGAAGCCGACGTGCACGACGAGCGGACGCTCGCCGCGCTCGTCGCAGGCTCCGAGGCGGTCATCAACCTCGTCGGCATCCTGAACGAGCGAGGGCGAGACGGCAGCGGGTTCAGGCGGGCCCACGTCGAGCTCGTTGCGAAGCTGCTCCGCGCGTGCCGCGAAACCGGTGTGACGCGCCTTCTGCACATGAGCGCGCTCAAGGCGAACGCGGAGCGCGGGCCGAGCCATTACCTGCGCACGAAGGGCCAGGCCGAGCAGCTGATCCGCAACGAAGCGCGCGACCTGCGCTTCACGATCTTCAAGCCGTCCGTGATCTTCGGGCCGGAAGACTCTTTCACGAATCGGTTCGCGAAGCTCTTGAAGCGCCTTCCGATCCTGCCGCTCGCGTGCGCCGACTCGCGGATGACGCCCGTCTACGTGAACGACGTCGCGCAGGCGTTCATGGCGGCACTCGAGGACAGCCGCACGTTCGGGCGCACTTACGAGCTCTGCGGCCCGGAGATCTACTCGCTCGAGGAGATCGTGCGTTTCGTGCAGCGCCAGCTCGGACTCAAGCGTTTGATCGTCCCGCTCCCGAAATCGCTCGGTCGGATGCAGGCCTGGGTCGGCGAGTTCCTGCCGGGGAAGCCCTTCTCGCTCGACAACTTCGCGTCGCTCAGCGTCGCCGGAATCTGCAGCGATAACGGGTTCGCGACGTTCGGCATCGAGCCGCAGCCCATGAGCGTGATCGTGCCCCGCTATCTCGCGCCGCGACGGCCGGTGCGGCCTTCGGAGAAGTTTCGCGCGCACGCGCTGTAGCGCGCGCACGCGAAGGCGCGGGGCGGCTCAGGTCTCGGCGAAGCGATCCGAATCGGGCTCCGCGCGCCAGGACTCGAGCACGAGCTCCCGGCTGATCGCGGACATCTTCGCGAGCTCGTGCATCTCGGCGTAGAACTGCGCCGGGCCGAGCTCGCGGAGCTTCGCCTTCAACGTCGGCAGCCAGCGACGATACGTCGCGACCGACGCGAGCGCGGCGTTGTTCAGCGGCTGGTCGAACCAACGGTCGTAGTCCGTCGCGCCGCCCCAGGCCTCCTTGAGCCGCGCATAGTCTTCGCGCATCAGCTCGTACGCCCGCGCCTTCTGCGCGCGCATCTCGTCCGCGGGCAGATCCTGCGCGAAGATCTTGCGCAACCGGTCCTGCTGCGCGGACACGAGCGCACCGAATTCGAGCCTGAAGCGCACCTTGCGCCGATAGCGCTCGAGCGCGGCCTCGTCGCCGTTGCGCTCGAGCCAGAGCTCCGTGCCGTACTCCTCGACGGCCGTCGCGAACGCCTCGCTGAGCGAGCTGTCGTCCTTGATGTAGATCACCTGATGCGCGAGCTCGTGGAACAGGATCGATGCAACGCCGATCTCGCCCCCGACGACCATCGTGCTCAGGATCGGATCCGCGAAGTAGCCGAGCGTCGAGTACGCCGTCGCTCCGGCGAGATACGTATCGAGGCCGTCGCGCTCGAGCGCCTGGCGGAAACGCTCGGCGGCATCACGACTGAAGAAACCTCGGTACGCGACGCAGCCCGTGAACGGATAGCACCAGCGCTTCGGGTTGACCGAGAACTCGTCCGTCGCGATCACGTTGAAGACCACGTACGGGCGGCCGAGATCGACGTACGTCGTGTAGCTCTCGTTGCGCGGCAGGTGCAGCTCCTCGACGGCGAACCGGCGAATCTCCGGCACCTTCGCGAGCGTCACCTTGACCGCCTCGTCGAGGCTCGGGTCGGCGAGAACCTTCTCGATCGGCGTGCGCTTGCGCAGGAGCTCGAACTGCCCGCCGATGGCCTGCCAGTAGAAGGGCACCGCGCAACTTGAAAGCATCGAGCCGAGCGCGAGCAGCCCGATCAGTCGGAGCCAACGCATGGCGCGAAACCTTACCACGCCGAGGGCGTGGGATATGATCGACCACTATGGAAATTTATGAAGTGGGCGGGGCGGTGCGGGACGCTCTGCTCGGCCGGCCGGTCCGCGAGCGGGACTGGCTCGTCGTCGGGGCACGGCCGGAGGAGATGGCCGCGCTCGGATTCAAGCAGGTCGGCAAGGACTTCCCGGTCTTCCTGCATCCCGAGACCGGCGAGGAATACGCGCTCGCGCGGACCGAGCGCAAGGTCGCGCCCGGCTACACCGGATTCACGTTCGACACATCGCCGTCGATCACGGTCGAGCAGGACCTCGAGCGCCGCGACCTCACGATCAACGCGATGGCGCGGGACCGGCACGGCCGGCTCGTCGATCCTTGGGGCGGCCTCGAGGACCTGAAGGCGCGCAAGCTCCGGCACGTCTCCGACGCGTTCCGCGAGGATCCGGTCCGCCTGCTCCGCGTCGCCCGGTTCGCCGCCGAGCTCGACGAGTTCGGCTTTACGATCGCCGACGAGACGATGGCGCTGATGCGCGAGATGGTCACGAGCGGCGAGGTCGACGCCTTGAGGCCGGAGCGCGTCTGGAAAGAGACGGCGCGCGCGCTCGGCACGGCGCGGCCGGACGTCTACATCGAAGTGCTGCGCGAATGCGGCGCGCTCGCGAAGGTGTTCCCCGAGGTCGATGCGCTGTTCGGCGTGCCGCAGCCCGAGCGTTGGCATCCGGAGATCGACACCGGCGTGCACGTGCTGATGGCGATGAGGATGGCCGCGAAGCTTTCGGCCTGCGACCCGACCGTCGCGTTCGCGCTGCTCACGCACGATCTCGGCAAGGGCACGACACCGAAAGACGTGCTGCCGCGCCATCCGGGGCACGAGCAACGCTCGGTCGAGCTGCTCGAAGCGCTGTGCGAGAGGCTGCCGGTGCCGCGCGCGTATCGCGATCTGGCCCTCCACGTCGCGCGCCACCACGGCGTCGTCCATCGCTCCGCCGAGCTGCGGCCGGCTACGGTGCTGAGCCTGCTCGATACGGTCGACGCGTTCAGACGGCCGGAGCGCTTCGAGGCGTTCCTCATTGCGTGCGAGGCGGACGCGCGCGGCCGAAAGGGCCTCGAGGACCGCCCGTATCCGCCGGCCGAAAGGTTTCGCGCGGCGCTTGCGGCGGCGCGCTCCGTCGATCCCGCAACACTCGTCGCGGAAGGCTACAGCGGCGCCGCGCTCGGCGAAGAGCTCAGGAAGAGACGCATCGACGCGATCCGCGCCGTGTGGCGCCCGCAGTCGTGAGAGAGCGCACGAAGCGCGCTCACAAACGGCCGCGCAGATCGCGGCCCGGCAGCTCGAGGCCAATCCCCTTCGTCGCGAGGAACACCTTGAACCGCTCGCCCATCTCGCCGGGCATCAGCAGCGTCTTCAGCGCCCCGAGCGCCGCCGGCGAGCCGCTCCGCTCGCGCTCGCCGAGGAGCGCCGGGCCGAGCGCGCCGATCAGGAACTGCGCCTGCGTCGTGAACCCGGCGACGTCGAAGCCCGCGTCGTACGCCGCGTCCGCGCACGCGCTCCAGTCGACCCACGCGCTCAGGTCCTGCAGGCCCGGATAGACGAACGGATCGTCGTGCGCGCGGTGGCGGTAGTGGCAGATCAACGTGCCGCCGTCGCGCTCCGCGCGGTAATAGTCGCGGCGCACGTAGCCGTAGTCGACGAGGAGCAGCGCGCCGCGATCGAGGGATGCGCCGAGCGCGGCGATCCACGCGGGCAGCGCCGGCGCGATCTCCGAGCGGTAACCGTCCGGCAGCGGCTCGCCGAGTGCCTCCTCGATGCGGCGCACCGCCGCCGCGAGCTCCTTGTCGTGCCGGCCTTCGGCCCAGGCGAAGCCGTCGGCGCCGCACGTGACGCCGAGCGGAACGACTTCGGCGCCGCGCTTCACGAACCGTGCGACCGGCAGCGCATCCGCGACCTCGTTGCCCACGATCGCGCCGCGGATCGGCTCGGACGGCAAGCGATCGAGCCACGTGACGCCCCGGCGTCCGAGCGCTTCCTGCTGCCGGGCGCGGAGCGCGCCGCTCGTCTCGAGGATCTGATAGCGGACGTGCCCGAGACCGAGCGCCGCGAACGCGTCGAGGAGCTGCGCCGCGAGCGTGCCGTTCCCGGCGCCGAGCTCGAGGACGGTCGCATCCTCGAGCTCCGCGAGCATCGGCGCGAGCGTCGCGGCAATCGCGCGCGCGAGCGCGTCCGAGAGCTCCGGCGCGGTGACGAAATCGCCGGCCGGGCCGAACTTCTCGTCGGGGGACGCGTAATAGCCGAGGCCCGGCTCGTTCAGCGCGAGCTGCATGTAGCGATCGAAGCCGATGAAGCCGCCGGCCGCGTCGATCTCGGCGCGGATCCGCTCCGCGAGTCTGCGGCTGCGCTCGAGCGCCCGATCGTCCGGGCGAGGCAGCGCGGCTGTCGAAGAAGGATGCATTGGATCGCTTAGTGTACCCTTACCCGCAACTCGTTCCGGTCGGAAGAAGGCGTTGCAGAACGATCAACCGTCACTCGAAGGACGCTGGGCGCTCGTGACCGGCGCCGGCAAGCGAATCGGCGCGACGATTGCCCGCACGCTGCATGCTGCCGGCGCGAACGTCGCGGTGCATTACTTCAGGTCCGCGGAGGACGCGGAGCGCGTCGTCGCGGAGTTGAACGCGGGTCGTGCAGGCTCGGCGATCGCGGTCGGCGGCGACATCCGCGAGATCGACGTCGTCGAGCGCGTCGTCGCGGACGTCACGAACCACGCGGGACGGCTCGACATCCTCGTCAACAACGCGTCGACCTTCTATCCGACGCCGCTCGGCACCGTCACGGAAGAGGCTTGGCACGACCTCATAGGCAGCAATCTGAAAGCGCCGCTGTTCCTGGCGCAGGCCGCGCTGCCGCATCTCAAAGCCGCACGCGGCTCGATCGTCAACATCGTCGACATCCACGCGCAGCGGCCGCTGCGCCATTACGTCGTCTACGGCGCCGCGAAAGCGGGGCTCGCGATGCTGACCCGCTCGCTCGCGAAGGACCTCGCGCCGGAGATCCGCGTGAACGGCGTGTCGCCGGGCGCGATCCTCTGGCCCGAATCGGGCGTCACCGAAAGCGTGCAGCAGACGATCCTGAAGCAGGTGCCGCTCAAGCGGACCGGCTCGCCAGAGGACATCGCATCGGCCGTCCTCTACCTCGTCCGCGACGCGACGTACGTGACCGGTCAGATCCTCGCGGTCGATGGGGGTCGCAGCATCGGGTGGTAGAGGGGGCAGTGGTGGTGGGGTCAGTCAAAGGGCTCTGACGCCGGGCCCGCCGCTGACCCCGGGCCTGCACGAGCCCACGCGCTCCAGCACGACTCCGCCCCGGCCCTGCATCACCCGCCATTCGTCGGCGAGCGAAGCCCCGGTCAGCGGATGCCGCAGCGCCGGCGCGAGCTCGGCGAGCGGCGCGAGCACGAACGGATAACGCAGCACGTCGCTGCGCGGCAAACGGCGCGGTGCATCGACGGCCTCGCCGAAGAGCAGCAGGTCGAGATCGAGCGTGCGCGACGAGAAACGCTCGGCCCGCCGCAGCCGCCCGCCTTCGTACTCGATGTCGTGGAGCTCGCGCTCGATGTCGTCGGCCCCGCGATCCGTCGAGAACGCGCAGACCATGTTCAGGAAGTCGGCGCCGCAGAAGCCGAACGCGGGGCTCCGGTAGACGCTCGAGCAGCGGATCGGTCCGAAGCGCGCCTCGAGCGCATCGACGGCGAGCCGCAAATGGCGCTCGGGCTCGATGTTGCTGCCGACGCCGATATAGACGTCAACCATAGTCCTCCATGGCGCGCTCGATCACGACTCCGACCTCCTTGGAGCCCTGCACCGCACCGGGCTTCGCGATCGACACGCGGACCCACGGCACGCGGAATTCGGTCACGACGATCCGCGCGACGGCTTCGGCCAGCGTCTCGACGAGTTGATACTGCGACCCCGCGACGAACGCGCCGACGCGCTTCGCGACGTCCTTGTAGTTGAGCGCATCGTCGATCCGATCGGTGGCGGCCGCGCGGCGCACGTCCGTCGCCATCTCGAGATCGATGCTGACGACCTGCTTGATCCGGCGCTCCCACTCCCAGATGCCGATCACGGTCTCGACGCGCAGGTCGCGCACGAACACGATATCCAAGGGGGCCTCCTCGTCGATTCAATGCGCTTCGGCCGAAAGCTGCGCGGGCGGCGCAAGCTCCTCGAGCGACCAGCGCGGACGCGCAACGATACCGGGTGCGGCCTCGGCCCGGGCTGCCGCGGCCCGGCACGCGCCGGCGTACGCGATCATCGCGCCGTTATCCGTGCAAAGTGCGGGCCGCGGATAGTGGACGGCGAACCCCTCGTCCCGGCCGAGTGCTTCGAGCGCCGCCCGGAGCCTCCGGTTCGCGCCGACGCCTCCCGCGACGACGAGCCGCTCGAGCCCGGTGGACCCGAGCGCCCGGCGGCACTTGTCGACCAGGGTATCGACGACCGCGGCCTGGAATCCCGCGGCGATGTCCGCGCGGACGCGGTCGGACAGCGCGCCGCGTGCCCGCTCGGCGTCGATCGCGAGCCGCACGGCCGTCTTCAGGCCGCTGAAGCTGAAGTCGAGCCCCTGCCCCTTGAGCGGCCGCGGGAACGCGAAGCGGTCGGGATCCCCGGACTCCGCGAGCGCCGCGAGCTCCGGACCGCCCGGATACGGAAGCGACAGGAGCCGCGCGACCTTGTCGAACGCCTCGCCCGCGGCGTCGTCGAGCGTCTCGCCGATGATCCGATACTGGCCGAGCCCCGCGACCTCGACGAGCAGCGTATGGCCTCCCGACACGAGCAGCGCGACGAACGGGAACTCGGGCGGATCGGGCTCGAGCTGGCTCGCGAGCAGATGCCCTTCCATATGGTGCACCGGCACGGCCGGGATCCGGAGGCCGTAGGCCAACGACGCAGCAAAGGCGCCGCCGACCATCAGCGCACCGATCAGGCCAGGGCCTGCCGTATACGCGATCGCGTCGAGCCCGGCCGGCTCGACCCCCGCCTCGGCGAGCACGTGCCGGACCATCGGACCGAGCTTCGCGATGTGGTCGCGAGACGCGAGCTCGGGCACGACGCCGCCGAACGGCGCGTGCACGGCCGTCTGGCTCGCGAGCGCCTCGGCGACGATCCCGCGGCCGGCCTCGTACAGCGCAACCCCGGTCTCGTCGCAGCTCGTCTCTATGCCGAGAACCCGCATGCCCCTTCGAGGCACCCTTTACACGCCGATCGGCGCGAGAGTACGATAGCCGGCTCAGACGGCGACACGGGCGTCGCCGACCACCGATTTACCGCGAGTACTTGATGCCAAGCGTCCGAGTAAGAGAAAGCGAACATTTCGATGCCGCGCTGCGCCGGTTCAAGCGCGCCTGCGAAAAGGCCGGTATTCTGACAGAGCTGCGTCGCCGAGAGTACTACGAAAAACCGACGCAGGAGCGTAAGCGCAAGAAGGCCGCGGCCATCAAGCGGCACATGAAGCGCAACGCCAGGACCATGTCGCGGCGAAGACGCCTGTACTGATCCGCCGTATACTGATCCGCTAGAGCAAATCCGCAAAGTCTGATCCGGTCTCGGTCCTATGTCGCTGAAGGGCCGTATAGAAGAAGACATGAAGGCCGCGATGCGCTCGGGCGACAAGGCGCGCGTGTCCGCGCTGCGCCTCGCTCTCGCCGCGATCAAGCAGCGCGAGGTCGACTCCCGGCAGACGCTCGACGACGTGGGCGTGCAGAGCGTGCTCGAGCGCATGATCAAGCAGACCCGAGACTCGCTCGCGCAGTATCGGGAGGCCGGCCGGACGGACCTGGTCGAGAAGGACGAAGCCGAGATCGCGATCCTGCAGAGCTACCTGCCGGAGCCGCTGAGCGACGAGGAGCTCGACACGCTGATCTCGGACACGATCGACGAAGTCGGGGCGCGCGGTTTGAACGACATCGGGAAGGTCATGTCGGCGCTGAAGACGAAGGCCGCCGGCCGGGCCGACATGCGAGAGGTCAATGCCCGTGTCCGCGCCGCGCTCTCTGACGAATGAGCCGCGCCTTCGGCGTGTGAAAGGCGTGCCGACCGCGCTCGCATGAGCCGGATCCCGCAAGCCTTCATCGACGAGCTCATCGCCCGCGCGGACATCGTCGACGTCGTCGGCTCCCGCGTCACGCTGAAAAAAGCCGGCCGCGACTACAAAGGCCTCTGCCCGTTCCATGACGAGAAGACGCCTTCCTTCTGGGTCGTCCCGAGCAAGGGCTTCGTCCACTGCTTCGGCTGCGGCGCGCACGAGACCGCGATCGGCTTCCTGATGCGCTACGACAATCTGTCGTTCAGGGAGGCGGTGGAGGCGCTCGCCGAGATCGTCGGAGTGCCGATGCCGGCCGTCGCGGACGACGACGGGCCGCGCGTCGACGACGGCCTGATCCCGCTCCTTCACGAAGCGGACCAGCTCTATCGCCGCCTGCTGCGCGAGACCCCGAAGGCCATCGAGTACCTGAAGCAGCGAGGCATCGACGGCCCGACCGCCGCGCGCTTCGGCTTGGGGTACGCGCCCGACGCTTGGGACACGGTCCGCCATGGGCTCGGCCGCGACGAGCGGCGCATGAATAAGCTGATCGAAGCAGGCCTCCTGATCCGCAACGAGCAGGGCCGGGTCTACGACCGGTTCCGCGACCGGATCATGTTCCCGATCCGCAACGTCAAAGGCGACGTGATCGGCTTCGGCGGACGCGTGCTCGGCAGCGGCGAGCCGAAATACCTGAACTCGCCGGAATCGCCGGTCTTCCACAAGGGCCGCGAGCTCTATGGGCTCTACGAGCTCAGGCGCAACCCCGGCCGTCCGGCCGAGATTGTCGTCGTCGAGGGCTATCTCGACGTCGCGAGCCTCGCGCAGTTCGGCATCGAAACCGCGGTCGCGACCCTCGGCACGTCGGCGACCGCCGACCACCTGCGGCGGCTCACGCGGCTGTCGGACCGCATCGTCTTCTGCTTCGACGGCGACCGCGCCGGCCGCGCCGCGGCATGGCGCGCCCTCGAGACGGTGCTGCCGTTCGCGGGCGGCAACGTCGAGATCAAGTTCCTGCTGCTGCCCGAGGGCGAGGACCCCGACTCGCTCGTCCGCGCCCGCGGCGCGGACGGCTTCAGGGCGCTGCTCGACGGCGCCGCGCAGCTGTCGACGTTCCTGCTCGACGAGCTCGCCGCGCGCGCGGACGTGACCGGCGTCGACGGCCGCTCCCGGCTCATCGCCCTCGCGCGGCCGCTGCTCGATCGGCTCCCCGCCGGGTTTTACAAGGAGCTGCTCATCGAGGAACTTGCCCGGCTCGCAAAGATCGAATCGGCACGGTTCACCGCTCTGCTCGAAGGCCCGAAGCACGGGCCGGAACACACGGCGCGACCGGCGGAAGCGCGCCGGCGCCGCGGCGGAACGACGCTCATCGGCAAGACGATCACACTACTGCTGCACTACCCGGCGGCCGCCTCGCTCGCGGAGCCCGTGCCGGGGCTCGACGACGTGGACGAGCCCGGCGCCCCGCTGCTCAGGCGGCTGCTTGAACTGGCCCGTGAGCACCCCGATTTACGGCCCGCGAGCCTGATCGAGCGCTTCCGCGGTGACCCCGACGAAAAGCACGTGCGGCGGCTGGCCGCGGCGTCGCCGCCGCCGGTCGACGACGATGCCGCCGCCGCGAGAGAGTTGAAAGACAGCCTGGAGCGCATTGTGCGAGATCACGCGGAAAAGGTTCGGAAGCGATCGACTGCCGACGCCCTCCGGCGTATTCGCGCCGGTGCGGATTTGGGCAAGATTTGAGCTAAACCTGCGTCAGGATTGAACTATTTCGGCCGGCCGTTATCACAAAGAAAGCGTGAGAATCGCTATGGCCCGAACGCGCTGATCGCGTTATAGTGCCCCGTTTTTTAGCCGCCCCCGATCACAAGAGGAAGCCAGTGTCTATGGATACCGCCTCTCATCCTCAAGAAGACGAACGGCAGTCCCAGCTCAAGCTCTTGATCGCCAAGGGCAAGGAGCAGGGCTACCTCACGTACAGCGAGGTGAACGACCACCTCCCGAGCGATATCGTCGATCCGGAGCAGATCGAGGATATCGTGAACATGATCAATGACATGGGCATCACGGTCTTCGAGAAGGCGCCGGACGCGGAGTCGCTGCTCCTGTCCGACTCGGCGGTCTCGACCGACGACGACGCGGCGGATGAGGCGGCTGCGGCGCTCGCGACGGTCGACTCCGAGTTCGGCCGGACGACCGACCCCGTGCGCATGTACATGCGGGAGATGGGCACCGTCGAGCTCCTCACGCGCGAAGGCGAGATCCGCATCGCGAAGCGGATCGAGGAAGGCCTCGATCAGGTCCGCCAGGCGCTCGCGCAGTTCCCGCCGACGTTCGACCTGCTGTTCGAGGCGTACGACCAGGTCGGTCGGGGCGAGGCGCGCCTGCAGGACGTGATCGTCGGCTTCATCGACCCGAACGCGGAGATCGCGGAGCCGAATGCGCGGGCCGAAATCGAGGAGGCGGACGAGTCGGACGCGGACGACGACGAGGATGCGCCGAAGGAAGCGACTGCCGAGACCGGCCCCGATCCCGAGGAGGTCGCGAAGCGGCTGAAGAAGCTCAGGAAGCTGCACAAGAAGTACGTCGAGTCGCTCGTCGAGCACGGCGTGCGCCACAGCGCGACGAAGAAGGCGCTCAAGGCGCTGACGGCCGACTTCATGGAGCTCAAGCTCGCGCCGAAGGTCTTCGATCAGATGGTCGCGCAGCTTCGCGACATGGTGAACTCGATCCGCACGCACGAGCGGCAGGTCATGGCGCTCTGCGTCCGTGACGCGGGCATGCCTCGCAAGGACTTCATCGCGAGCTTCCCGAAGAACGAGACGAACCTCGAGTGGGTCGACAAGCACATCCGTGCGAAGCGCAAGCACTCGTCGCAGCTCGCGAAGCTGAAGGACGAGATCCTGCGCGCGCAGAAGCGGCTGCAGAAGATCGAGCAGCAGGCGTAGCTGTCGATCGGCGAGATCAAGGAGATCAACCGCCAGATCTCGCTCGGCGAGGCGCAAGCCCGCCGCGCGAAGAAGGAGATGGTCGAGGCGAACCTGCGTCTCGTGATCTCGATCGCGAAGAAGTACACGAACCGCGGGCTGCAGTTCCTGGACCTGATCCAGGAGGGCAACATCGGCCTGATGAAGGCGGTCGACAAGTTCGAATACCGCCGCGGCTACAAGTTCTCGACGTACGCGACGTGGTGGATCCGCCAGGCGATCACGCGCTCGATCGCGGACCAGGCGCGGACGATCCGCATCCCGGTGCACATGATCGAGACGATCAACAAGCTGAACCGCATCTCGCGGCAGATGCTGCAGGAGATGGGCCGCGAGCCGACGCCGGAGGAGCTCGCTCAGCGGATGGAGATGCCCGAGGACAAGGTCCGCAAGGTGCTGAAGATCGCGAAGGAGCCGATCTCGATGGAAACCCCGATCGGCGACGACGAGGATTCGCATCTCGGGGACTTCATCGAGGACACCTCGGTCGAGTCACCGATCGAGGCCGCGACGATGGAGTCGTTGCGCGAGACCACGCACGCCGTGCTTGCCGGCCTGACGCCGCGCGAAGCCAAGGTGCTGCGCATGCGCTTCGGCATCGACATGAACACCGACC
>CAZKNH010000105.1:0-14407 GCA_964553875.1 uncultured Gammaproteobacteria bacterium | reverse complement strand
CGTTCCGGGGTTCCGACTCTGCCGGCATCGGCCCGAGCGTTCGGAAGCCGAGTGCTCCCGGAGTCGCAGAGCCGCCTCCGGCCAGCCGCTCTCGTGCCAATAACGAACGATCCCGAGATCGACGAGCAATCTCGAGAATCCGGGCAGGCGACGGACGTCGTCGAACAGCGGCAGCCACACGAGATACGTCAGCAACGCCGACCCGCCGCAAGTGGCGGAGCGGATCAAACGCAAAGCCCGCTCGGCGTCGCGGAAGCTCGCCGCCCAGATCGCGAGCGTCGCCCGGTTCACCGGGGTCCGGTACTCCGGAGCCGTCTCGAGCTCGGCGAGTTTCGCGAGGCCGCGTCGCCGGTCGCCGATCGAGCTCGCGAGCGGCTCGAACAGCGGACCGGCTCTGGCCGGATCGGCTGTGAAAGGCTCGGTATCGCCCCGTCCGAGCTGAATCCAGCCGTAGACGATCTCGCCGAATACCCAGACATCGAACAGCGCGTGGCCGCGCTCGTGGATGCGGTCAGCGGATCGATGATCCCGCAGCATCTCGTACGTCGCCATCAGGAACCCGAGCCAGTCGCTGTGCAACGGATCGATCTCGACCAGCTTCAGAAGCCTGTCGCGAGCCGTGCGAACCAGTCCCGTCGCCAGCAGCAAGGGCGGATAGGCGTACGTCTCTTCGAACCCGAGAGCTTCCGCACGGCAGTAGTCGTGCTCTGCGGCCGACCACTGCCCGCGCAGCCCGCGAACCAGCGCGCGGGCGTTGTAGCCTTCGCCGCGGTAGGGCGCCAGCTCGATGGCGCGATTGGCCGCCGCTTCGGCCACGGCAAACTCCGCATCCCGCTCCTCGTCGAGCGCGTGCTGGTACATGACACCGTGAACGGAGCACTTCAGCATCCACGCCGATGCGAGGTCAGGGGCCAACTCCAGCGCGCGGTCGAGCAGGCGGCTGCTCCGCACCAGTCGATCGGGAAACGCTCCGCGGGTGCATTGAGCCCGTGCCTCGAGAAAGAGCTGATAGGCCTCGAAGGCTTCGGTGCCGACGTCGCGCAACGCTCGCTCGACGCCTGTCGTCACACGCAGCTGACGTGCGATGCCTTCGACGATCTCGTCCCGAACGCTCACGATGCGCTCTTGAGGTCCGTCGTATTCGTACGGCCAAACGCCGAAACCAGACGCATCGCTGAGTTGTCCGAGCACGCGCAGGCGCTTTCGATCCTGCAGGACGCTCCCTTCGAAGACATACTCGAGACCGAGGTCGGCTGCAATGTCGCAGACGCGTCGTCCGGAATCCCGGTATGCGAAGGATGTCGTGCGACCGGTGACTTGGAGACCGTGCAGGCGTTGCAGCGTGACGATCAGCTCCTCGGTCAGACTTTCGGCGAGACGGCCGCGATCCGGGTCGCCTGACGAGTTCGCCAGAGGCAGCACCATGATTCGGATGGGCTGCAAGCGTCGACGTGTGTTGTCCGTCGGCGTCGACGCGCTCACGACGGCCACGTCTCGCACGAGCTGATATCCGCGGCCCGGCAGGGTTTCGATATAGCCTTTGCCGAGGACCCGGCGGAGCGCGGAGATCGTCTGCGTGAGACTATTCTCCTCGACGACCGTATCGGGCCAAAGGGCGGCGATGAGCTCCCGTCGCGACAGCGGCTCGCCCGCGTGCTCGACGAGGACGAGCAGGGCGTCGAACGCTTTCGGGCCGAGCTGCACGGGCTCCCCGTCGGCGGCCTCGAGCCGCCGTCGGTTCGCGTCCAGCCTGAAGCCACCGAACTCGTAGACCCGTCGCGCTGCCACAGCCGGCTTCACTCCATTGAAGAACGTTTCACGCCTCTTCACCGCGGCGCAGCGCCGTCTCACCGCAGCCGGGGCATTGTACGCCCGAGGCCGGACGCGACAAGTCGGGTTGTGCGCCGGTCCGAGTTTCGACACAGGAGGTTCGCCATGAACATTCGGGGAAAGAGCGCCTTGCAGCTTGCTGCCGTGCTGGTGGCGTCGGTTGCGATGGCGCGTCCGGCCCTGTCTGAGACATCACAGGGCCACGAACGTCTCATGATTGCGCCGGTCAGCCGCACGATCGACATCACGGGCTACGACTTGTCGTCCACGTTAGGAGCGCAGAGGGTGTACCGACGGATCGTCTCCGCGGCGAAGGCGCTCTGCTTCAGCTCGGCGAGGAAGCTCCAAGGGGTCGAGCGTGCGAGGTACGAGCGCCGGCACGCGCGCCCGTGCTTCGACGAGGCAGTCGACGGTGCGTTGGCTCAGGTTCTGGCGTCGACCGGAACGGATCTCGAGCGGGTAGCCGGACTCGACCGGCTCGACGTGGCGAAGCTCGTGGCGTCCGGGTACTAGGTCGGATCGTCGTTGAGGGCTCGCGTCGGCGAGCCCTCGAGAGCTCGAGCAAGTCGTCCGATCGATCCGATCTGCATTTTCTGCGCGACCTCGCCGTGTGCACTAGAATCGGCGGAGCGCGGCGCGGTGCGGTCGGATCGACCGGCCTGTCGCCTTGAATGGGTTCGCAGCGCTTTGAGCCCGAGTCGGAGACGAGGCAGGACGATGGGAGCTCGAACGAAGATTCGCCATGCGGGAATGGGGATCGGCCTTGTGGCCGCGACGGCGGTTTTCGCGCAGGAAGGCTTTCCGCTCGACGGCACGTGGAGAGGCGAGTGGGGCGCGCCCGAGAACCGAAACCGGGTCGTGATGGTCATGAGCTGGGACGGCGAACGGATCAACGGCATGATCAACCCCGGCCCGAGAGCCATCCCGTTTCGTCACGCCGAGCTCGAGCCGAGCACGTGGACCGTGCGGATCGAAGCCGTCGGCCACGGCGACGAGGAGATCGTGATCACCGGCACGCTCGAGGACATCGGCTCTTACAATCGCCACATCGAAGGGACGTGGAGTCAGGATGGCGTCGAGCACGCCTTTCGAATCACGCGTGAATAGACGGTGAGCAGCCGGCACGAGATAGCGGCTGCCAGACCGAGCACGAGAGAACGGAGGGTCAGCCAGAGAATGCGTTGCGGACCTTGGGCGGTGTGCGCGTTGGCGCTCTCGAATGCGGCATGGGCCGACTCCGACGGACATTTCTGCGTCGACCCGGACTACCTCGCCGTCGAGTTCTCGTTCAGCAAGGAACCAGGCCGTCACCGTCCGAGCGCTCCTACGTGCTCGAGGTCGAGCGGACGCCTGACCCGCAGAACCCCTGCGTCTTGCAAGTGCGCTCGCGGATCCTCGAGTACCGGTCGGGGAGCCTAGTGGACGAGCTCGAGATCTACTCGGGGGCTATGCCCGCGGAATGCGGAGAGTGACGCTCACGTCGAGACGATGACGCGCCCCTGCCCACGCGCTTTGCCGGTCGCGTCGGTATGCTCGCCGGGACGCACGGCGGCATCACGCCGACGCTGACGGTCGGTATGAGCGGTCCTGCGCGGGTGCTACGGCGACTCTGCACCCGCGCGGAGGGAGAACGCTCCGCGCAGCTCCTGCGGAAGCTGTTTGCGGACGTCGTCCATCTGCCCTTCGGTCACGCTCTCGGCAATGACGGAGCCGACGGAGTCGAGCACTTCGGACGCCCGGTCCGTGCCTATGTTGAGACGGCGAGCGAGGTGCTCCTCGATTGCCTGCCGCGTGATCTCCTTGTCGGGGCCGGACGGCTGCCGACGCAGCGTCGCGTGCAGCAGCGACGGAAGCTGTGCGATCAGGTCCTTCGCCTCGTCGGGCGTCAGGCGGCGGACGAGCATCGTCAGCACGACCTCGAGCGCGGCCTCGGCCATCTCGTCGCTGTCGAAGCCGGCCGCGGCACGCACTCTCGCGATCATCCGGTTGAGTGTTGCCTCGGCGCGCGCGAGGCTCCGCAGTCTTTGCGGGGAGCGTTCGTCGAACGGGCCGCCTTCGCCGATCTGGCTCTCGACGATCGCGCCGAGCTGCTCGATCGGCGCAGCCTCGTCGAGCAGCAGATCATCGAGCGTGACGATGCCGACCAATCGCTCGCCTTCGACGAGCGGGATGCGCCGCACGTTCCATTTTTGCATGAGCGCGATCGCATCGGTCGGGCTGTCCGCCGGCGACAGCGTCGCGACCGGGCTCGTCATCACCTCGGACAGGGGCGTGTTGGCCGCATCGAGACCTGCGGCGAGCACGCGTACCATCAGGTCGCGGTCCGTTACGATCCCGACGACGCGGCCGGCGTCTTGAACCACGACCGCGCCGATCTTGTTCTTCTCGAGCGCGCGGGCGGCTTCGAGAGCGGAAGCGTTGGGACCGAGGATCACCAAGCGCGGCCGAACATAGGCTCTGAGCGGCATGGGCGGATCTCCCTTCGCGTGCGAATCTGGACGCATTGTCGCGCTCGGCTAGCGCCGCGGGGATAGGGACAATCCGCGACTACGGCACGGAGAGCCGCAGAGACTCTAGCGGGCTCCGGGACGTCGACCCGGCGAGCGGACGATCAGCACCGAGCACGGCGAGGATCTCGCGACGCCCAGAGCCGTGCTGCCGAGCCGAGGTCCCCACGTCCCGCGGGTTCCCCGTGACCCGAGCACGGCGAGGTCCACGCGGTATTTGCCTGCGGCATCGACCAGCGCCTTCGCAGGGCGGCCCCGCAGCAAACGACCCTTCGGACGGATGTCGTACCCTTCGAGCTGCGCGGTAAGCTGCCGGAGCCAATCGTCGGCCGCGCCCTCCACGAGCGACACGTATTCTTCGCGCCGGCGGGCCGACATGCGCCGTAGCATCGCCGCGTCCGGCAGCTCCGCGACGGCGATGGCGGTCGCCTCGATGGAGGGAATATCAAACAAACGGAAAAATTCTGCGGTCGCGGCTCGGCTGTACGATGAGCCGTCCGTCGTGAACAGCACGTGGAACTCGGGCGGGTCGGCGTCGGGCCGCGGCCAGCCGCGGCCCGGCTCCCGCACTCGCGTCATCAGCACGCTCGTCGGCGCGTGCTCGAGCACCGCCTGCGCGACGCTCCCGATGTTGAGAAATGGTGTGTCGCTTCGTCCCTTCGCGCCGACGACGACGAGATCGTAGCCGCCCTCGGCGGCGAGCTCGGGCAGGACCGCGGTCGGCGTTCCGCGGCGTACGCGCGTCTCGATCGAGAACCGTTTCGGTGTGAGCTGCTTCGTCGCTCGGTCGAGTATCTTGCGCGCTTCTGGCGGGATTCGCCGCAGGTCGGGCGTGCGCCGCGACGGCCACACGCCGAGCCCGACCGGCGTCTGGTAGAGCGCGTGGACGAGGTGCACCTCCGTCTCGTCGTCCGAGGCGAGATACCGGGCGACGAAACGCACGGCGCCGAGGGAATATCGCGAGTCGTCGAGACCGATCAGTATCTTCATGCGCCGAGAATACCCGGTGACCGGTGACGGATGATACGGCGGCGATACCTAGCCGCCTGCTGCTATCGGTCCGGTGTCCCGAGGCGCCGTCGGCGCGCGCAGCATGAACCAGCTCGGGACTCCGACGACGGAGGCCGTCGCGACCGTCACGAAGCCGAAGACGGCGCAATGAAGCGGGTTGTCGCGCATCGCATGCGCCGAGGTCATGACCGCGGCGGCGAGCTCGTCGTTCGACAGAGGCGCGGCCGCGGTCACGTCCACACGTGCGTCAGTACGGCGACGGCATCAGGTACGGCTGAAAGACGGCGAAACCCTCGACGCGTTCGACCGCGCCGTTCCTGATCTTGAAAAGCTCCATGACCCGGTGCGAGTTCGGATATTCGACCGGAATCGACAGCGTCTGACCGTCGAGCGTCTGATACTCGGTATAGCGTGCCGCGTGATCGAGCATCGCGAACGCGACGACGACACCGCGCTCCTCGTCGACGATCGGGTAGCGGCGCGCCCGAACCCGGTCGACGGGCTTGTAGTAGCCGATCTCGAACTGGGCGCGGCAGCCCTTCGCGGGCACGTTCTCGCCGTGCGTCATGTCGACGCCGTTGCTGACGCGCTTGCAGTCGGCCGCGAACTCGCCGAGCAGCTGACCGTCGTTCAACTGCATCGTGTTGTAGTAGCCCTCGACGAGCGCGATCATCCGCTCGCGCGGACGGCGCTCGGCCTCGGGCAGCGGCGCGGAGAACGTGTCGTCGACGCGGTAGTCCGCCGTCGGCGCGAAGTGCGCAGGCGTTCCTTCCCGCGCGACGACGGTCTCGACCTCGGCGATCCTGCCGTCCTCGACCGCGAGACGCATCGCGTAGTAGGCGGGCTGACCGTGCTCCTCGACGGTGCCGACCCAGAGCACGTTGCCGGTCGCGGGATCCGCGAGCTTGAAGGGATCGTCGTCGATCTTCGTCACCGTGCCCCAGACGCCGTCGCCCATCATCAGCCCGACGTCGTTCTCGGTGAAGCGCACGCGCTCCGCCCAGGGAAGACCGCTGAAGTCCTTGTCGACGAGCGCGGCCATGTAGCGGTCCGCGAGGCCGATCAGGCAGTCGCGATCGCATCCGGAAGGCGCGGACGCCATGGCCGCCGCGCGCGGCGACGTCGACTGCGCGCCCGCGGTCGGCGCGGCGGAGAGGAGCGCGACCGCGGCAATCGCCGCAGTCGAGCGGAAAACGGTTTCTGCGGCGCGAAAGTGGGTGTTAGGCATCACGTTGAACCTTCTCATCGCGTCTGAAAATCGAGGTTCGGCCGCGCGAACGGGGAGTGCATGAAATACGGCACGTAGGTGAATACGGCATGGATCCGGTGGATCTTGCCGTCCTTGATCTTGAACGCCTCGATCAGCGAGATCGAGTTCGGCCACTTCAGGACCGTGCGCATCTCGCGGCCGTCGGTCAGCGTGTAGCGGTCGAACGTGTTCGCGTGATCGAAGAAGCCGGTCGCGACGATGACCTGCCGTTCCTCGTCGATCAGCGGATAACGGCGCTCGCGGATGCGCTTGTTGATTCGATAGATACCGAGCCTGAGCTGCTCCTCGCAGCCCTGCGCGATGGAGCCCGCCGAGCCCGGGCCGCTGCCGCCGCTGGTCGTGCGGATGCCGTTCTCGACGCGGCCGCAGTCCTCGTGGAACGGCGTGAAGATCGTGCCGTCGTTGAGCTCCACGGTGCTGAAGTAGCCGTCGGCGATCGCGACGAGACGCTCGCGCGACACCCGGTTCTCGGGCGGCTCGATCTCGGAGAACGCCGGGTCGTAGTAGAGCCGCGTCGGATCGCCGAACGGCTTCGGCATGTCCGGCAAGCGGTTGACGATCGTCTCGACCTCGGTGATCTGCCGGTCCTCGACCTTGATGCGCAACGCGAGATACGCGGGATTGCCGTGCTCCTCGACGATGCCGAACCAGACCGCGTTACCGGTCTGCTCGTCGGCCATCGCCATCGAGTCTTCCCAGACGGCGTTGATCGTGCCCCAGAGACCGTCGTTACCGAGGGGCATCTCGACGTTGTTCTCGGTGAAGCGCACCCGCGGCGAGAACGGGGCGCGCGTCGTGTCGCGGTGCACGAGCGCGTCGAGGTAGCGCTCGGTGAAGTCGATCAGGCACGCGTGATCGCAGTCGACCCGGATGACCGCGCTCGGCTGCCCGGGAGCCTGGGCGAGGGCCGCGCCGGCCGCGAGAAGACCGGCGACGGCCGTTACGCGAGAAAAGGTGGCTGACACGTTTTTCCTGTTCATCGCAACGGCACCGCGTAGAGCATGAAGGGACCGGGCTGCTGGCCGCGCAGCTCGGGGTTCGTCAGGTAGCCGATCTGGCTTTCGATGACGTAGGCCGTGTCGCCGACGACGGTTGCGCCCGGCGTCGACGTGAACTCGTCGCTCAGCACCTCGAGCGTCGCGGTATTGCCTTCGATTGTGACGATGCTGATACGCCCGATGTTGCCCTCGGCCTGCAGGAAGCGATTGCCTTCGATGTGTCGGAACCCGTCCGGGCCGCCCAGCTCGTGCGAGACGTCGAGCTTCGTGAGACCGGTCATCTGGCCGCGGCGATCGGTCTCGATGCGCAGGATCTCGTTCGTGCGTACGTTGTTCACGTAGAGCGTGCCGTCCGCGCCGAACGCGATACCGTCGACGCCGACGAGCGCCGGGTTCTCGCCGTATAGCTCGAGCGCATGAGCGCCCGGGGCGAGCCTGAAGATGCGGCCGTTCGGCGTATCCGTCGCGAGCACGCTGCCGTCCGGCGCGACCGCGATGTCGTTGCATGCGGAAGCGGGCGGCGGGAACGGATACACACCTTTCTGCTCTCCCGTCGCGAGGTCGAATGCCATCAGGCTGCTCGTGCCCTGCGAGCGCTCGGGACCGAAGAAGTTCGGCACGGAGCAGAGCCAGAGCGTATCGCTCGCTTCGTCCGCGAAGACGCCGAGGATCGTGAGAATGCCGTTCTGCTCGTTCGCCTGGATCCACGGCAGCGCGACGGATTCGCCGGGCGCGGCGCGATAGACGTTGCCTTTGATGCTGCCCGCGTAAACCGTGCCGTCCGACGTCGACGTGACGCTCTCGGGGAAGACGTCGGTGTCGCCGATACGGATCCCGGGCGACGTGGATTGCGAGAGGGCGGGCAGAGCGCCGAGCGCGAGCGCGGCGAAGAGCGCGGTCCGCGGTTTGATCGGACCGATTCCTCCTGCCGTCGCGCCCGTGTTCTCCATCATCGTTTGCATAAATTCGAGCTCCGTTTTTCTCGTTGACGGGGCGGAAGTACGTGCCTCTGTCGCGTTCAATTCGCGCTCGCGGGCGCCGCGGCGTTCTGCTGCTGTTCGTACGCGTTCCAGGCGAGATCGATCAGATACGCGTGGATCGCGTCTGCCTGCTCCTCGTTCAGCACGTCGTCCCATTGCGGCATGCCGCGATAGCGTCGCGCGCCGTACAGCACGATCGCCTTGAACTGCGTGTGGGTCTCGGCGGTCATGCGCCTCAAGTCGGGCGTCAGGCCGTAGTCGATGTTCGCGTGGCAGATCGCGCAGCTTCGGGCGAAGAGCATCTGGCCTTGACGCACGGTCTCCGCATTCGTCGGGCGCGCGACCGGCGGCTCCGGAATCGGCCCGACCGCCTCGACCGGCGGCGGCAGCGGGACCGGACCGCCGTCGAGCTTGAACGCGATGATCCGGTTCGCGTTGCCATAGCGGATGACGGCGCTCGTATCGTGCGGGGCGAACCATCCGCCGCCGCCCCAGCCGGCCATCACCGCGATGTATTGCACGCCGTCGATCTCGTACGTCATCGGCGCGGCCATGATCGACGTGCCGACCTCGAGGTCGAGCAGCAACTCGCCGGTCTCCGCGTGGAACGCGCGGAAGTGACCGGTGTCCGTGCCCTGGAACACGAGGCCGCCCGCGGTCGCGAGCACGCCCCCGCGATCCCACCAGCCGACGCCTTCCTGCTCCCAGCGCACCTCGCCGGTCTTCGGGTCGAACGCCTTGAGCACCGCGCGCGACGTGTGCTTGCCCGCGGCCTGCACCTCGCGGAGCTTTTCGCCGAGCGGTCCCGGCACGGTCGCAGGATCCTGCAGCAGCATGTCGCCGAACAGCGTGCTGTTGCCGGAGTTCGCCTGCTTCGGCCGGTAGACGTGCCCGTCGGTCGGGTCGTACGTGATCGCGCCGCCTTCGATCGCCGGGATGTAGACGAGCCCGTTCTCGGGGTTGTACGCCATCGGGTTCCAGCTGTGCCCGCCCATGCCCGACGGCTCGACGTATACGGGGCCGTCCTTGTAGTCGACCTCGTCGCTGATCGCGGGACGGCCGGTCTCGAGATCGACGTGTGTTGCCCAGTTGACCGGCACGTACGGATCCGCGGACAAAAGCTCTCCCGTCGCACGGTCGAGGATGTAGAAGAAGCCCGCCTTCGGCGCCTGCATCAGCACCTTGCGGACCTCCCCGTCGATCTCGAGGTCCGCGAGGATCATCGGCTGCGTTGCCGTGTAGTCCCAGCTCTCACGGGGGACCTGCTGGTAGTACCAGACGAGCCGGCCGGTATCCGGGTTGATCGCGAGAATCGAGCACAGGAATAGGTTGTCGCCGCCCGACGGGCTCCTCTCGTACCAGTTGAAGAGCGCCGCGTTGCCGGTGCCGACGTAGAGCAGATTCAGCTCCGGGTCGTAAGCCATCCCGTTCCACGCGGTGCCGCCGCCGCCGACGTCCCAACGGCTGTTCGGGTCCCACGTCGCCGCGGCCATCTCCATCTCGGGATGCTCGTAGCCGTTCGCCGGATCGCCGGGGACGATGAAGAAGCGCCACCTGAGCTCGCCGGTTTTGCGGTCGTACGCGGAGATGTAGCCGCGCGCGTCGTAATCCGCGCCGGCGTTGCCGATCACGACGACGTCGCCGGCAACCTCGGGTGCGCCGCTCACGGTGTACGCGCGGTCCTTGTAGATCAGGGTGTCGACCTCCCAGACGACCTCGCCGGTCGCGGCGTCGAGCCCGAACAGCCGTCCGTCGAGCGAGCCGACGTACACCATGCCTTCGAAGACCGCAACGCCGCGATTGACTTCGTCGCAGCACGTATAGCGGTTGACCTGACCGTCGCTTTGCGGATCGAACTTCCAGATCTCTTCGCCCGTCGCCGCGTCGAGCGCGTAAACGCGGCCCGTCGTGCCGGACGTATAGAGCACGCCGTCGACGACGATCGGCGTGGCCTCGAGCCCGCGGCTCGTGCCGAGCGCATAGTCCCACGCGAAGCCGAGCCGGCCGACCGTCTCGACGTTGATCTGATCGAGCGTCGAGTAGTGGCTCTTGCCGAAGTCCCGCCCGGAGGTCATCCACTGACCGGGCTCGCTGTCGGCCGCGAGCAAACGGTCCCACGTGACGTTGCCGTATGATCTCGCAGCCTGTGCTTGCGTGTCGGCCGCGCCGCTACGTGTTTCCACGGCGGTCGGCGTGTCGTTGCTGCACGCGCCGAGAAGCGCGAGCGGAAGCCAAAGCGATACGGTCAAGCGGTGGTAAGCGGGCATGCTGTGCCTCGGGCGCGGATTCGATATTGTCGTTCTCGTGGGCCGCAGCGTCATGCTGCGGCCGACGCCGATTGTACACCGCTCCGTAAGCGTCGCACGCCGACGGGGGCGGGGCTGTCGCCGCGCGCCGTGGACGTTCGAAAGTCGCTTTTTGCGTCGAGCTCACGAAGACGTGGGCCTCGGCGTTTCCGTTGATCGCGAGCGGTCGTCGGAAACCGCGCGCCGAGCGTCGTGGACGTCGGTTACTGGTAATGTTGTCTTGACAACTTGCCCCGAGCGGTCCTACCTTGCGGCGATGATTTCGCTCAACCCTCGATCTCCGATCCCGCTCTACCGGCAGCTCGCGGACGCGCTGCGTGAAGGAATTCGTCGAGGCGAATATCCGGCGGGCTCGAGAATTCCGTCGGAGCACGAGCTTGCGGCGCGGTTCGGCATCGGTCGTCCCACCGTGCGGCAGGCAACGGAGCTATTGATCAGGCAGCGCCTTCTCACGCGCCGCCGCGGTGCGGGCACGTTCGTCTGCGAGCCGCCGCGTGAGGTCGATCTTTTCTCGCTCGCCGGCACGAGCGCGGCCTTCGAGGAGACGGGGTTGGACGTGAAGACCCGCTATCTCTCGCCGCTCGCGCTGCGTCTCGTGCCCTCGGCGCCCGGGAATCCGTTCGGCGGCCGCCGGGCCTATACGCTGTCGCGCGTGCATCGAGTGGGCTCCGATCCGATTTTGCTCGAGGACATCTACCTCGACGCCGAAGTGTTCCGCGGAATCGACCGGTTCGATCTGCAGAGCGGCTCGCTGTCGCGGATCGTCGCAGAGCACTACTACTTGCGGCCGGAGCGCGTTCACCAGAGCTTCCGCATCCGCACGCTGAAGGGCGCGCCGGCGCGCGCGTTGCAGATCACGCCGACGACACCGGTCCTGCACGTGCGTCGCCGGCTGCACTTCCCGCGGGTCGAGAGCGCCGTGTACGCCGAGCTCTGCTGCCGCACGGACCGCTTCGAGTTCTCGCAGACGTTTTCCCAGAGTCTCGACTCGCTCGGCGCGCGGGGCGTATCCGAAGGAGCTTTCGATGGTGAATGAGCGCGGCTATTACGGCCGCTTCGGCGGAATGTACGTCCCCGAGATCCTCGTGGCGACGTTCGAGGAGCTGATCGCGGCGTTCGAGGACGTGCGGCGCGACCCTGCGTTCTGGCGGGAATACGTCGACTTGATGAGCACGTACTCGTGCCGGCCGACTCCGCTGACGTTCGCCGAGAACCTGACGCGTCATTTCGGCGGCGCGCGCATCTACATCAAGCGCGAGGACTTGAACCATACGGGAGCCCATAAGGCGAACAACGTCATGGGCCAGGGCTTGCTCGTGCGGCGCATGGGGAAACGGCGGGTCATCGCGGAGACCGGTGCCGGCCAGCACGGCGTAGCCACCGCAACGATGGCCGCGAGGTTCGGGCTCGAGTGCACGATCTACATGGGCGAGGTCGACGTCGAGCGTCAGCGTCCGAACGTGTTCTGGATGGAGCAGCTGGGCGCGACGGTCGTGCCGGTCGCGACCGGCACGCGGATCCTCAAGGACGCGATCAACGAAGCCTTTCGAGACTGGGCCGCGAACATGGATACCACGCACTACGTGCTGGGCACGGCCTGTGGACCGCATCCGTTCCCCGAGCTCGTGGCGTACTTCCAGTCGATCATCGGCGTCGAGGCGCGCGCGCAAATCCTCGAGCGCGAGGGAAAGCTGCCGGCTCGCGTGTATGCGTGCGTCGGCGGGGGCTCGAATGCGTTGGGTCTTTTCCAGGCCTTCATGGACGACCCTGTCGAGCTCGTCGGCGTCGAAGCTGGAGGAGAGGGCATCGACAGCGGGCGTCACGCCGCGCGTCTCGCGTCGGGCGATGGGCGTATCGGCGTTGCGCAAGGCTACAAGACGTACTTTCTGCAGGACGCCGACGGTCAGATGCTCGAGACGCACAGCGTCGCTGCGGGCCTCGACTACGTCGGCGTTTCGCCGATCCTGGCGTCGCTCGCGGAGAAGGGCCGCGTGCGCTTCGAGGCCGCGTCAGACGCCGAGGTCGTGGAGGCGCTGTCGCTGACCGTCCGCAAGGAAGGGCTGATACCCGCGCTCGAGTCCGCGCACGCGTTCGCGGGCGCTTTCCGCGAGGTCGGTGCGCTTTCGCCCGACGACGTCGTGATCATCAACCAGTCCGGGCGAGGCGACAAAGACATCTTCACGATCGCCGACGCGCTCGACGATCCGCGCTTCAAGGCGTTCATCAAGCAGAAGGCGGCCGAGTACGATGCTTGAACAGTACATCCGCAGGCGGCGCGAGGAGCGCGACATCCTGCTCATGACGCACATCGTGCTCGGCTACCCGAGCTTCGCGGAGTGCCGGGACGTGATCGCTTCGATGGTCGACGCGGGCGTCGAGCTGATGGAGCTGCAGATTCCGTTCTCGGAGCCGATGGCGGACGGACCGGTGATCCTGCGCGCGAACCAGGAGGCGCTCGCGCGCGGCGCGCGCGTCGGCGCGTGCCTCGACTTCGCGGCGCGGATCGCATCCGAGTTCGAGATCCCGTTCCTGTTCATGACCTACTACAACGTGCCGCTGCAGCACGGCATCGAGCGCTTCGCCGATCGCATGCGCGCCGGCGGCATCGTCGGGTCGATCGTGCCCGATCTGCCTCCGGAGGAAGGGCGAGCGTATTTCGACGCGCTCGCCGAGCGGGGGCTTGCGCCCATCCTCATCTTCTCGCCGAACACGCCCGGTGCGAGGTTGCGCTATCTCGCGGACCACGCGCGCGGCTTCGTCTACTGTGTCGCGCGCAAAGGCGTCACCGGCGCCCGGACAGAGTTCACGGAATCGCTCGAGCGATACCTCGGCCGCTGCCGCGCAGCGACGTCTCTGCCGCTTGCCGTGGGGTTCGGCGTGCGCGAGAAGAGCGACGTCGACTTCTTGCGCGGCAAGGCGGACATCGCCGTAGTCGGCTCCGAGACCCTGCGCGTCCTCGACGAGCAGGGCGTCGGCGCCGTTGGCCGCTTCATCCGCTCGCTCCGATGACGGCGCGCGGACGCACGAAGCGGGCGGCTTGTAATACCATGGCGGGCGGCCTCCAGGAAACAACGAACATGAAGATGGCAGGGGAAGTTACTGTTTCACCTATGGAATGTTTCATCGCGCGCCGCGCCGAAGAGAGCAGGGCCCGGGGTGGGGAGCTGCGGAGGCCGGGCACGTCGAGAAGGTTCTTGACCGCTCCGCTCTTCGCCTCGTCCGCGTTGCTGCTCGCGGCGATGGCTGGAGCGGAAGCGCAGCCCGTGACCGCCGAGCGCCTCCTCGAGGCCGACGAGAACCCCGGCGAATGGCTGATGGACGGGCGCACGTACAGCGCGCAGCGCTTCAGCCCGCTCGATCTCATCGACGAGCACAAAGTGACTGATCTCTGTCTCGCGTGGTACTACGACCTCGAGACGCTCCGCGGCGTCGAGGCGACGCCGCTGATGGTCGACGGCGTGCTCTACAACATCAGCGCGTGGAACGTCACGTACGCGCACGACGC
>CAZKNH010000104.1:0-14444 GCA_964553875.1 uncultured Gammaproteobacteria bacterium | reverse complement strand
CGTCGGGGCAGGGTTTGCCGATTCTTCCGGGTCTGCCGCGAGCGCCGCCTCGACGCTCGCGCGAGGCGCGATCGAGATCACGAATCGCCGCTGCGGAGCGGGCGTAGACGCGTCTCCTGCCCGAGGATCGGCGCGGCTCGGGACGGTCGAAGAGGGGATTGGCGCTCCCTACGGGACTCGAACCCATGTTTCCGCCTTGAGAGGGCGGCGTCCTAGACCGCTAGACGAAGGGAGCGCTGGGTGCCTAGGCTCGGCGAGGGCTGCTATGATAGCGATGTTTCGACCGAGGTTAAATAGACACAGACACGGAAGCTTGTTGAACCCGACGGACTCTCAACCCCGCCCCCGTCCGAAAATCATACCGCGTTCCGAGCACCCGATCAGCCGGGCGAACATTTCCAGTAACGCGTTGAAGGTTCTCTACCGGCTCAAGAACGCCGGATACTCGGCGTTCATTGTCGGCGGCGGCGTGCGCGATCTGCTCCTGGGCCGCCATCCGAAAGACTTCGATGTCGTCACGGACGCGCTGCCCGAGGACGTCGATCGCTTGTTTCGCAACTGCAGGCTGATCGGACGGCGGTTCCGCCTCGCTCACGTGCGGTTCGGACGCGACATCGTGGAAGTCGCGACGTTCCGTGCGAGCGGCAACGGCGAGGACGACGACCGCCAGCAGGACGAGTCCGGCCGGATTCTGCGCGACAACGTCTACGGCACGATCGACGAGGACATCTGGCGGCGCGATTTCACGATCAACGCCCTCTACTACAACATCGCGGATTTCACGCTCTGGGACTACACGACCGGTCTCGAGGACATCAAGAACCGCACGCTGCGCCTGATCGGCGATCCCGAGACGCGCTATCGGGAGGATCCGGTCCGGATGCTGCGGGCCGTCAGGCTCGCCGCGAAGCTCGGCTTCACGATCTCGCCCGAGACGGCCGAGCCGATCCCGCGGCTCGCGCGGCTGCTTGCCGACGTGCCGCCGGCGCGGCTCTTCGACGAGGTGCTGAAGCTGTTCCACGCGGGACACGCCGTCGAGTCGTTCGAGCTGCTGCGCCAATATGGGCTCTTCGGCTATCTCTTCCCGCAGACGGAGGAGGTTCTCAACGGGCCGGACGGCGAGGCCGCGCTCGAATTCGTCCGCCGGGGGCTCGAGAACACGGACCACCGCGTTCGCCAGGACATGCCGGTCACACCGTCTTTCCTGTATGCGGTCCTGCTGTGGCCCGCGATCAAGCGGCTCGCGAAGCAGCTCGAAGGCGAACGCTTCGGTCCGGTGCTCGCGCTTGCCGAGGCCGCACACCGGGTCGTCACCGAGCAGCAGCGGAACACGACGCTGCCGAAGCGGTTCAGCGGTCCGATGAAGGAAATGATCACGATGCAGCCTCGCTTCGAGAACCGGCAGGGCGCGCGAGCCGCGAAGCTGCTCGAGCACAAGCGCTTCCGCGCAGCCTACGATTTCCTGGTGCTGCGCTCCCGGTGCGGCGAGGTCGATCCCGAGATCGCGGAGTTCTGGACGAAGGTGCAGGAGATGTCTCCGGAGGAGAGGCGCGAGGCGTTCGGCGAAGGCAAGCGCCGTCGTCAGGGCCGCCGCCGGAAACGCGGCGCACGCCGCCGTTCCGCAGCCAGCATCGATGCGGCCTGACTGCCCAGTCGGGAGCCTAATCCGTTAAAGTCGCGTCGGGGCCGATGGGGTCCCGGTACACCGAATCATGAGCGACAGCCAGGGCGTCATCCCGGTCGACGGACCGCGCTTCATCGTCATCGAAGGGCCGATCGGCGTCGGCAAGACGAGCCTTGCGAAGCGTCTCTCGCAGAGCTTCGCGAGCGAGCTGATCCTCGAGCGGGCCGACGAGAATCCGTTCCTCGAGCGGTTCTATCGGAATCGTCGTCATGCGGCGCTGCCGACGCAGCTTTTCTTCCTGTTGCAGCGCGCGCGGCAGATCGAGCAGATGCGTCAGACCGACTTGTTCGCCCCGGTGCGCATCGCGGACTTTCTGATCGACAAGGACCGTCTTTTCGCCGAGCTGAACCTCGATCCGAACGAGCTCAAGCTCTACGATCAGGTAGCGGCGACGCTCGATCTCGATCCGCCGAAGCCCGATCTCGTCGTCTATCTCCAGGCGCCGGCGAACGTGCTGATGCGGCGGATCGCGTCCCGCGGTATCCCTTACGAGCAATCGATCGATCAGGAGTACCTCGAGCGTCTCGGCGAGGCGTATGCGAGGTTTTTCTACAATTTCGACGTCGCGCCGCTTTTGATCGTCAACACGGCGTCGATCGATCCGATCCACCGGGACGCCGACTACCAGGAGCTTCTGCAGAGAATCCTGAGCATTCGGCACGGCCGTCACTACTACAACCCGGCCGCGGAGGCGATCGGCTGAAAATTGTGTCAGACACCTTTTTCGCGAGAAAAAGGCGTCTGACACACGCTCTCCGGCGGTCCGAGGCCGTCCTGTACAATGGCGTCCCCGCGAACGAGGTCCCGTATTTGGCAAGCTTCGAGACGCTATCGTCCGCGCGCGACGTGCGCGAGCAGGTGCGGCGCTGGCGCGCCGCGCACCAGACCGTCGCGCTCGTGCCAACGATGGGGAACCTGCACGACGGGCACCTGAGCCTCGCGCGCCTCGCGCGCAAGGTCGCGGACCGCGTCGCGATGTCGATCTTCGTGAATCCGACGCAGTTCGGTGTCGGCGAGGACTTCGAGCACTATCCGCGCACGCTCGAGGAGGATCGCGCGAAGCTCGCCGAGGAGGGCACGGTCGACCTGCTCTTCGTGCCGGACGAGCGGCAGATCTACCCGTTCGGGACCGAGCACGCGGTGCGCGTCGTCATGCCGCCGCTCGCGAACGAGCTGTGCGGTGCGTGGCGGCCCGGGCATTTCGACGGCGTCGGCATGGTCGTCACCCGGCTTCTCAACATCTGCGAGCCGGACGTGCTCGTTCTCGGTCGCAAGGATTACCAGCAGCTCGTGCTGCTCGAGCGAATGATCGTGGATCTCGGCATGCGCACCCGGGTCGTCTCCGGGCCGACGCTGCGCGAGCCGGACGGGCTCGCGATGAGCTCGCGGAACCGGTACCTGACCGCGGAGGAGCGGGCGAGGGCACCGGCCCTGCATGCGGCGCTCGAACGCGTGCAGGAAGCGCTCGCGCGGGGTGCGACGGATTTCGGCGCGCTCGAGGGCGACGCGCTCGAAGAGCTTCGTCGCGCGGGTTTCGAGCCGGACTATGTCGAGATTCGAGCCGCCGCGGATCTTTCCAAGCCGCGCCCCGGCGCGGCCGCCGACGAGCTGATCGTGCTCGGCGCCGCACGGCTCGGGCGCGCTCGCCTGATCGACAACACGAGCCGCTGACCGGCACGCGCGTGCTGCGGGCGTGGCCGCGTCTGCTGCGGCCGCGCTCGCCGTCATCCGTTCGAAGCGGATCCCTGCGCATTCATCGCGGCCGCATCCCGTGCCGCGCCGTGCTCACCGTCGTCGACGCGCGCGTGTGCGCTGCCGAGTCCGCGCCTTCGCTCGAGCGCCCACCGCACGTGCTCGCGAACGATCGGCGAAGGATGCTCCGCGCGAGACGCGAGCGCCGAGTCGAGCTCCGGATCCGCGGGCGCATTGCCGAGCGCGACCGCGATGTTCCTGAGCCAGCCTTCGTAGCCCGCGCGTCGGATCGCGCTGCCCTCGGTGCGTGCGGCCCACTCCGACTCCGTCCAGCGGAACAGGTCGACGAGGCTCGCGGAGTCGAGCCCATGACGCGGCGAAAAATCCGGCAGCGCCGCCGGGCGCGCGAACTTGTTCCACGGGCAGAAGAGCTGGCAGTCGTCGCAGCCGAAGATCCGGTTGCCGATCGCCGGACGGAGCGGCTCCGGAATCGAGCCCTTGAGCTCGATCGTCAGATACGAGATGCAGCGGCGCGCATCGACCTCGTACGGCGCGACGATCGCACCGGTCGGGCATACGTCGAGGCACGCCGTGCAGCTGCCGCAGTGCGCCGTCGCCGGAGCGTCCACCGGCAGCGGCAGGTCGGTCAGGATCTCGCCGAGGAAGAAGTACGAGCCCGCGCTCTTGTCGATCAGGTTCGTGTGCTTGCCGATCCAGCCGAGTCCGGCGTTCCTCGCGAGCGCCTTCTCGAGCACGGGTCCGCTGTCGGTGAAGACGCGATAGCCGAACGGGCCGATCCGTTGCTCGATGCTTTCGGCGAGCTTCTGCAAGCGTTTGCGGAGCACTTTGTGGTAATCGCGGCCGAGCGCGTAGCGCGAGACGTAGGCGAGCCTGCCGTCGCGCAGCACGTCGAACGCGTCTGCCGCTTCCACCGGCCAGTAATCCATGCGCGCGGAGATCACGCGCACCGTGCCCGGCACGAGCTCCGCGGGACGCGCCCGCTTCATGCCGTGCCGCTCCATGTACGCGAGCTCGCCGTGCCGCCCGAGCTCGAGCCAGCGCTCGAGCCGCGCCTCGTCGTCGCGAAGCTCGACGCCGGTGATCCCGACCTTGGCGAAGCCGAGCGCGGCGGCCCGCTCGCGGATCTCGTCCGCAAGCGCTCGTAACTCGTCGGCTGACAGGTCGTGACGGCTCATCGTTCTCTGCGGACCGCGGCCGCGGGCGAGCGCGGAGGAGTGGGGGAACAGCCAAAGTATAATGACGCGTGTGAAACGCGGTCGCGACAACCTTCCGGCAGCCGTCTACTCGACCGCGCAGGTTCGCGCGTTCGATCGGATCGCGATCGACGAGCGCGGCATCCCCGGCTACGAGCTGATGTGCCGCGCGGGACGCGCCGCGCTCGACGTGCTCAAGGCCCGCTGGCCGGACGCGCACAAGATCGCCGTGTTCTGCGGCGCGGGCAACAACGCGGGCGACGGCTACGTCGTCGCGCGCCTCGCACGCGCCGCGGGCTTCTCGGTGCACCTCGAAGCGGTCGTGCCGCCGGAGCGCCTGCGCGGCGATGCGCAACGGGCGTGGCAGGACTGCCGCGCCGCGGGCGTCACCGCGGTACCGTTCGGCAGCGGGCAGGACGGCGGCTTCGCACCGGACGTCATCGTCGACGCGCTGCTCGGCACCGGGCTCGATCGACCCGTCGAAGGCACGTTCGCCGAGGCGGTCGACGCGTTGAACGGTGCGAGCGCACCGATCCTCGCGCTCGATGTCCCCTCGGGCCTCGATGCCGACACCGGCCGGGTCATGAACGTGGCCGTCCGGGCGGACGTCACGATCACGTTCGTCGCGTTGAAGCAAGGGCTCTTTCTCGGTGAAGCGCCGGATTTCCGGGGCGAGCTCGAGTTCTCCGATCTGATGGTGCCGCCCGACGTGTTCGAAGGGGCCCCGCGCGTGCTCGAGCGACTGACGCCGGCGCTGCTCGAGCGGACGTTGCCGCGCCGCGCGCGCTCGGCGCACAAGGGCACGAACGGCCGCGTGCTGCTCGTCGGCGGCGGCCCGGGCATGCCGGGTGCGATCCGGCTCGCCGCGGAGGCGGCGCTTCGGGTCGGCGCGGGCCTCGTCTATGTCGCGACGTGGCGCGACAGCGTCGTGCCGGTCATGGCCGGGCGGCCGGAGCTCATGTGTCGCGCGGTCGAGACCGCCGAGGATCTCGAGCCGCTGCTCGAGCTTGCCGACGTCGTCGTCATCGGCCCCGGCCTCGGACGCTCGGAGTGGGCGCGGCAGCTGTTCCGTCGCGTGCTCGCGAGTCCGCGGCCGCTCGTCGTCGATGCCGACGGCCTGAACCTGCTCGCCGAGGCGCCGATCCGTCGCGGCAATTGGGTGCTGACGCCGCATCCCGGCGAAGCATCGAGGCTGCTCGGCTGCAGCATCGGCGAGGTCCAGGCGGACCGGCTCGGCGCCGTGCGCAAGCTCGTCGAGCGTTTCGACGCGGCGGTCGTCCTGAAAGGCGCGTGCTCGCTCGTCGGGACGGCGCGCGGCGGAGACGGGGAGGCGGGACAAGCCGAAGCCGCCGAGGCGGGCGTCGCCGTCTCGGCGGGGCGTGCCGAGGCGGCCGTCGCCGACATCGCGGTCTGCGACTACGGCAATCCGGGCATGGCGACCGGCGGGACCGGGGACGTCCTGTCCGGCGTGCTGGGCGGTCTGACCGGCCAGCTCCGGAACCTCGCGCAGGCCGCGCGGGCCGGGGTCCTGCTGCACGCGCTGGCCGGAGACGACGCGGCGGCCGACGGCGGCGAGCGCGGCATGGCCGCGTCCGATCTGCTGCCGGCGCTCCGGCGCAGGGCGAACCCGCTGTGACGACGCGCGGCATGTCCGGCGAGGCGAAAGACGCATCCGAGTCGGCGACTCGGAGCGTGCTTTTCGCGACCGAGGAGCAGCTCGTCTCCGCCGCCGGCGAAACGGCGCGGCGCTGGGCGGAGGCGCGCATCGCGCCGCTCGTCGTCGCGCTCCGCGGCGATCTCGGCAGCGGCAAGACGACGTGGGTGCGCGCGATGCTACGCGGCTTGGGCCATCGCGGCAGGGTGCCGTCGCCGACGTACACGCTCGTCGAGCACTATGCGTTGCCGGAAGTCGGGGTCACGGTCGTGCACCTCGACCTTTACCGACTCGCCGACGACGCCGAGCTCGAGAACCTCGGCTTTCGCGACTGGCTGGCCGAGCCCGCGACGTGGCTGCTCGTCGAGTGGCCGGAGCGGTCCGCGGTGCTCGACGCACTGGCCGACGTCGAGCTCGGGCTCGAGGTCGAAGGTCCCACGGCGCGCCGTCTCCGAGCGGCAGCGAAGACCCCGCGCGGCCGCGAAGCCGTCGATCGGTTGGCGGGCGGCTGAGCCGCCGGGGCAGGCCGCCGGGGCCGGTCGACCGCAACGCTCGTCCGCAGGCTTTCAGGCACCGTCCCGCGTTTGCTCGATCGGACGGGCGTCGCCGGGCGCGCCGTTCAGCTTCTCTTCAGCTAAGCCTCTTTCTAGCTAGGCCGTCTAATTGACTCATTCGTCTTGCAAAAGGACGAAAAAGCAATTAGAAAGCCGATTACATAAGCAACAAGAGAGCTCGAGGGAGGCTAGCGTGAGCATCCGGGCCTTCGCTCCGATCGCGGCCTGGCTCGTGTCGATCGTACTGCCGTTCGCGGCCCGCGCGGCCGAGGTGGAGGGCGTCAGAGTCTGGTCGGGCCCCGAGGCGACCCGCGTCGTTCTCGATCTGTCATCGCCCGCGGAGCATCGCGTCTTTTCGCTGACCGATCCGCACCGGATCGTCATCGACCTGCAGCGCACCTCGGCGCGCCGCTCGCTCGCGCTCCCCGAGCCCAAGGGTTTCGTCTCGTCGATCCGCACCGGCGAACGGCCGAACGGCGAGCTTCGCATCGTGCTCGACCTGAAGCAGGCCGTGCAGCCGAAAAGCTTTCTGTTGCCGCCGAACGAGCAGTACGGCCATCGGCTCGTCATCGATCTCGAGCCCGGCACGCCGACACCGGTCGTGAAGCGCACGGCGACGCCGCAACGAGGACGGGATCTCGTCGTCGTCATCGATCCCGGGCACGGCGGCGAGGACCCGGGCGCGAGCGGCCGGCGCGGCGTCCGCGAGAAGGACGTCGTGCTCGCGATCGCACGGCGGCTCAAGGCGGAGCTCGACAAGCAGCCGGGCGTGCGCGCGGTGTTGACGCGTGACGGCGACTATTACGTCGGTCTCGATCGCCGCCGCCAGATCGCGCGCGAGGCGCAGGCGGACCTGTTCGTCTCGATCCATGCCGATTCGTATCGCGATCCGAACGCGCAGGGCGCGACCGTCTACGTGTTGTCGGAGAAGGGCGCGAGCGACGAGGTCGCGAGGCGGCTTGCTGCCCGCGAGAACGCGGCCGACACGATCGGCGGCGTCTCGCTGGCCGACAAGGACCCGGTGCTGCAGCGTGTGCTGCTCGATCTGTCGCAGAGCGCCGCGATCAGCGCGAGCACCGCGGCCGGCGAGCGTCTGATCGACCGGCTCGGCACCGTCACGACGATGCGCAAGCGCCAGGTCCAGCGCGCTCAGTTCCTCGTGCTGAAGCAGCCCGACGTCCCGTCCGTGCTCGTCGAGACGGCGTACATCTCGAATCCGAAGCAGGAGGCCGCGCTCGACGACGCGAACTACCAGGCGCAGCTCGCGCGCGCGCTCTATGCGGGCATCCTCGACTATTTCCAGACGCACGCGCCGCCCGACACGTACCTCGCGCAGAACCCGGGCGATCGCGTCATCGTGCCGATACAGCACGTGATCAGCCGGGGCGAGACGCTCTCGACGATCGCGGAGCGTTACAACGTGAGCCTCTCCGCGCTGAAGCGCTCGAACCGCCTGAAGTCGGACGTGATCCGCGTCGGACAGGTGCTCACGATCCCGACCGGCTAGGCGGAGATGGCGGCGGAAAAAGGTGTCTGACACCTTCATTCCGCCGATGCCGGTGCATGTTTCGGGTTGCTGCCCGAGACTCGTGTCTGACACGCTTTTTCGGACGCCCTGTTTTCGGGCAGGCTTTCCCGAACATTTTTTCGTCGGGCTCTGACCCCAATTTCCGCGGCCGCCCGCCTACAATGCGCGGCGTGGCGATTCATATCCTTCCATCGCAGCTGATCGACCAGATAGCCGCCGGCGAAGTCGTCGAGCGGCCGGCATCCGTCGTGAAGGAGCTCGTCGAGAACGCGCTCGACGCCGGCGCACGCCGGATCGACATCGAGATCGAGGACGGCGGCTGCCGGCTGATCCGCGTCAGCGACGACGGCTGCGGCATCGAGCCCGACGAGCTTCCGCTCGCGTTGTCGCGACACGCGACGAGCAAGATCGCGTGCCTCGACGACCTCGAGGCCCTCGTGTCGCTCGGGTTTCGAGGCGAGGCGCTGCCGAGCATTGCATCGGTGTCACGGCTCGCGCTGACGTCGCGAACGGCGCCGGCGGAGACGGGCTTTCGGATCGTCGCGGACGGCGGCGCGCTCGGCGACGTGCGTCCGGCCGCGCACCCGCACGGGACGACGGTCGAGGTGCGCGATCTCTTCTACAACACACCCGCGAGGCGCAAGTTCATGCGTTCCGGACGGACGGAAGCCGGCCACGTCGATACCGTCGTCCGCAGCCTCGCGCTCGCGCGCTTCGACGTCGAGTTCCGCCTGAAGCGCGACCGCAGGCTCGCGCTCGCGCTGCCCGCGGCGCACGACCGCGCGGGCGAGGAAGCTCGCGTTGCCGAGCTCTGCGGGCGGGAGTTCCTCGACAGCGCCCGCTACGTCGAGCACGAAATCGAAGGGCTCGCGCTTCGCGGGTGGCTCGCCGCGCCTACGTTCTCGCGCACGCAGCCCGACATGCAATACACGTTCGTGAACGGCCGCTACGTGCGTGACAAGCTGCTGCGGCACGCCGTGCGGCTGGGCTACCAGGACGTGCTCTACCAGTCGCGTCACCCGGCCTTCGTGCTGTTCCTCACGCTCGATCCGCGGCGGGTCGACGTCAACGCGCACCCGGCGAAGCTCGAGATCCGCTTTCGCGATTCGCGGCTCGTGCACGACTTCGTCTTTCGCACGGTCGAGCGCGCGCTGGCGCGTCCCCTCGAGGGGGAGCAGCGCGCGGCGCCGCCTGCCGGGTTTCGCAGGCCGATCGAAACTGGCGGCACGCCGGAGCAGTGGGCGCTCTACAGAGAGCTTCACGCGCCGATCATCCGCGATCACGCCGGCGCAATGGACGGCGGCCTCGCGGCGGAGGTCGAGCACGACGGCGTCTTGCAGGAGGCGAGCGACGCCTCGGCAGCGGCTTCGCACGGCCGCGCCGGCCCCTATGCACATTCGAGGCTCGCGCTGCGGCACACGAGCGCGGCCGCTCCGCATCGCCCGTTGCCCGAGGCGCACGGCGACGTTCCGCCGCTCGGCTTCGCACTCGCGCAGCTCTCCGGGATCTACGTGCTCGCCGAGAATCGCGATGGGCTGATCATCGTCGACATGCATGCCGCGCACGAGCGCATCACGTACGAGCGGCTGAAGCGCTCGTTCCACGAGGATCGCGTGAAGCCGCGCCCGCTGCTCGTGCCCGTCGACGTGAAGGTCGCGCCCCGCGAGGCCGATCTGGTCGATACCCATGCCGAGGAGCTCGAGCGCCTCGGGCTCGTCGTCGTGCGGCGCGGCCCCGAGGACGTGCAGGTCCTCGCGATCCCGCAGCTTCTCGACGGCACCGACACCGCGGAGCTGCTCCGCGACGTCTTGAGCGATCTCGCGGAGGGGGGCGGCTGCGACCGCATCGAGGCGCGGATCGACGAGCTGCTCGCGACGATGGCCTGCCATGCGGCCGTCAGGGCGAACCGCAAGCTCGATATCGCGGAGATGAACGCTCTGTTGCGTGAGATGGAGCGCACCGAGCGCATCGACCAGTGCAATCACGGGCGCCCGACCTGGACCCGTATCACGTTGTCCGAGCTCGACCGCCTGTTCCTGCGAGGGCAGTAACGTGTCGTCGACGCGCGTACGCGCGATCTGCCTCACCGGCCCGACGGCGACCGGCAAGACCGAGCTCGCGCTCGAGCTCGCCCGCTCGATTCCGCTCGAGATCGTCAGCGTCGATTCGGCGATGGTCTATCGCGGCATGGACATCGGCACGGCGAAGCCGAGCCCGGAGGTGCGCGCCGCGGTGCCCCATCATCTGATCGATATCGTCGATGCGGCGGACACCTATTCGGCCGGGAGGTTCCTCGCCGACGCGCGTGCGGCGATAGACGAGATCGCCGCACGCGGCCGGCTGCCGTTGCTCGTCGGCGGCACGCTCCTTTACTTGCGCGCGCTCCGCCGCGGGCTCGCACCGTTGCCGGAAGCGGACCCCGAGCTCCGTGCCGAGATCGACCGCGAAGCCGAGGCGCGCGGATGGCCCGCGCTCCACGAGCGGCTCGCCGCCGTGGACCCGCAAGCCGCCGCGCGCATCGCGCCGAACGACCGGCAACGCATTCAGCGCGCGCTCGAGGTGTACCTGCGCACGGGCAAGCCGCTCAGCGTGCTGCAGCATGAGGCGGCCGCTCAAGGCGGCACGGGTACTTTCCCCGATATGGATATCGTGATGCTTGCGATCGTGCCTTCCGATCGCGCACGACTGGCCGCCCGGATTGAACGCCGGTTCGATGCGATGGTCGAAGCTGGTTTAGTCGGAGAAGTCGAATCGCTGATGGCGCGCGGTGACCTCACGGCGGACAAGCCGTCGATGAGAGCCGTGGGGTATCGCCAGATATGGGCTTACCTCGAGAGGCGGTATGATTGGTCCGTCGCGCGCCAGAAGGCGATTGCCGCCACACGTCAGCTGGCCAAGCGTCAGATGACATGGTTGCGCTCGGAACCCGGCGTCGAGACGTTCGATGCGTTCTCCGTCGGGCTTGCCGAGAAGTTGCTCGAGCGCGTCGGGTCGGAGTGCCGGTAGCCCTCGAGCCGGCGCATTGTGATAACATGCGCCCCTCGTGGGACCAGCTTTTTTGTTCCGCAGTGGGATCGATAGCGGAACGAAATTTCGAGATGCGCGTTTTCGTGCGGGTCGAACTTCAGGCCTGATCTCGACAACAATCTAAGAATAATGAGGAGACGTCCATGCCGAAAGGTCAGTCGCTGCAAGATCCGTTTCTGAACGCGCTGCGCAAGGAGAAGGTTCCCGTTTCGATCTATCTCGTGAACGGGATCAAGCTGCAAGGCCAGATCGACTCGTTCGACCAGTTCGTCGTGCTCCTGCGCAACTCGGTGAGTCAAATGGTCTATAAGCATGCTATTTCGACGGTCGTGCCGTCCCGCAACGTGCGGTTGCCGGCCGCGGACAACGATGACTCAGACGATTAACAGAGGCCGAACATCGCGGCAGGGAGCGCCGCTTGCTTGAACGTCCCCGCGCGGGCGAACGATCCCTGCTAGTTCACATCGGTTACGGGCGGCCGTGCGAGCCCGACGAGACGGACGAGTTCGCGGCCCTCGCCGATTCGGCCGGCGCGCAGGTCGTCGGCTCGATGCACGCGCAGCGCACGCGGCCCGATCCTCGCTTCTTTCTGGGCTCCGGTAAGGTCGATGAGCTCGCGCGGCTCGTCGCGGATACCGGCGCCGAGCTCGTGCTCGTCAACCGCGCGCTTTCGCCGAGTCAGGAACGCAACCTCGAGCGCGCGCTGAAGGCGCGCGTCCTCGATCGGAACGGCTTGATCCTCGATATCTTCGCGCAGCGCGCCGCGAGCTTCGAAGGCAAGCTGCAGGTCGAGCTCGCACAGCTCGAGCACCTGTCGACACGGCTCGTGCGCGGCTGGACCCACCTCGAGCGGCAGAAGGGCGGCATCGGTCTCAGAGGCCCTGGCGAAACCCAGCTCGAAACCGACCGCCGGCTGCTCGCGAAACGGATCCGGGTTCTCAAGGACCGGCTCGAGCGCGTCGAGCGCCAGCGCGAGACCGGGCGGAAGGAGAGGCTCCGGTCCGAGCGGCCGACCGTCGCGCTCGTCGGCTACACGAACGCCGGTAAAACGACGCTGTTCAACGCGTTGACCGGCGCGGGGCTCGAGGCGAAGGACCAGCTCTTCGCGACGCTCGACCCGACCGTGCGGAGGCTCAGGCTCGGCGGCGGCGACGAGGTCCTGCTCGCCGATACGGTAGGGTTCGTCCGCGATCTGCCCCACGAGCTCGTCGCGGCGTTCAAGGCGACCCTCGCCGAGGCCCGCGACGCGACACTGCTTCTGCACGTCATCGACGCGAGCGATCCGTACCATGCGGACCGGATGCGGCAGGTGCAGCGGGTGCTCGAGGAGATCGGCGCGGGGGAGGTCCCGCGCATCCAAGTGTACAATAAGATCGACTTGGCGCCGGACGAGAGCTTCCGGGATCTGCGCGACCGTTCCGAGTCCGATGTCTGCGTCTCGGCCATCACCGGCGAGGGGCTCGACGCACTCCGGGAGGCGATTCGACAGCGGACGTTCGGTGATCGCGTGTCCGGTCGCGTCAAGCTCGGCCCGGAGCAGAGCCGGGTGCGAGCGATACTCTTCGACTGGCAGGCCGTTCGGGCCGAGGAGCCCGATCCGTCCGGGGGCTGGACTTTGACCGTGGAACTGACGGCAGGACGCTGGAGCGAGCTCTGCCGCCGAGAGGGTTTGTCGGGAGCCGATCTGAGTCGGAAGGCGTAAAGCGATGGCATGGGACGACGGTAACAAAGGCAACCCGTGGCGGCCCGGCGGCAGCAAAGGGCCGGCCGACCTCGATGCCATCGTCAAGGATTTCCAGCGCAAGCTCGCGGCGCTTTTCGGCGGCCGCGGCGCCGGCGGACGCACGGGGGACGGCCCGGGCGCCGGCGCGGCCGGGACCGCGCTCTTCGCGACCGCGCTCGTCCTGCTCGGCTGCGGCTGGCTCGCGAGCGGCTTCTACAAGGTCGATGCCGCCGAGCGCGGCATCGTGCTCCGTTTCGGGAAGTACCAGGCCACGACCCAGCCGGGTCTGCGCTGGCACTGGCCGTGGCCGATCGAGACGGTCGAGAAGATCAACACGCAGCGCACGGAGACCTGGTCCTACACCGGCAGCATGCTGACGCGCGACGAGAACATCGTCGTCGTCGACCTGATCGTGCAGTACCGGCGCACGGATCCCGAGGATTACCTGTTCAACGTGCAGTCGCCCGAGGAGACGATGTTCGACGTCACGTCGAGCGCGATCCGCGAGGTGATCGGCAAGAACGACCTCGACTTCATCCTGACCGACGGGCGTCCCGAGATCGCTGCGCAGACTCACGAGCTTCTGCAGCGTACGCTCGACGCGTACGGCACGGGCATCACCGTCTTTCAGGTGAACTTGCAGGAGGCGAACTTCCCCCGCGAGGTCGAGGATGCCGTCCAGGACGCGGTGAAGGCTCGGGAGGACAGGGAGCGTGCGATCCTGAGCGCCGAGGAGCATCGCAACCGGATCCTGCCGCTCGCCCGCGGTGCCGCCGCCCGCCAGAAGGAGGAGGCCGAGGCGTATCGGCAGCGCGTGATCGCGAACGCGGAGGGCGAAGCGGATCGCTTCAGCCGGATTCTCGCCGAATATCAGAAGGCGCCCCAGATCACGCGCCAGCGTCTCTATCTCGAGACGCTCGAGGAAATCCTCGCGACGTCGACGAAGGTGCTGGTCAACACGGACGGCGGCAACAACGTGCTCTACCTGCCGCTCGACCAGCTGATTCAGCAGGGCCAACGTCGGACGTCGCCGCAGAACGAGCCGGCCACCGTGCCGGCGCCGATCACGAGCGCGCCTGCTCCGCGTGCGAGCGCACGCGAGCGGACGTCGCGCTGAGGGTAGGGAGATGAGCTCCAAGCTGAACGCGCTCTTGATCGTCGTCGTGCTCGCGGCCATCGTGGTCCGCATGTCGATTTTCACGGTCGACGAGCGCGAGCACGTGCTGAAGCTCCAGTTCGGGGAAATCGTCCGCTCCGACTACGATCCCGGGCTGCACTTCAAGTGGCCGCTGATCAACACGATCGTGCGCATGCCGAAGCGCGTGCTGAACCACGAGATGTCCGAGGAGCGATTCCTCACGGGCGAGA
>CAZKNH010000103.1:0-14535 GCA_964553875.1 uncultured Gammaproteobacteria bacterium | reverse complement strand
GATTGACCTTCGCGGCGCCCGTCGCGCCGTCGATGCTCTCGAGCACGTTCTGGAAGATCGTCGGACGCGCCCACAGGAACTCGCCGGTCTCGCGGTCGAGGGTGTAGACGACGCCGGTCTTGCCCGGGATGCCGGTGATCACGCGGCGCCGTTCGCCCGTCTCGATTCGCGGATTGATCCAAGGCACCGCGCCAGGGTCGGGCGCGACCGCCGTATCGACGAGCAGCCGCTCGAACGGGTGATCGAGATCCCAATGGTCGACGATGTGCTGGTAATACCAGACGATCTCGCCAGTCTCCGCATCGAGCGCCAACGTCGAGTTGTGGTAGAGGTGCGCTTTGTCGACGCCGCCCAGGATGAACTTCGGCGCCGGAATCGTGACGGAAGTGCCGATGTAGATCAGCCCGAGCTCGGGATCGTAGCTCGGCACCATCCACGTGCCGACGTGCCAGCGTTCCTCGAGCGGAACGTCGCCCCACGTCTCGTCACCGGGCTCGCCGGGTCGCGGGATCGTCCGCGTGCGCCAGAGTTCCTTGCCCGTCGCGGCGTCGTGCGCGGTGATCACGCAGCCTTCGTGCGTCGCGTCGGGCTGGCATTGACGTCCGGTGATGACTTTGCCGTCCGCGACGATCGGGCCCGATGTCGCTCGCGCGCGGGCGAACGCGTCGTGCACCGGCGTTTCCCAGACGAGCTCGCCGGTATCGACATCAAGCGCATAAATCCGGTTGTCCGAGCTCGCATTGATGATCGTGCGGCCCCAGATCGCGAGGTTACGGTTCGTGCCGCCGCGCAGCCCCTCCGGATACTCGCGGCGATACTCCCAGCGAAGCTTGCCGGTCGCCGCGTCGAAGGCCTGGATGTAGTCGCTGTTGTTCGGCACGAACATCACGCCGTCGTGCACGAGCGGCGTCGCCTCCTGAATCCCCGGGCCCATCGGCTGGGTCCAGACGAGCTCGAGCCGCGCGACGTTCTCCCGATCGATCTGATCGAGCGGGCTGTAACCCCAGCCGTCGAGCGTCCGCCGCCACATCAGCCAATCGGCGGGATCGGGATCACGAAGCATCTCGTCCGTGACCGGACGCAGGCCTCCCGAGCCCTGCGCGAAGCATGCGGCGCTCGAGAACGCGAGCAGAAGACCCGCACGTGCCGCATTCATGGCCTCTCCCCTTTCGTTCTTCTCGTTATCCCGCCGGGCACCGCGAGCGCCGAGCGCGCATGTCCCGGGATCGAGGTCAGCGCGTCTGGCCGGGCCGCAGCATATCGAATCGCGTGCCGTCCTCGAGGATCAACGCCTTCAGGAAGTACGCATTCGGATCGTCGCGGCGGGGCGAGCCGATCGCGGTGACCTTCGTGCCCGGCTCGACGAGCTTCGGGTCGAAGCCCATTCGCACGAGCATGTTGGCCGGCGCACCCTCGACGAAGTCGATGATGCGTTCCTCGCCGTCCTTCGTTTCGCGCAGCGTCATCGACATGTGCGGGTTACGGAACTTCAGGGTGTCGACGACGCCGACGAATTCGATCTCCGTCTGCATGTCGTAGATCGCGAACGAATGATGCGCGGCGGCGAACGGCGCGATCAGCATTGCCGCGAGCGCGAGTATCGGCTTTCTCATGAGTCTCAGTCCTCTGTCGGATCGGGTAGCGCGTCGACGTCTGGCAACGTGAGGCCGCGCTCCGCCAGGTATTCGTCCCAAAGCGTATCCGTGCACGTGTACTCGAGCATCTGCAGATCGGGCCGGTACTCGGCTTCGGCACGCATCCGCACGGGCTCCGTGTAGAGCTTCGGATCGGTCAGCACGATCTCGTCGACGAGGAACTTGCGAACCTGACCGTTGATCTCCCGCTCGACGAGGCTGAGCCGCTCGACCACGTGCGCGTCCGACGTCGTCGCGAGCCGTGTCATGTACGGATAGGCCTTCAGGTTCGTCGTCTCGACGACGAGCGTATCGCCTTCCCAGTGCGCGACCGAGTACCCCATTGCGGACGGGATCGGCGGCTTCGGGGGCGCGTGCTCGGCCATGTAGATCTTGCGATACATCCCGTAGCCTTCCCAATAGATCGTCACGTCCTGCGGACGGTGGATGATCTCGATCGGGAACGGGGCGCCCCAAGGCGCACGCGGCATGCCCGGCCAGATACAGAAGCGGCCCGGGTCGTCGTCCAGCGTAAACTGCGCCTCGTACTCCTCCCGAAGCTTCTGCGCGGCCGGGGTCAACGGCGGATTCGGGGCCGGACGCTGACCGGCGGGAAACCATATCCCGGAGAAATCCGGATGCGCCGTCTGGGCGGCACCCGGCAGCGCCAGCACGGAGGCGGCGACGGCCACGAGCCAGGCACACAACGACGAGGCCCGGGACGAGCGAGCAATCGGCATTCGGTTAACCCCCTTCTGTTCTGGTCCACGTGGGGGGAAGCCGCGCCACGGTCACATCGCCCGGTCATCGTACACCGGCATCGGCCGCGCTCAAGCGCCACCGGCAGGCTTCGGCAGGCTCGCGCCCTCCCCACTGCACGGCGTCATTCTCGTCCGGTTACGGTTCGGAGGCAAACGGCGAAGCGGCGCCGCGGGCGGCGAATGTCGCCCGTCTGCCGCGTCGCGGCGGCAATTTTAGAAATCTTCAGTGATGCCGCTCGCCGACCGTGTCGGCGACGTACGCGCCGCGCCGGCCGATCGGCTTTGGCCTGCCCCGGGTCGTGTCGAGCTCGGTCTGGCGCTCGAGCTCCGCGTTGAGCTCGCCGCCGAGCAGCACGAAGTACGCCGAGAGGTAGAACCACATCATCAGGACCACGACGGCGGCCACGGAGCCGAACGTCTCGTTGTAGCTGCCGAAATTCGACACGTACAGCGAGAAGAGCGCCGAGCCCACGAGCCAGAGGACCGTCGCGACGATCGCCCCCCACATGACCCAGCGCCATTGCGCGCGGGAGCGAGACGGTCCGTATCGGTACAGCACGGCCAGGATCAAGACCGCCGCTCCGCCGAGCAGCGGCCACCGCACCCATCTCGCGAGCCCCTCGACGAGGGACGGCAGATCGAGCATGGCGACGAGCGCGGGCACCACCGCGACCGCGACGAGCGCGACGAGCACGAACGCGAGGACCACGAGCGTCAGAACGAGCGCCGTCGCGTTCAGCTTCAGGAAGCCCCGCGCCTCCTTCTCGCCGTACACGATGTTCAACGCCGACATCAGCGACTTCACGCCCTTCGACGCGCTCCACAACGTGAACAGGAACGACACCGCGGCGCCGATGCTGAGCGCCGTTCCGCCGGCGGAGGCAACGCGCTGCAGCTGGCCCTCGAGGATCATCCGCGCATCCGCGGGAATGATTCCGGCGACCCGATCCATCTGCTGCGTCACCGTCGCGGGATCGGTGAAGAGCCCGTACAGCGCGACGAGCGCGGCAAGGGCCGGAAAGATCGCAAGCAGCCCATAGAACGCCGCCCCGGCGGCCACGAGGGACAGATTGTGCTTTCCGATCGAGCCCCTGACACGGTGCAGGACGTCGCTCCACGCGGCACGAGAGAGGTCCTGGGGGCGCTCGGCGTACCTTCCGTCGTCAGCGTGCGCATGGGCCATGTCGAAGTCCCTCCGGGCTCGCACGTCGAAGGGAACGATGAAGCAATCGCCATGCCACGTCCACGCGAGAGGTCGGCGCCGTGCGCCTTTCCTTTGCGCGCGATTTCACGCGTCTCGTGCCTGCCTTGGCACGAACTTCGCACCGATTCGGCTCGACCACTGCGTTGCCGTTCGAAGGGAGGAAGTGCCATGGCCAGCCGCCGCCGATCGGCGCCTCGAGTGCGCGCCGCCGCCGTGTTCGTTTGCGCCGCCGGAGCCTTTGCGGTCGCATCGTCGCTCGCCCAGCGTGCGGGCCAGAACGAGCCACCGGGGGCACAGCCCGCGGCCGCGGCGACCAGCTATGCCCCGGTCGCGCTCGAGCGGCCGTTCGCCGAGGTCTACCAGGAAATGAGCGCGCGCAAGAACGAGCTGATGCAGCGCGCAATGGCCCTGCTCGAGGCCCGTTACGATCTCTCCGACCGGCCGGTCGAAGGCGTGACGATGAGCCGCGGCAAGCCCGTTCAGGGCGGTGTCCGCGTCCGCCTGCCCGACGGGGTCTCATCGTGGGAAGAGCTCGCCGCGATGTCCCGCTCCGAGATCCGCGAGCGGAACCTGTTCCCCGAGGGTTTCAAGCCGCTCCCGCATCCTTTCCAGGAGGAAGGCGGAATGGTGTTCCCGCAGCATCACATCGACGAGATCCTCGCGCAGGAGCAACGCGACCTGAACCGGTTCGACGTCGCATACGACCTCCCCGAGCATTTCCTGCCCGAGTTCCCGCCCCCGATCTACCTCACGACGCGGCCCGAGCTCGGCGACGTCTCGCAGGGGCAGCTCGTCACGACGCAGAACTTCTTCGAGCTCTTCAACGGCATCCTCAACCCGAAGCAGCTCGAGGGCCTGCGCCTGCTCGTGACGCCGTTCCCGCAGCAGCAGTTCAACATGACGAACGACCGGCGCAGTGAGCGGCCCCATCTCGGCGTGACCTGCTTCGACTGTCACGCGAACGGCCACACTAACGCAGCCACGCACCTCGTCGGAGACATCCGACCGCAGGAAGTGCGCCGACGCATCGACACGCCGCCGCTGCGCGGCGTTGCGCAGCAGCGGCTGTTTGGATCGCAGCGTGCATTGCGTACGGTCGAGGATTTCACCGAGTTCGAGCAGCGCGCGGCGTACTTCGACGGCGACATCGTGATCGCGCAGAAAAAGGGCGTGAACTTCCTGGAGCGCGGCAGCGAGGTGCATGCGATGGCCGAGTTCCAGGAAATCCTCGATTTCCCGCCGGCTCCGAAGCTCGACCCGTTCGGCCGTCTCGATCCCGAGCTCGCGACGGAGCAGGAGCTTCGCGGCGAGGCGCTTTTCTTCGGCAAGGCCCGCTGCGCGGAATGCCATCCGCCGCCGATCTTCAGCGACAACTTCATGCACGACCTGCAGGCCGAGAAGTTCTACAACGAGGACGAGATCGTCAACGGACGCAAGATGTCGGACGGCGGAGCGACGAAGGTCTTCCCGCTCCGCGGCATCAAAGACAGCCCCCCGTATCTGCACGACGGCCGCCTGCTCACGCTCGATGATGCCGTCGAGTACTTCAACCTCATCCTGCGGCTGCAGCTGACGGCAGAGGAGAAACAGGACCTCGTGCGCTATCTCTACACGTTGTAGCCGCCCCCGCGGAGCTCGTCGGCCAAGACCGTAGCGGCCGATCGATTCCGCATACTCCGCGAGGGCCGTGGTCGCCCCTTCGGGGACCGCGATCCGGCCCTCGTCGTCCCGCAGGTGCACTGCAAGCTCGAGCGCAGCGTGCGTGCGGCCTTCGGCGAGCAGGCGCTCGATATAGCTTGCGCCGAAAGCCCGTGCATGCGTGCGGTCCTCCCAGCCGAGCATCTGCTCGAGCACCCAGCGGTACACTGCGTCGCTCGAGTTCGCGCCGCGTCCCCGACCCTCCTGCGGACGCTGTTATACTCCAGGCGACAACAATAATGGAGGTTCCCCAATGTCCCTTCGAAAGATCGGCGCGCTTTGCGCGCTCGCGGCGGCTCACGCTCTCACGGCCGGGCTTGCGGAGGCCCAACCGCGCTTCTCGCCGCTCTTGATGGAATCGGACGCGTTCGAGGATGGCGGCATCGTCCCGGACAAGTACGTGTTCCGCGGCGAGAACGTTTCACCGGGCTTCAGGTTCTCGAACATTCCCGAGGGCACCGTGAGCTTCGCGCTCATCTTCCACGACATCGACGTCGCGCTCGGCGGCGGCACGGACGACGTGCTGCACTGGATGGTCTGGAACATTCCCGTCGAGGCGGGCGGAATTCCCGAGGGCGGCGTGCCCGAGGGAGCGGTTCAAGGCGCGAACGTGCGCCGGCAGAACAACTACATGGGTCCGGGCGCGCCCGCGGGGCCGCGCTATCACCACTACGTGTTCGAGCTCTATGCGCTGAACGCAATGCTCGATCTGCCCGAAACCGCGACCCGCGACGAGCTGCTCGCGGCGATGGAGGGGAAGGTCGTCGGCAAGTCGGCGTACGTCGGCCGCTATCGCGGCAGCGAGTGAGACCGGCGGCGATGCCCTAAAAGAGAGGCCCCGAGATCGGGGCCTCTTCGTTTGCGATGAACCGCGCTCCGGCGGTCACGTGATCGATGCGCGGTAGATGCTCTCGATCGATGCGTCGAGCGCCGCGTTGAACTCGTCGTCCGACTGCTGCGCCGTCAGCCCTTCGACGAGCGCACGCGAGAAGCTCGCGATCATGCCATTCTGCCTCGCGAGACGTTCGTTCGCCTCCGCCCGCGAATAGCCGCCGGACAGCGCGACGACCCGCACGACATTGCGGTGCTCGATCAGATCGCGATAGAAGTTGTCCTCCTCCGGCAGCGTGAGCTTCAGCATGATCGAGCGATCCGGCCCGAGCCGGTCGAGCTCGTCGAGAATGCCGGCTTTGAGCAGCGACTCCGCCTTCGCCTTGTCGGGGCAGCGAATGTCGACCTCCGGCTCGATGATCGGGATCAGTCCCGTCTCGAGGATCTGGCGGCCGATCTCGAACTGCTGCTGGACGATCGCCTTGATGCCCGACTCGTTCGCCTGCTTGATCACGGAGCGCATCTTCGTGCCGAAGATGTTCTTCTTCTTCGCCTTGTCGAGCAGCGACGCGAGATTGTCAATCGGCTTCATCAGCTGCACGCCGTCCTGCTCGGCCGCGAGCCCCTTGTCGACCTTGAGGAACGGCACGACGTTCTTCACGTCCCACAGGTAATCGGCCGTCGGGCGGCCTTCGATCTCGCCGTCCATCGTACGCTCGAACAGGATCGCCCCGAGCACACGGTTCCCGTTGAACGCGGGGCTCGTGATGATCCGCGTGCGCATCCGATGGATCAGGTCGAACATCTCCTCCTCGGTCGACCAGGCGCTCTCGTCGATGCCGTACAACTTCAGCGCCTTCGGCGTGCTGCCTCCGCTCTGATCCAGCGCAGCGATGAAGCCTTTGTCGCTGCGCATCCTGTTCAACTGTCGTTCGAAGTTGCTCACGATGGTCCTCTGTACGGATGGGTTGACGGCCGAACGGCCCTGATCGGGCCATTCTAGCTCATCGCCCGCCGGACGAGCGGGACGCAATTCCGCATCGGGTGCGCTCCCTACGCCCTTGCGGCGTGTGTTAACGTCGTCACGATCCTCGAGAGGAGTCGCACGAATGACCTGCAAGGTGCTTCCCGCGTCGATCGCGGTCTCGTCTCTCCTCCTCGCCGCCTGTGACACGGGCGGCCGCCTGCCGCGCGACGGCGCCGCGGTCTCACCCGGCCGAGTCTCGGCCGCGCTCGACGGCGGTGCCAGGCTTCGCGCACCGACCGGCATAGACTGGTTCGACGCCGATATCGACGCGGCCTTCGCGGCGGCTCGCGCGGCCGAGAAGCCGGTTCTCCTCTATTGGGGCGCGGAGTGGTGCCCGTACTGCGCGGATCTCGAAGCGCACGTCTTCAGCCGAGAAGACGTACGCCGAAAGCTCGAGCTCTTCGTGCCCGTCTATCTCGACGGCGACGACCCGGGCGCCCAGCGGTGGGGCGACACGTTCGGCGTTTTCGGCTATCCGACGGTTCTCGCGCTCGCGCCGGACCGCACCGAGCTCGCCCGCATTGCCGGCGGCATGGACCTGACCCTCTACGCCGACATGCTCGACCTCGTGCTCGGCGACATCCGTCCGATCGACGACGTGCTCGCGGCGAGCGAGTCGGGGACGTTGTCGGCCGACGAGTGCCGCAGGCTCGCGTACAACGGCTGGCCGCTCGAAGACGCCTCCGCGGAACGGCGTGCCTTTCTCGCGCGGACGCTCGCGCGGGCGGCGGAAGCGTGCGCCCACACGGGCGACGTGGAGCCCGCGCGGCTCGTCGCCTATGCCGCCTCCTTCGCCCTCGACGACAAGGACGTTGCCCCTGCGCTCGCCGACCGGCTCGTCGGCGACCTTCAAAGGATCGTCGCGGACCGTGAGCTCGCGCTGTCGATCGCCGATGTGCTGCGCGAAGTCGACGAGCGCTTCTTCGCGGCAGTAGAGGAGCTCGGCCCGGACGCGGCCGCGACGCTCCTCCACGACTGGACCGCGGTCATGGACGCGGCATCGAACGACTCTCGTTACGGCCACGGCGACCGGCTCGCCGCGCTCCGCAGCAAGATCGAAGCCGTCGCGGCGCTCGCTCCGGACGGCGTTCCCGAAGCGATGGCCGACGAGGCTCGCCGCCGCGCCGACGACGCGCTCGCGGAAGTCGGCCGCTCGCCCGCTCGAGCCGGCACGGCGAACGCGGCCATCAACCTGCTCGTCGCCCTCGGGGATCTCGACCGCGCTCGCGCGATCGCCGAGCAGGAGCTCGAGCATTCCTCGACGCCGTACTACCAGATGGCCGATCTCGCGTGGATCGACGAGAAGCTCGGCCGCTACGATGCTGCGATCAGCTGGCTCGAGCAAGCCTATCGCGCGTCGAGGGGCCCCGCGACGCGCTTTCAATGGGGAACAAACTACGTGCGCGGCCTGCTACGGCTGGCCCCGGATGACGAGGCGACCATCCGCGCGGCCGCGCTCGAGGTGCTCGGCGAGCTCGACGGGCCCGGTCGGCTCTACCAGCGAAGCCGCGGGCGCCTCGAGACGCTCGACGCAAGCTTCCGCGAATGGAACGCGGACGGCACGCACGACGACGTGATCGCGGAGCTGCGTGCGCGGATGGGGGAAATCTGCGGCCGGATCGGCGACGACGAGCCCGACGCGCGGGCCGCGTGCGCGGCGTTTCTCGCGGAAAACGCCGGCCGCGGCTGAGCCGGCGCTCGGGCTGTTATAGCCCGAGCGCGTACAGCAGCGTGTCGTTGTACATGATCAGCCGGCCGAAGAAGATGACGCCGAACCACGCGACCAGCGACGTGGCGGCGACGATCTTCGCGGCCCGCGGCGCGTCTCCGCCCGGCCCGACTGCGTTCGTCTCGCGAGCGATGCCGGCGAAGTAGAAGATCAGCACGTTGATGCCGGCGATCAGGATCAAGAGCAGCTTGAGCTGCAACGAAAGGTTCAGCAGGTACTCGATCGGGCCACCGACGGGATTGCCGGCGACGAATATGAAGCCCGTGATCGCATTGACCAGGAACCCCACGACGCCGATCGGCACCAGGCGCTCCAGCTGGCCGATCGGGATGCTCTTGGCGAAGCCGAGAATACGCAGATCGACGAGGCCAACGGTACCGATGAGCGCGGCCATGCCCATGAAATGCAGAATCTCACATACCGGCCACACCCAGTCGTAGGCGTTGACGAACTCGTCGAGGCCGAATGCCGACAGCAGATTGGATATCGCTTCCATGTCCAGGCCGTCCTCTAGCTAAAAAGGCCGGTGACGAAGTTCGGATATGCGGTCAAGCGTCCGCTGATGATGACCGCAATCCACAACACGATCGAGCTCAGCGCGAGCATGCGCACCTGTGAGCTCGGGACGACGTCGCTCTCGGCGCCGGCAGGCACCTCTGCCGCGAGCCGATGCCGCAGCAGCTCCATGTTCACGACCGCGAGCGCGATCAGCCCGAGTTTGACCAGGAACACGACGTTCGACAGCATCCCGGACGCGTTCGCCATCAGCAGCAGAATGCCCGATATCGCGTTCACGGTGAAACCGAACCACATGACCGGGAAGAGTCGCAACATCGGCGCAAGCGGAAGGCTGCGGAACAGTCCCATGACTCGCAGCGAAACCGCGCTGCCGATGCCGACCACGATCGCGAGGCCCATCGCATGCAGCGACAGCACGGTCGTGTACGCAAAGATCGAAGGCGACTCGCGTACCCATGCCGCGATCGCCGTATTCTCGACAAATTCGATGAATTCACCCATGTCCGAAACTCGCTACGACCTCGCTATGCGCCGAAAAGTAAAGAGACTCGGCCGATCGCCGCCGCCCGACGAACTCGGACGTTCGCAAAACAGGCTCGCAATTTCCCCAAAACGTGTGACGTCGACCTGCCCCGCGGAATAGTCGCTGTGGCCCCCGATCCGCGTGCCCCCAAAACGGCGCGTCGGATGCTACAGCATGTCGTTGATCGACCACAAGCTCCGCCGCCCCTGTTGTCGGTATCTACGAATGTCGTAGTCGGCACACGCAGCCGAATGCGGCCCTCGCGCAGGCATGTAGAAAAGCAACGCCATCGGACGGCCTCGCCGCAACGGAGCCGAGCGTGTGCCTTCGCGACGATTGGGGCAATGCTCGCGCATCGAGACCTCGACGCTTTTCGCTCGCGCTCCGCAGCTCGATTCCGCTCGGCGAACGGAACATTTCGACCGCTTCCATAAATCCTTGCCGACGTTGAGCTTTTGCCACTGGCACGATCGATGCTTTCCGCTGCTCCACGTTGTCTGGCGCAGAAGACCGAGTGCCGGAAACGCGATCCATCGATCGGCAAGGAGGCAGCGAGATGCGTGCGGCAATCACTCTCGCGGCGTGCGCCGCGAGTCTCGGGGGATGCAGCGCCTTGGGCGGAATCGCGTTCGACGGTACGCGAACTCTCGACCCGGAGACGATCTACCTTGCAACGTTCGAGCAGGTAGAAACGACGCGCAAGGACGTCGACCGATTCGCGTGCCTGAACGGCGGCCCGCTCGTCTGTGAGATCCTCGGCCAGACCCTCGTCGAGTGCGAATGTCCGTTTTGATCCGCCGGAGGCGATTCCGGGCGGCTCGCGCGACTCTGCCGGCGCCCGCGAGAACGTGCGGTCTGCACATGGGTCAGCGTGCGGTCGTTCGGAGCTCAGCGGCTCGCTCGACGAATCGTTCGAGCACCTTCGCTGCATCGGGCGTATCGCTTCGCGCCGCGAGCAGCGCCTCGGGATCGATTCCTTCTGCGACCAGCTTGTCGCGGAGCGACACGATGTAATCGCCGATGATCGCGTCGTCCATCTCGGGATGGAACTGAACGCCCCACGCGTTTTCCGCGAAACGAATCGCAGCGTGCGGGTCGAGCGTCGTCGATGCGATCACCGATGCGCCCCGCGGCAACTCTTGAACGACGTCGAGATGCGTCATCGAGACCGGGAAACTTTGCGGGCCGGCGACGATCGGGTCCGACGCGCGCAGTGTCAGCGTCACCGTACCGATCTCCCTGCCCCGCGGATTCGGTCCTGAACGCCCGCCGAGCGCCATGCCGAGGAGCTGATGGCCGAAGCAGATACCGAGCACGGGCACGTCGGCTTCGACGAGCTGCGCGAGCGCGTCCTGCACGCGCCGCATCCAGGGAAGCTGGTCCGCGATCCGTGCCGGCGAGCCTGTGACGATCACGCCCGAGACTTCGTTCGGCTGGGGCAGCAAGGTCCGCATATCGGTCACGTCGACCACGGACCACGCACCGCGCCACGCCGCGCCTGTCCTCGCCCGGATCATGTCCGCGAACGAGCCCGCACGCCTCGCCGCATGAGGCACCGGCTCCCCGGTCACCCAAATCGACAGCGGCGGCACGACGCGCGATGCGGCGGCTCGTCAGCCGCGCCCGGCGAAAGTCAGGAAACGTTCGACTGCCCTTTCTGCCTTCGCGCGCACCGCATCGACCGAAGGTAGTCGATCGTCGCCGAAGAGCAACGATTCGAGCAGCCACGGGTGTGTGATCAGACCGACGAAATGATCGGCCGCAGCCTCCGCGGCGCCGGCCGGCAGGAGCTTCCGCTGCTCGAGCTCCGTGAAGAAACTCGTCAGCAGACGCCGATTCCGCAACGGCCATTCGTCGTAGTAAAGCCGCGCAAGATCCGGAAAACGTTCCCGCTCCGCTACGACGACGCGCAGCAGGGCGCGATGCCGCGGCGTGGACATGATCTCGAAGGCCTGGACGATGAAATCGACGAGGGCACTACGTTCATCGCCGTGGAACTCGAGCGTCGGTTGCCGTTGATGGCGGATCACTTCCTGGACGACGGCGCGGAACAGATCGTCCTTGGTCGAGAAGTAGCTGTAGAGCGTCGCCTTCGACCCGCCCGAAGCGTCGAGGACGGCTTCGATCGACGTCGCGGCGTAGCCGTCGCGGAGAAAGAGCTGCGTTGCCGCTTCGAGGATTCGTGCGAGACGCCGACGTCCGCGCATCGAGTTCGGCGTGACGGGGCCGACACCCTCGTCGTTCGGTTTTGCGGTGCGCTCGGCTTCGTCCGATCCGTCCTGGGATCGTTGGGCGACCACTCTGGCCAATGTAGCGTTGAACGTCATCGGTCCCGTCCTTGCCCCCTCGTCCTGATGAATCCTTCCAAAGCCAAAGCCGCGTGAGCCGCGACACTGCGAAAGGAAGCATTTCGTGCGAGCCGCGCGTGCTCCGGCGACTTCGTGCGAAATACAGTATACCCACCGCTTTCCAGGCGCCCAATTCGGGGAAAACAGTAGTTTTCGTGCGGAAGCGCATTCCGCTCCTGTAACCGCAATGAAACCTCGTTCACGGTTTCGGACCGGCGTCACCTGGTGTCCATGCGACTCGTGCGGACGACACGAGCGCGGTGACAGGTACGCACAGGGACGGATCCGCTCACGGGCGGAACGCTGGATAAGAACGCATAGAGCGGCGCGTAAGGCGCCGCTCTCGCTAGAGGGATGGGCCGATTTGCGCTACTCGCGCGACGCGGCCCGCAGCTGGTCGGTCGGCGGATTCTCGGCCATCAACCGCTCGAGCAACGCGACCGTCTCCGGCATCGGCTCACGCGACTGCTTCGCGAGATCGAGCGGTGTACGTCCTGCCGCATCCTTCGCGTAGAGATCGGCACCGTTCTCGACGAGGAACTCGATGAACGCGTTGAAGCCTCGCTGCGCCGCGCCGTGCAACGCCGTCTGATTCGGAACGGCGCGCGGGCTCGGCACCTGCCGGCCACGGTAGTCGAACGTGAAATCGTCGAGCCGCTGCTCGATGACGAGGAGATGCGCCGCCGTTTCGCCGCGACGCTCGACGAGGCTTCGCGCGTTGATGTCCGCCCCGGCATCGAGCAGCAGGCGCATCGTCGCGAGCACGCCTTCCTCCGTCCGGTTGCGACCGCGCGTGACGCGCTGGCCGAACTCGACGCCTGCCGCAGCCATCAACGGCGTCACGCCCTGATTGCTCGGCAGGTCGACGAGCGCGCCGTGCTCGAGCAACAACTCGACGAACGGCGCATCGCCCGCGCGAGCCGCGCGAAGCAACGGCGTCGCCCCTTGCGACAGGATCGAATCACCGCCGCGATCCTGCGGCACGTTACGATAGGGCGGCCGGCGCTTCAGCTGGATGTTCGGGTCGGCGCCGCGCTCGAGCAGCATACGTGCGATATCGAGCGCCGTGTGCTTGTCCAGGCTCGGAATCACGACCATCGCGCCGTTGCCCATCACGGGCAGCGTGCTCACGTCCGCCGCCATGTAAAGCGGCGTTCGGCCGTAGAGATCCCACTTGTTGACGTCCGCGCCCGCCTCGATCATGTACGCGGCGAAATCGAAGTGCAGATTGAAGAGCGCCAGGAGCAACGGCGTCATCCGATGCGGGTCATGCAGGTCCGGATCGGCGCCGCCTTCGATCAAATGCTTCGCGCACTCGATGCAGCCCTCGCGCGCCGCATAGAGGAGCGGCGTGAAGCCGCCCTGGTTCATGTCCTTCGGACGCGGCTCCTTGATGACCTTGCGCTCCCAACGGCGAACTGCGCCGCGCGCGTTCACGTCCGCGCCGTGCTCGATGAGGAGCTTTACCATCTCGGGCTGGCTGTGCGACGCCGCCCACATCAGCGCCGACTGCCCGCCCCACTCTTCCTTCGCGTTGACGTCTGCGCCGGCCTCGAGCAGCAAGCGCGCCGCCTCGACGTTGCCGGAACGCGCGGCTGCCATCAGCGGCGTCTCGCCTTCCCAGTTCTTGGCGTTCGGGTCGGCGCCCGCCTCGAGCAGCGCCGCGATCACCGGTGCGGAGCCGATGATCGCGGCCTCGGAGAGCGCGAATGCGCCGAACGTGTTGCGCGCTTCGACGTCGGCCCCGGCCTCGATCAGCCGGCGCACGAGCTCGGCGTCGCCGTGATACGCCGCCCACAACAAGGCCGTCGAGCCGTCCGAGCTGCGCTCGTTCGGATCGGCGCCCGCATCGAGCAACTCCAGGGCCGCTTGTCGATCGCCGGCCTCGACGGCCGCGACCAGCGAGGAATTCGCCGCTCGCGCCGCGACGCTTGCAAACGCGAGCATCACGACACCGGCGGCGAGCGCGGCGGCTTTCCGGATCTTCACGGCAACACCTCCGGGACGACGTGAATCAGATCTCCGACAGCTCTCCGCCGCTGTCGCCGATCGATTCGATCGGGATGTCGGCCCTATGCAGCACCGTCAGCAGCAGATCCGCGAAGCGCGTGTCCTGCGGATACATCAGATGCTGGCCGCCTTTGATCTTGCCGTGCGCGTGGCCGAGGATCGCGGTCGGCAGCGGGTCGTTGTTGTGCCGGTTACTGTCGCTCATGTTGCTGCCGAACACGATGATCGAGTGATCGAGCACCGTGCCGTCG
>CAZKNH010000102.1:0-14546 GCA_964553875.1 uncultured Gammaproteobacteria bacterium | reverse complement strand
GGATCGAGGGGCGGGGCGACCGCCATAGCTTTCGGGAGCCAGGGTGTCTTTCGACGGCGCGTTGTCGCGCGTTGCGCGGGCAACGGTCGGGCGGTGCTCATTCTTCTCTCCGTCTCCGTCGTGCGCAAGGGATCATACGAATGAGAAAAGTACTTTGCCATATAGAGTTAATCCGCGCCAATCCGAGTATCGTCGGACGTTGCCGAGGCGCGGGCCGGCCGACGTGCCGGCCCGGCCAGCGGCCGTCAGGTTGCCGATGCGCTCTGCGCGTCTACCGGGTGGTAGGCGTTCAACAGGTCGACGTGCGGCGATTTCATGTGCGCGTCGATCCAATGCGGATAGGTCACGTAGACGACCTCGGTGTCGTCTTCGCCGGCTTCATAGGTGACCTGCGTGCCTTTCGTCAGGAAAATCACTTCGCCAGGACGCGCGACCGTTGCGCTCCCATTGGAACGAACGACGAGGAGACCCTTCGTGACGATCAGCGCCTCGTCGTACGAGACGATCCACTCGTTCTTCTCGCCTTTCCGCTCGTTGCGATAGAAGCCGACGCTCATCGATTCGCTGTTCGACGAGTCGAGGACGTCGCCGACGAATATCGGCCGGTCCGCATACTGATAGAACTTCGCGTCGCTGCTCGTGAAGTGTCTTACGCTCATGAGTAATGACCTCTGGCTCTCGGCTCGGATAGGGAAGGGATGGTGTCTCGACAGACCGGATCGGGCTTCGGCAGTGACCGGCATGTGTGTGCCGGCCCGACTCACACCTCTCGCTCGGCTGCCGCATCGGACACGGCGATTGCCTCGATCTCGATCATGGCGTCCCCGTGGTAGAGGCGGCTGACCTCGATGATCGTGTCGGCGGGGTACGGCGGCGAGAAGTACACGCCTCGAAGCTCGACGATCTCCGGAAAATGCGCCATGTCGGTGACGAAGATCGTGACCTTGACGACGTTGCGCAGGCTCGATCCGCCGGCGCGCAGCGCGCGCTCGAGGTTCGCGAACGCCTGCTTTGCTTGAGCCTCGAAGTTGCCGGGCGCTACGATCTCGCCGGCGTCGTCGTACGCGGCCTGACCCGAGATGAACAACAGCTCTCCGACTCTATAGCCCTGCGCCAGTCGGAACGGCTCGTACGGATCGGGCTTCGTCACGATACGTTGCGGTTTCATCATGCCTCCTGATCATGATCTCGGGTTGGAGGAACGATCGCCGAAGCCGCGCCGACGCACAAACGAATAATCTTTGCCGCTCGGATAAATCATGCTCAGCTCGAAATCGCGTCGACGGCTGCCGCCTTTACATGCGCTGCGAGCGTTCGAGGCGACCGCGCGCCACCGCAGCGTGAAGAAGGCCGCCGCGGAGCTTGCGGTTACGCCGACGGCCGTCAGTCACCACGTGCGCGTGCTGGAAGATGCGCTCGGCGTGAAGCTCTTCGAGCGGCATCCGCGGCGCCTGGAGCTGACCGCATACGGCAGAGACTTGTATCCCGTGCTGCGCGAGGGTTTCGACAAGTTCGCCGATGCGATCGATCGGTTGAAGACGAAGAAGCTGCGCACCGTCGTCACGCTGTCCGCGACCGTCGCATTCACCGCACGATGGCTCGCGCCTCGCGTGCCGGCGTTTCATCGAGACCATCCGAACATGGACCTCCGCCTCCACGCGAGCGACGAGGTGGTCGACCTGCGCTCGGGAGTCGCCGACGCCGCAATCCGTTACGGCCGCGGAGATTACGCAGGCCACGCGGCCGAGACGCTCTTCGAGGACGCGTATGCTCCGATATGCAGCCCGCGTCTCCGCTTGCGTGACGCGAGCGATCTCGCGAAGCACACGATGATTCATTTCGAGTGGCGGAAACGGCGCCGCGAGAACGCCACGTGGGATCGGTGGCTCGACGCCGCCGGGCTGCCGGAGCTGAGACCCAAGGCCGAGCTGATCTTCACCGACGAGAGTCAGGCGATCCAGGCCGCGATCGCCGGGCACGGCGTGGCGCTGCTCAGCGTCGCGCTGATCGCCGACGAGCTCGAGCGCGGGACGCTCGTTCGACCGTTCGGTCCCGAGCTTCGGATGGAAGGCTTCCGCTACGATCTCGTTTATCTGCCGGCGCACAAGGATTCCGAGGCGATCGCGGCGCTTCGAGCGTGGATTCGCAAGGCGCTGCGCCAGCCCTGAGCGGGGAAATAGGAGGCTCGCTGCTGCATCGCCGCCCAGGATGTCGGCGCAACGCCGCTCCTGCTCGCGAATCGGCCGCCCGCGATCGATCGCGCCGACATCTGGACCGCGAGCGTCACGCGCGGCGAGCTCGTGCACGAGGTCTCGGCGTCCGGCACGCTCGTCGCGCTCGGCATCGCGCTGCCCGTCGTCGGCGCGACGCTCGGCCCGGCGCGGCATGCGCGGAACACGGAGCCGGCTCCGTTGCTCAGAGAAGAGTAGGAACGGGGCGCCTCGCTACGCGGCTACCGTCCGAGAGCCGCTCCGCAGAGAACCGGAGCGGCGTCGACTCGACGAGCGCAATCTCGTTGCCGTCGGGGTCGCGAATCGGCACGCATCGACGGCATCGGCTCGGATCGAAGCGCGGCTCGATGCAGCGATCGGCCGGCACGACGCCGAGGTTCCACAGCCGCTCGCGCGCGACTTCGAGCGAGGCCGTCTCGAAGTGCAGCCGTTTGGTCATGCCGCTTACGTCATCGACCTCGTCGATCGCGAGGTAGAGGCACCTTTGGCCGCGCATGAGCCAGCGTGACGATCCGTTCGCGCTCGTCTTCGCGACGAGCTCGAGGCCGAATACCCGGTTGTAGAAGCGGATTGCGCGTGTGGCATCGCGCGCAGCAATCCTGATTGCGCCGACGGTCGTCACGTCAACGGGTTCTTCGTGATCGAAGCGAGTCACAATGGCCTCCCGGTTCGAAGCGATCGCGGCGGCGCGGACGGGGCAGACGGGCGATGGCGAGAAGTGTGGCCCGGTGCACCAAGACCGTGCTAACGTAGTCGGAAAGCGGAACGTCGTTCCGAATGATGTGGAACAGCGTTCCGCTTGTCAACGTGTGGATGGATTCGTAGGTGCGAGTGCGGAAGTCCACTTCTGAGCTGCGACGCGAGGATGCGCGTCCGGCACGCTCGATGCGCGCGGATGCGCGGCGCAACGCGCAAGCGCTGCTCGAAGCGGCGATGAAGGTCTTCGCGACGTCGGGGGTCGAAGCGCCGGCGAGAGAGATCGCCGAGAAAGCGGGCGTCGGCGTGGGGACGCTGTATCGGCACTTCCCGCAGCGTTCCGACCTCATCGTCGCGGTCTTTCGGAACGAGGTGGATGCGTGCGCCGACGCGGCCGCGCGCTTCGCGGCCGAGCATCCTCCGGCGGAGGCGCTCGCTCGGTGGCTTCAGCGTTACGTCGATCTGATCGCCGCGAAGCGCGGGCTCGCGGGTGCGCTGTCGTCGGACGAGCCTGCGTTCCAGTCTTTGCCGGCGTATTTCCGGGAACGGGTGGAGCCCGCGCTGCAGGCTCTGCTCGACGCCGCGATCGAGGCCGGCGAGATTCGACCGGACGTCGACGCGCACGATTTGCTGTCCGCCGTCGCGAGGCTCTGCAAGACCGACGCCTACGGCGGAGGTCCCGAGCAGGCGCGGCGCATGGCCGCGCTGCTCGCGGACGGGCTGCGTTACGGCGCCCGAGCGTCTGCGCCGGAGCGCAAGAAGCGCCGTCCGACTCGCCAATAGCCTGCCTCTTCTCGGAGAAGGAACGTTCCTATGCAATATTCCCGGCTCGGTGACACCGGTCTGATCGTCTCCCGTCTCGCCTTCGGCACGATGACGTTCGGCTCTGCGCCGAACACTCCGTTCGCAGCGGTGCACAAGGTCGATCAGGCGGCGGCGAACGACCTCGTGGCCCGCGCGCTCGATGCAGGCATCAACTTCTTCAACACGGCGGACGTGTATGCCAGCGGCGACGCCGAGCGCATGCTCGGCAGGGCGCTCGGTGCGAGGCGCAAAGAGGTCGTGATCGCCACGAAGGGCGGTAACCGCATGGGCGAAGGTCTCATCGAGACGGGCCTCTCGCGCAGGCACCTCATCGGCGCCGCGGAGGAGAGCCTGAAGCGGCTCGGCACCGACTTCATCGACGTCTATCTCGTCCACAAGGTCGACCAGCTTACGCCCCTCGAGGAAACGCTCGGGGCGCTCGAAGATCTGGTCCGTCAGGGCAAGGTGCGGTACGTAGGATTCTCGAACTGGCCGGCCTGGAGAGCGGCGACGGCCGTCGGCGTGCAGCGGGCGCGCGGTTTCGCCCAGTTTCGGGCGGCCGAGATGTACTACTCGCTGCTCGGGCGGGACGTCGAGCACGAGGTCGTGCCTTTCTGTCTCGATGCCGGCGTCGGCATCACGGTGTGGAGTCCGCTCGCCGGAGGCTTCCTGAGCGGGAAGTACACGCGATCGCAGCCCAAAGGCCAGAGCGGAGACCGGCTCGGCGGCTTCGACCCGCTGCCGTACGACCGCGAGCGCGCATTCGAAGTGCTCGAGCTCGTGCGCGCGATCGGCGAAAAGCACGGCGTTTCGCCCGCGCAAGTCGCGATCGCGTGGCTTCTCACGCGGCCCGGTGTCGCGTCGGTCCTGATCGGCGCATCGAACGCGACGCAGCTCGAAGACAACCTCGGCGCAGCACGACTTCGGCTCACGGACGAAGACCTGGCAGAGCTCGATGAGGCGACGAAGCCGACGCCGCTCTATCCGAACTGGTTCACGGATCTCGCGGCCGATAGCCGAGCGCACAACGCCCTGGGGGTGCCGCTGAAAGTGAAGCCGTTGCGGTAGAGCGCGGCGGCCCTCGGCGTTTCGCTTCTCAGGATATTGGCGTGCTCTCGGGCGCGGCGACGCGTCGATCGACGGCGGCCTCCCCGGGCACGGGCTTCCACATCAGCGCGACGCCGATCAGCGCCGAGACTGTCGACGCCGCGAAGACCGCGACCTTCGCGGCGGAAAACTCGGTGTCGAGCGGGTAGGCCTGCCCGGCGATGAAGAGCGCCATCGTGAAGCCGATGCCGGCAAGGCAGCCGGCGCCTGCGAGCTGGCGCCACGAGTAGCTTTGCGGCTTGACCGCGAGCCCGAGCCGCACCGCGAGCGCCGACAGCAGAAGAAACCCGACCGGTTTGCCGATCACGAGGCCCGCGGCGATCGCGAGCATCAACCGCTCGTGCCCGCCGAAAACATCGCCGGTCAGCTCGACGCCCGCGTTCGCGAGCGCGAAAAGGGGCAGCACGACGAAGCTCGAGCGCGGCGCGACCGTGCGTAACACGCGCTCGGTGGGGCTCATGAGCCGATCGTGGATCGCGTCGAGGGCGCGCAGCGCCGGCTCCGACGGGCCGTAACGAAGCTGCTCGCCGCGGTGCCGCGCCTCGTCGGTCAGGATCGCGTCGGCTTGTCGGGCGAGCGCCAGGTAGTTCGCAGGCGGCCGCGCGGGAATGCATGTCGCGAGAAGGACGCCGGCGAGCGTCGCGTGGAGCCCCGCCGCGTGCACGGCGGCCCAGAGTGCGACGCCGACGACGGCGTACGGCGATACGCGATAGACGCCCGACCGATTGAGCATCACGAGCAACAGCGTGAAGAACGCGGCGGTAAGGAGCCAGTGCATCGTGACGCCTTCGGAATAGAAGAGCGCGACGACGAGGATCGCGCCGATGTCGTCGACGATTGCCGCGGCGGTCAGGAAAATGCGGAGCTCGACCGGCACCCGCTGCCCGAGCATCGCGATCAACGCGATCGCGAATGCCGTGTCCGTCGACATCGGCACGGCCCAGCCGTGGGTCCACGGGCCTCCCGTCGGCACGATGAGCACGTAGAGCAGGGCGGGCACGGCCATTCCGCCGACGGCTGCAGCGATCGGCAGAGCGGCGGACGTGCGCCGCGCGAGGTGCCCGACGGTGAGCTCGCGCTTGATCTCGAGCCCTACGACGAGGAAGAACACGGAGAGCAGCGCGTCGTCGATCCACTCGCGCAGCGTCAGCTCGAACACCGCGTTGCCGAAGGCGAGCCGAAACGGCGTCTCCCAGAACGTCTCGAACGCCGCCGCGAGCGCCGAGTTCGAGATCGCGAACGCGACGAGGGTCGCGAGGAGCAGAAGCAGGCCGGCCGAAGGAGCCCAGCTCGCAAAGCTCAGCGCGGCGACTCGCACCTTGTAGCCGAGCGTGCCGAGCATCGCGTCCGTGAACGAGCTTTCGTCCCACGCGCCGTCGTAGCGGCGGCCGTTGATGAAGAACGTCGGCGTGAAGTGCACGCCGCTCGCCTTTGCGCTCTCGATGTCGCGGGCGACGCGTGCCTTCGCGGCGTCACGGTCGGCGGATCGCGCGTCGGTATCTTCGACGCCGAGCTCCTCGGCGACGGCGCGGAGGTCGTCCTCGGTGAGCTCTTTCGAGCGCTTCATCAGCGTGACGTGCGCTTTCCAGAACTGCTCGGGCGTCTTCGCCATCTCGACGAGCTCGGCCGCGCGCAGCGCGATGTCGCTGCTCGGAATCGGTCGGTGCCGGAAGACGTAGCGCAAGCGATCGCCGAGCTCCGTCCGCACCGTCATGATGCGGTCGTTCGCCGCTCGGCAGTGCGGGCAGTCGTAGCTGCCGTATTCGACGAGCGTGATCGGTGCGGTGCTCGGGCCGAGGACGTGATCCTCGCGTTCGTCTACCGGGCGGTCGAGGCGGGTCGGCTCGTTCTCCATGTCAGCACCTTGTACGTTCCTTGCAGGTGAAGGCAAGGATCGAAACTGCCCTGAAGCTCGCCGATGGGACAAGCATCTCCGTGCGATCACCTATTGCTATCAAGACCGTCGAGCGCGAGCAGCGTTATCAATGTGACGAGTGCGTGAAGACGGGAGATTCCCGGGTCGAGTGGTCGAGCGTGACGGCGGGTTTCCACGGCGCTAGAGCATTCAGCGGATAACCTCGATCTCGACGTCGACGTTCAGCTTCGACCATGCGTGATCTGCCGTCACTACCGGTGCGCCCGCGAGTAGCGCCAAGCCGAGACATGCCCTATCCCCGGTCGAGAGTCCGAGCTTCCTGGTATCATGCCTCAGGGTGGCGGAAACGAAGGCCGCGTCTTCGTCAAAAGCTCTGATCTCGATGTCCAAGCTGCCGCGAATGCGGCGCAGGTCATCCTCCGATACTCCGCGATCGACGAGCTTCACAAGTACTTCACCCCAGTTGACGGCGGACATAAGCGCAGCACCCGAAGCGAGAATCGGCTCCACGATATCTGCTCCCGGCTCGTCCTCGAGCCAGGCCAATAGCGCCGAGGCATCCAGCACTGTCTTAGTCATTGTCTCGTTTGGCCTCCCTGCGTCGCTCCGTGATGAGTTCTTCGGCCATGGACTGGCCGGTTTTCGGGTACTTTCGGAGAACGCTTCGGGCCAGCCGGAGACCGCCACTTCGTGTGACGATGCGCAGCTCGTCTCCTTCCATACGGACGAGCAAGTCGTCGCCGGGGGATGCTCCCCAAGCAGCGAGAATTTCCTCGGGAAGAAGTATCCGCCCTGATTCGTCGAGACTCGCTCTGGCCGGCGCCGATTCGGCTGCGAGCTCCGCGTCTCGAACCTCGTTGCGGCGCTGAGAGATTCCCGACCGCTTCAGCACGTTGTAGGCATGCTGATACCGAATGCCCAGAAACTTGCCGATTTGGCTCGGGCTGGCGCCGGCACGCCCCAACGCCCGGATCTTGTCGGCTTTTGTGCGCAGACCGCGCGTGAGACGGTGCATCTCACGTTCGCTTAGAGTTCCCATTGGCTCATAAACTACGATGGTGACTTGATAGTTACTGTTAACCAGTATGAAGGTTAAGTTTAACTAGTCAAGGGTGTAGCTTACCTGGACGGGGATCGGTCCCAGGCGAACCTGAGCCGCTCGAGAACTTCCGCGGCGCTCCAACGTGGCCTCAGTATTCCGAAATGGGCCTCGAAGGTGTGTCACTCGAAGCCGCCGGCCCAGCGGACGCCGCCCAGCACGTGCTGGCGAAACGCCGGGTCCACGTAGAGCTCGCTCCGATGGCCGAGGCCCGTGTACCAGACGCGGCCTGCGTTTTGCGAGCGTTTCCATGCGATCGGGTGGTCATCGCCCATCGCACCTGGGCCCACCATGTAGCTCGACTCGTCGAGCGCGAGCAGCACGTCGGCGCAGGGCGCCGGGTTGGCCTTGAAGTTGTACCACTCGTCCCGGACCGTGAACGACGCGTCGAAATGCATCGTCGAGACGTGCTCGGGGTCGCGCGTCACTATGCGTGCATCCTGAATCGGCGGGTGATTCTCGAACCATGCACCACAACCGAGCAGCTCGCCGTACCACGGCCAGTCGTACTCCGTGTCGGCCGCGGCGTGGATGCCGACGAAACCGCCGCCGCTTTCGACGTAGCGCTGGAACGCGGCCTGACCGGCGTCATCGAGCACGTCGCCTGTCGTGTTGAGCCAGACGACGGCCGCGAACCGGTCGAGGTCGTCCGACGCGAATACGGCAGGATCCTCAGTGTGCTCGACGGTGAAGCCGTGCGCTGCGCCGAGCTCGCGCAGCATGGCGACGCCGGTTTCGATCGAGTCGTGGCGGTAGCCTGCCGTGCGCGAGAAGACGAGCACCGCGGGCAGCCCGGCGCGTCCCGGTAGCGCCGAATGCGGCTGGGGCGCGTCGGGTTGCGCACATACGAGCGGCGCGGCGAGCAGCGCCACGAATAGCGATGTCGGTGAGCGCGTAAACAAGAGCTTCCCTTTGGTGATTCGAGCGAGGCCGGAGCTGAGCGACGATCCGTCCCTCGAGCGGCCGGCGGTCGCTCGGGTTTTCCCTATCGTACCCAATGCCGCCTGCAGGGGGCGCAGGTGCTGACGCGAGGAGGGTGCTCGTGTGCAAGTTTACGCCGGCGCCCATCCTATGGCGGGCCTTGCGGCGAGTAAGCCCGTCATGTTCTGCGCGGCGTTCTTGCACGTTCCTTGCAGGGAGAAGGGATGTGACTCGCTTGGGAGACTCCGATGGCAGAACGATCGCTCTGCAGTCACCTGACGGAAATCACGTCGGTCAAGGAGGCGCGGCGCTATGAGTGTGACGAATGCGTAAAGACGGGAGATTCGTGGGTCCACCTCCGTACGTGCCAATCATGCGGCGGCACGCATTGTTGTGACAGCTCGCCGAACCGGCACGCGACCCGTCATGCGCAGATCACGGGTCATCCGGTCGTCGCGTCGGCCGAGCCGGGCGAGCGATGGTTGTATTGCTATCCGGATCGGCTGACGGCCCGTTACTGATCATGCACGTCGTCGACGGATGTGTAGCTCGACGTTAACGTGGGGTGCACTTGCTTTCTTCAGCTTCTGAGCATCCAAGCCATAGGTCGCGATCGTCTCCTGGGGCCATTGCATATGCGCTAGGTTACACAGATCTGCAAATGCAGCATTTTCAGCTGCAGAAGCTCATGGCCCGAGAACGTTGAACACGGCTCTTGTCTTCTTTCGAGGCCGTGCCGTCCCGATCTTGAACGTTACGCCGGATCCGCTGGGGCGAAATTCCCATAACCTTGGGAGTTGCGTTCTATCTTAGCGGTGAAGATCTCTCCAATGCCGTAGCGAGCTCGCTCGCGGGCGCTCAGGCGATCTAGGTTCCGAAAGCCGACGACGGCACGGACGGCGAAGTAGGTGAGCGGCACGGTCCAGATAGGCCAGGTGAAGGACTCGTTCTTTCCGCTTCCTCGGACGCCGGTGGTGCGGACGCGGAATCGCACGGGAACGCACGGGAAGCAAGGAAGCCCTTGGAAGGCGAGCCAATAGGCACCTACCTCGGTGCGAGCGGATTCCTTGCTCGGATCGAAGGAAAGCAATGCGCGAAGTCGTTCGGACGCCGCTCGAAAGCGAAGATTCTTTACGCCCTCACGTCCGATCCATGGTCCGTTCAGTGCCTCGACGAGGTCGTTACGGGTGACGTGGTCAAGAATGTCGAGTACTGCGTCCATGAAGCGTTGCTGCCCAGCCGTGAGGTGGAACGACGTAGGCTTGGTTTGCCCGCTTCCGTCGACCGCGACGCCGGTGGCGTAAGCGGCGAAGAAAGCGGCGCTTTCTTCGTCGCTCGTCGCGCTTCGCATAAGTGCGCGAAAATCGGCGGGCGGCGGCTTGAGGTCTTGAACCTTCCGGTCTACCGTATTGCGCGCGAAATCAATCGCGGGATGGCTCGTCCGAAAGCGGATAAGGTCCTTGAGCACCAGGTCTTCGAGCGCGTCGGGATTTGCGGTGCTAATGGCCCCAATCCAACCGCCCGAGCGAACGAACCGCAGCTTCGCCTCGATGTCGAAGCGCGAAGCGACGCGAAGAAGCCCTACCGCTGCGAGGAATCCAAGGGGATCAGAACCGTCCAGCCCGGGAAGGATACGCTCTCGAGTCATTTTATCCTCCCTTGCTCTGCCTCGCTTTGCCTGTGGTCGGAAAGACGGATCACGGCCTCGGCGTAGGCGAGCTCGTGCCAGCCGTAGCGCTTCAGCAAGCGGAAGAAGCGGTCGGCTACCCCCGAGTCGAAGCGATCCATGCCATGATCGGTATTGGCGCGAAGCTCGATTCCATCAACGACGAACGAGACCGGATCACCCTCGCCTTCGAGGCCCAGTGCGGGTGCAAACGGGCGACACCATCCGTGGTGGCTCGCCACCAGGTGAAGCATCAGGTCCCAATCCGCGCCGCTTGCCTCAATCTTGTCGCGCAATGCACTCGAACGCTCAATCATCGCGATGCTCACGAGCTCGTGCCGCTGTCCTGTGGGATAATCCGCCCGCTCTCGAGCGAAACGTCGCGACTGTGCGTGTTGCCACGGGATACGCGACTTCGCGAGGATCTTTCCGCTCGCCGCATCGACCTCATCGCCTCCGTATAGCATGAGCTGAAAGTGCGGGTCGGCTTTGCCTACATCGTGTAGTCGCGCCGCCCATTCGACTGAGCGCTTGACCTTTTCAGGCCACGAAAGACGCTCGGCCAAGGAGGCGGCGAGGGATGCCACACTTCGAAGATGGGAATCGAGCGTAACCTCCAAACCAAGAAAGCTTCCCTCGTCCTCCTCCGTTGTGCTGTCTGATGTGTCCTCCGCGATTGGAAGCACCAAAGGACTCTTGCCGAGTCGCTTTCGGGAGATTGCGACCCACGCTCTCGAAGTTGGCGTCTCTCGCGACACGAGGCGGTATTGGAGACTAAGCGCCTCTCGTAGCAGGGAGATCCACATAGGTGCCGTTTGGCTCCAGCCTTCTCCGGCGACCAACGACTCGAGTAGCGCTCGGACCTCGTCGATATCGAGCTCCTCATCGGACGTGGCGCGAAGCGTGGCGAGTTTGTTCCTAACCTCTTCAGTCAAGAAAGGGCCGATCACGCGGTCGTCGAGCCGAAGCGAGGCGCGACCGCGCTGATGAAGCTGAACGACGTCACCGAGATCGGCGATGTGCGCGGAATCTTCCGCCTTCGCTTCCGGATCGAAGCTCTTGTGCGGACCGATGCCGCCGTAGCTCGTAGGTACGATGACAACGTCACCTGGGGCGATCTCGCTTCCTGCGCAGATCTTGCCCCGGCGCGAGTCGTCGGACGAGAACCATACGAAGACGGGCTTGCCTTCGTAGAGCGGTCCGGTCGTCTCCTCTTCGGCCGCGACACCCTCCACGTCGGACGTTTCGTCAATATGGTCCGATCGCGCTGTGAGCCATGACCGCACGGTCCAAACCGGAAGCGAAAGCGACTCGAGCGACCCCGGCGGCACAATTTCGAGTGCCTCGGCGAGCTGCTTTTCGGCCTGCGCCGACTTGCTCTGGAGATCTTCTTCGCTGACGTCGGCTCTGAAAATCACCTGGACGTCGGCCAGCGCTTGTCGCTTCCCCTCAGGAATGCCATGGAGGAAGAGCGAAAGATCGGGATCGGCGTAGGGACGCGGCTGCGTTTGCGCCCACTGGTCCAGGTAAGCGGGAAGAAGCACGGGGGCTTCGCGCTTAGGCGCGCAGTATTCCCCCAAGCTGTCGCCGATCTTCTCGATGTACGGAGCGAGCGCATCGATCCCGAAGTCGACTATCTTGGACTCGGAGGCAATCGATTCGAGCCACTCGAACGTCTTCGACAGCGCTTGGCCGTATATCGGATCGACCGTACGCCCAAGCAGATCCGTACGGCACAAAATCACGCTTTCTGAGCCGCGCTCGCCGAACCGATCGACGCGCCCGAACCGCTGACGGAGCGCATCGAGCGAGGCGCACTCGGTAACCATCGCGTCGAAATCGAAATCTGCGCCCGCCTCGATGCATTGCGTGGTAACCACGACGATCGGCGTTGCATCCTTCGGGTCTTCTCGCCCTGCGAGTACGCGCTCGCGAATTCCCTTGATCAGCTCCGACTGGTCGAGTGGGCGCATGCGCCCCGTGATCAGGACACAGTCGTAAGGCGCATTGCCCCCTTTCTTGTTGAGTAGGGTCCACGTGCGGCGTGCGGTGTCAACACGGTTGGCGACCACAGCCACGGCACGGCGGCCTTTTTCGAGGAACTCGCGTGCGTACGCAGCAGAGACTTCGGCGAGTGTGGCTCGCTTAGCATCTTCGACCGCGTTTGCCTTGACTTTAACTCGCACAAGCCGTGCTGGCTTGCTCGCCGAAAGGCGACGAACGAGCTTGCGCGTCGCCTCGTCGTCGCCCTCGCGATCGGCAAGTGTTAGCGGGAAAACCTTCGTCTTTGCGGTTTCTGCGTGTGGCGTGGCCGATAACTGGATTACGCGGAAGCGACGCGGAATACCTCCTTCTCCTTCTGGAGCTCGGAGCCTCTCAAATTGCGTGAGCACATCCGCGAACGGTTGTGAGAGATGCACTTCGTCAAGAAGAAGCAGCGTGTCGCAGCCGAGAAGGCCCGCGTGCACGGGACGCATACTGTTGCTCACGCCGTAGCCACGGAAGAAGAGACGAGAGCCGACCTGGTCGACGGTGCTTGCAGCGATGACCGGCACTTGTGGCCACTTGGCCCATGCATCGTCGCGCACCGAAGCGCCGCGGAGCACGGCCAATTGAAGAAGAGGGGCTCCTGGTCCGACGATCTCACGAAGACGCTCTGCCGCCTCTTCTGTTGCAGGTGAGGTGGGGGACTTGAGGGCCTCTCGGATCTTCACGGCTCGCTCGGCAACCTGGTCGACGATTACACGCCGGTCAACCACGAGCACGATGCGCCTCGGTACGCTCTTGCCCCCGTCGCGCACAAACTCATAGAGCGCTATGTCAATCAAACTCGTCTTGCCGGCACCGGTCGGGACATCGATGACATCGGGCCATTCTCCGGCCGCGAGCTTCTTGGCGAGACGGCACTGCCACTTGAAGGGGGCGTAACCGTGTATTGCGCGGAAGAACTCGTCGAAGGTCGTTTTCATCGATCACTCATCGGCCTAAATAAACCTAGTCCGAAGAAGCGGCCTGCGCCGAGAAGGACGGGACCTTGGACCTTGCGGTCGAAGAAGATCTCGGCGTGCACGCATACGCGCCTCGGACCTTTCCCCGTGAGTGGAAATGGCATGAATCGCCGTGCTGCCGCTGCACCGTCAAACAGCGAACGACGGTGCACCCACACCGCAGCGGGCTCGGGTAGTCCGGCGTCCCGACAGGCGCTCGCGATGGTCCGTTCCGCCGAGTCGATGGCGCGCGCAACAACGTCCGGGTCCCTCGAATCGAGATTCCCTGGGTTCCGATCAAGCGCGACGGCTGTGACTGAAGCCCACCGATGTGCAGGACGCGTCCATGTAGAAGCGCGAAGTGTTGCTCTCCCGGGCACGCCGCGCACGCGTCGTACGTGGAGTACACCGCGGCGTCCGAGTGTCAGGGGAAGCGCGGGCGGTTCGTCGGGGGCAATCAGCTTCCCGAAAATCTTCTCTGCAGTTCCGATGGTCTGCAGTAATGCCCGCCGGTCTTCTTCGGAGATGACCAGAGGCAAGACGAGCGCAACGCCCAAGATCGTGCCAGTCGCGTAAGAATGACCAACGTCGGAAAGAGCCGCGATGGCCATGTGCGGCTGCTTCGTCGGCTCTCCGTTTTCCTCGTGACCGGAAAGTGAAGGCGGAAGCTTACCATTCGCTGCCTTGATCAGCAGGCTGCGCATTGCGCGTGTGACGTGCTGCGTGAGCGAGTTGTGGAGGAGAAGCCGCTGCCCGTCGTTCGTGTCGGGCACGACCTCGAAGACGATAAAGCGATTGTCGAACACTGACCGCGCCACTTGACTCGACGCGGTCTGCTCGGACGCTTTTCGGTACCGCGTGAACACCGCTGGAAGCACGCGTTGCTCTATCGCGCGATGGCGTTGATATGCCTCCTCCAGTCGTTCGAGCTGATCGGGCAGTGTGGTGCGAAGCGTCGCTTCACCGTCGGGGTCGGGAACCCATCGGTCGCGCTCTCCGAGCTCGACGTGTTGAGCCGCGAAGAATCTGACGCTGACGAGGGAGGAACTGTGGCCGATACGTGCAACGCGCGACGCGATGGAATCGAGCGCCCGAACGACATCTTCGCAGGGCGTCTCGGGCCAAACCATGTGCACCACGTCGTTTTCTGGAATGACGA
>CAZKNH010000101.1:0-14576 GCA_964553875.1 uncultured Gammaproteobacteria bacterium | reverse complement strand
GTCGCTCATGTTGCTGCCGAACACGATGATCGAGTGATCGAGCACCGTGCCGTCGCCTTCCTGAGCGTTCGCGAGCTTCTCGATGAAGCCGGCGAAGAGCTGCGTGTGGTACTTCTGGATCACCGCCAGGCGGTCGAGCTTCGCCGGGTCGTTACCGTGATGCGAGAGCGGATGGAACGCTTCGGAGATACCGATGTTCGTGTACGTGCGCATGCTCGCCTCGCGGTCCATCGAGAACGTGATGATGCGCGTGAGATCGGCCTGGAACGCGAGCGCCATCAGATCGAACATCAGCTTGAAATGCGCGTCGAGATCGTTCGGCACGCCGATCGGCGCATCCGGGATATCGAGCGCCGACGTATCCTGCTCCATCGCCATCTGCACACGGCGCTCGATCTCGCGCACCGAGTCGAGGTAGACATCGACGGCGGCTCGATCCTGCGGACCGAGCTTCGCTTGCAGCCGCGCCGCCTGCTCCATGACGCGGTCGAGGATGCTGCCCGTCTCGCGCATGATCGCCGCCCGCTCCTCGTCCGTGTCGCCCTGGCCGAAGAGCTTGTTGAAGACGCGGCGCGGATTGACCTCCTGCGGCAGGGATTGCGTCGGCGTGCGCCACGACAGCTGCGCGCCGCGCTGCGCGGTCGTGAGCTCGAGCGACGGCAGGCGGGTGTCCTGACCGATGTAGCGCACGGCGAACTGGTCCGCGGTGACGCCCGCGTCGGCGGTCGACCCGGCATCCTTCGGCGACACGCACGACAACCACGTGCGCTCGATGAACTCGTGAGGCTCCGGGCTTTCCGCCGGCTTGTTCCGCAGGCCCGAGACGATCGTCAAATGCTCACGGAACGGCGCCAGCGGCTCGAGGATCGGCGACATCTCGTAGTCGCGGCCCGCCTGCGCCGGGGACCACTTGCTCATCACCGCACCGTGCGGGAAGCCGACGAACGCGAGCCGATGCGGCAGCTTGCCGGCGGGCGTGTTCGCCCAGGCGACGCCGGCTGGAACCATCGCGTCGAGAAGCGGCAAAGCGATACAGGCTCCCGCGCCCCGCAACACGGTTCGACGCGAAAGGTGTTTCTTTGTCAGGAACATTTCTGCCTCCTCTCCCCGCTAACCTCTCAGTTCTGCGCGACGACCGTGCCTGCCGGCTCCGGCGCACGCCGCATCAAGAACGCATCGCTCGTCACGACCTGCCACACGATCGACGAGAAGCGATAGTCGTCTTTCGCCGCCTCGCGGACGATCTTGCGCACGGCCGGCATATCCCGGTAATCGAGCGTGCGGCCGAGCGCGTATTTCAGAAGTCCTTCTACGAACGTCTGCACGAACTGCTCCGGCCTGCGGAGCAACGCCTCGCGCAGATCCTCGGGCCCGTTGACGACCGTGCCGTCCGGCAGCTCCGCCGTCGCATCGATCGCCGTGCCGGCGAACCGATCCCTGTCGCGCCACGTGCCGACCGCGTCGAAGTTCTCGAGCGCGAAGCCGAGCGGATCCATGACGCCGTGACAGCCGTTGCACGCCGGGCTCGCGCGGTGCTGCGCCAGAATCTCACGCACCGTGCGCTTCTGCCCCGTGCCGATCTCGTTCTCGGGGAACGCCTCGACGTTCGGCGGCGGGGTCGCGGGCGGCGTGCCGGTGATGTGCTCGAGGATGAACGCCCCGCGCAGAACCGGCGACGTACGGTTCGGATAGGCCGCGGCCATCAGCACGGCCCCCTTGCCGAGCAGCCCCCAGCGCGCCGAATCCTCGAGCTCGACGCGGCGGAAGCGGTCGCCCTTCACGTCGGTGATGCCGTAGAGCAGCGCGACGCGCTCGTTCAGATACGTGTGCTTCGCCGTCATCAGCTCGACGATGCTGCGATCCTCGTCGAAGATGCTCTTCGCGAACAGCGTGAGCTCGGTCAGGTAGTCCTCGCGCGGATCGCCGCGACCCGACGCGTACGGGAAGATCTCGCGGTCGGGATCCACCTCCTCGAGCCGGCGCATGTCGAGCCACAGATGCATGAAGTCGCTCGCGAGCGTCTCCGAGCGCGGGTCCTTCAGCATCCGGTCGACTTGCGCGCGCAGCGTCTCCGTGTCGCTGAGCTTGCCGCGGATGGCGAGGTCGAGGAGCTCGTCGTCCGGGATCGACTTCCACAGGAAGAACGAGAGCTTCGACGCGAGCGTGATGTCGTCGATCCGGTAGACCTCGCCGGGCGCGACGCCTTCCGGCACTTCCTCGACGCGATAGAGGAAATACGGGCTCGCGAGAATGCCGGTGAGCGCGCTGCGGATGCCTTCCTCGAAGCCGCCCACGGCACTGCCATCGCGATAGTACTCGAGCAGCTCCGAGAGATCGGTCTCGCCGATCGGCCGGCGATAGGCCCGCGTCGCGAGCTGAGTGATGATTTGCTCTGCGCAGAGATCCGGGTCCGCGCCTTCGCTCGGATGACACGAGAAGATGCGCTCGCGGCTCGGCGTCGCGCTCAAGCCCGTCGGATTGTACGGACCGCTGATCTCGAACGAGCTCACGCGATAGACACGATCCTGGCCGCCTCCCGGCACGAACATCTGCGCGTGATCGTCGGACTCGGCGAACGTGCGGCGGCGGAACGTGACGCCGACCTTGTGCGGACCGGCCGTCGCGGCGAAGCGGATCTTCTTGAGCCGCGCGTTGATCTCTTCCATGACGCCGCTCTGGATCTGATCGTACGCACGCATGTCCTCCTCGCCGCCGAGGACCGTCTCGTAGACGGGCTGGCCGTCCACGACGACGACGACATGGTTCTCGAACTCCATGTCGTTGCCCCAGATGTGCGTCGCCATGTCGGCGATGTTGATCTCGTACTCGCCGTCGGCCGGGAAGTAGTGCTCGACGACGAAGCCGCCCCGCGTGCCGAGCGGAAGGCCTTTCACGTGCGTCTGCTGCAACCCCGGGGGCGCGTGGTACGTTTCGCTGCCTGGCCGCACGTTGGCCCGTCCGACCGCCTGCACGGCCACCATCTGCGCGGCGCCGATGTACTGCTCGATGAACGACGGCGAGACTTGCAGCCCGCTCGCGATGTTGTCGAAGTGCTCGACGACCTCGTCGAGAGGCAGGAGCGTCGTCGCGTCGACGTCGACCGCGAGCAGGTCGCGGATCGCGTTTTGGTATTCCTTGCGGTTCAGCCTGTGCGGCGGGATCGATTGTGCCCAGCGCTGCCCGGCCGCGGCCTGATCGAGCGCCCCCTCGAGCCAGGCGATGAGGCCGGTCAGCTCCTTCTCGCTCGGGCGCGGCGCCTCGGCTGGAGGCATCAATCCGCCGCGCAGCTTTCGCACGGCCATCTCGAGCGCCTCCGCATGGTCGCCGACCTTGTCGCCGGCCATCCGGTCGAACGCGAGATCGCCCGCGAACTCGACCTCGTTGTGGCACTCCGTGCAGTAGCGCTCGATCGTTCGCCAGTGCTCCTTGCCGGCCTCGGCGATCGTTGCGTCTTCGGCGAGCTTACCGCAACCCGCCGCGAGCACGAGCGCCGCGCACGCTCCCGCCTTTCTGATCATGACCTTACGCGTTCCTTTGATCTTGTCGATTGTACGTGGTCGTCGGCGCAGGGTTAACAGGCCCGATCACGCATCGGGGGACAGATACGGCCACATGCTCTCCATCGCCCGGACGATGAACGCCTCTGGAGGCCCCATTAAGTCGTTGAATTCTCTTGTAGGTTCCGCTTCGAGCGCCTCTTTCGGGCCGCCGCCGGAGTAGAGGATTCTTTGCATTCGCTCCCAGATGACGTTGTACATCCGGAACTGCTCGAGCACGTCGTCGCGGGTCAGAACGGGACCTCGGGACGGCACGAAGCGCGTGTCCGCGTTCGAAACGGTCAGTATGACGTCGAGCCCGCCGACGATGCCGCCGAGCCAGCCGCCGGTCCACCAATCGATGTCGGGCCAGCCGACGCCGTATATCGCGTCGCCGATCGCCATGACGTTCGCGTCCGGGAAGAAGACGTAGATGTCGCCGTCGGTGTGCGGGCAGTCCTTGAGATGTCCGCACAGCACACGCCGGTCCCCGACCGAGAGCTCTGCGCCGTCGTAGAACGTCTCGTTCGGCCGCGCGATCTCGGGAAGCGGCTCGACCGTCTGCTCGTTCCACGGCCACGTCACGTCCGTCGTCAGCCACAGCCGCGTGTTGACCTGCGCCACGATCCGCGCGCCTGCGCGGCCGAGGGCCTCGTTCGAGCCGGTCTGCTCGGGATGCCAGTGCGTATTGAAGAGCGTGTGCACGCGCTCGCCGCCCGGCAGCTCCGCGACGCGGCGCAGCAGGTCGGCGGATTCCGACGCCGAGCCGCCGTCGACGAGCGCAACGCCGTCCCCCGCCGTCACCGCGAGCACGTTCGTCTCGCCTGTGCCGAGCACGTAGAACCCGTCGCCGAGCTCGACCGTGCCGTCGACCGACTGTGCGCGCGCGACGCGGGCACGAAGCCCCGCGGCTCCAAGCGAAACGCCGACAGCGCCTCCGACGGCGCGGCTGATGAAACGTCTTCGGGACAGCATCGGCACCCTCGTCGCCTCCTTACGATCTCGGCTGCATAGTGTGCGGCGCGACGCCGCTCCGCACCAGCACCGCACGTAGAAGCCGTAACGGCGCGGTGCCGGCCGCTGCTCGGTTTCGTCAAAAGCCGTAGCTCACGTGCAGGCGCACCGTGCGGGGCTCGATCGGATGGAAGTGCACGTCCTCCACGCCCTGGGCCGGCTCGCCCGGCAGGCGCGACGCGTAGAAGTAGGCGATGTCCTCGTCGTCCGAATCGAACAGGTTCAGCACGTCGAGCCGCAGATCGAGCTTGCCGAGCCTCATGCCGAGCGCGGCATTCACGACGGTCGACGAGCCCGACTCGATGCTGCCGTCCTCGATCAGCGGACGCGGGCCGAAATAACGGATCCGCGCGCTGCCGTACCAGCCGCGCGGCCGCTCGAACGCGATCCCGGCCGAGACGACCCGATCGATCGAGCCCGGGATCTCGCTGCCTGCCGGGTCGTCCTCGGTGAACTCCGATTCGGTGAGCGCGAGCTCGAGGTCGAACGTGACGCGATCGTTCAAGCGGTAGTAGAGCGGGAGCTCGAGACCATAGCGGCGGCTTGCGCGGCTCGGCTCCGTGTTGCCGGCATCCCCGACGAACAAGAGCTCGGAGTCGAGCTCGAGGTACCACAGCGCCGCCGATACGTTGAGCTTCTGCGCGGTGAACGCGCGAACCCCGAGCTCGATCCCGCGCGATTCGACGAGCGGATCGACGCGCTCGGCCTCATCGCCGGTCACGGGGTCCATCGTGATCGTCGTGCCGCGCGCGTCGTTGCTGTGGAAGCCCTTCCCCGCGCTCGCGTAGACCTCGACCTGGTCACTCAGCGCGTAGATCAGATTCGCCTTCGGGGAGACGATCGTGTCGGACGCGCTGCCGGAGTTCGCCGGATCGATGCTCTTCACGTCGAAGTCGTAGCGATCGGCGCGCACGCCGAGAATCGTGCGGAGCCGCTCGGTCCAACGGCGCTCGTTCGCGTAGTAGAGCCCGAGACTGTGCTGCTCGACGGCGTCTTGCCGCACGGTCGACAACCGGCGTCTGTCGGTCGTGTGGAAAAGTCCCACGTCGTCGATGTCATCGTAGCGCAACGATGCGCCGAACGTGTGGGTCCCCGCGTCGGCTGCGGGAAGCACGAACGAAACCTGTCCGCCAAAGATGCGCCGGTCGTCGCGCTGCTCGAACTGATCGCCATCGATCGGATCGTCGAGCCAGTACGTGAAATTGGAGAAGAGCTCGAGGTCGTAGTCGATCGCATAGGCGTCGGCCTGCAGCCGCCCGCGGCCGAGCGCCTGGCGCCAGCTGCCGGAGACGCTGAAGCGCGAAGTCTCGCCGCCGAGCGTCGTGTCGATCGAGCCAAGCGGCGAGAGGATCCCTGCGTCGACCGCGCGTCGCGGAATCTGGTCTGCCGCGCGCCAGTCCGCATCGTATGCCATGAACGCTACGTCGAAGCTTCGCTCGTCGTCGCGATGCGAATAACGCACGAGCGCGTTGCGCCGATCGAGCCCTTCACTGACGTCGGTCCACGGACCGTCGTAGCGATGCGCCTGCACCGCGTAAACGAGGTCACCGGCCGCGACGGGCGCACCGCCGGCCGCGAGCGCCCTGAAATAGCCGTCCTCGCCCGCCCCGACCTTGATCAGACCTTCGTCGAGCCGGCGAAACGTCGTCAGATGGACCGCGCCGGCCGACGAGAAGTCACCGATCTCCGCGTGATACGCGCCTTTCCGATACTCGAGCCGCTCGACGAGCTCCGGGATCAGGAAGTTGAGATCCGTGTAGCCTTGCCCGTGACCATGCGTCGGCATGTTCACCGGCATGCCGTCGACCCACGTCGCGAAGTCCGTGCCGTGATCGAGATTGAAGCCGCGGAGGAACATTTGATTGGACTTCCCGGTGCCGCTGTGCTGCGTGACGATGAGCCCGGGCACCACCTCGAGGATGTCTCCGGTGCGTAGCCGCGGCCGAAGCATGATCTCGTCGGCGCCGACGACACCCTGAGATGCGCTCGAGCTTCGGCCGATCGGGTTGTCCCACCGACCGAGCACGACGATCTCCTCGTCGCGCCGCTCCGCTTGTGCCCACGCGCTGCTCGGCGCGAGGGTCGCGGCGGCCATCGTCACGGTAAGCGCGAAACCGACTCTTGCAGTCCGTGCCGCAATGCTCACGTCGTTCTTCCTCCGGATGCGACGACGGCGCTTTGTAGCACCGTCTGCGAAAACCGAGCAGCGATCGGTTTTCGCGCCCCGCATGCGGCCGCGCCTCCGGCTCCCGCAGTCGGACCGGCGCCGCTACAATCCCCGCATCCTCTCCGCAGCAGGCCTCGACATGCGCTTTCCGGGATTCAGGCGCAGATGCAGCGGACTCGAGGTCGGCACGCTCGAGCTCGACGTGATGAATCGACTCTGGGCGGACGGCGAGCTCGATGCCCGCGGGGTCCTCGCGCGGTTGACGCGCAGGACGATCACGCTGAGCACGGTTCAAGCGACGCTCGAGCGGCTGCACCGGAAGGGGCTCGTGACGCGTACGAAAGTCGGCCGCGCCTATTCGTACAGGGCCGCCGTGACGCGCGAGCGGCTGATTGCGCTCCTGATCGAGGATCTCGCCGAGCGCATCGCCGACGGCGAGCTCGAGCCCGTGATCTCGGGTTTCGTCGAGCTCATCGGCGAAACCGATCCCGCACTCCTCGGCGCGCTCGAGCACCGCGTCAAACGCCGACGGGAGCGCGAATGAACGTCGTCACCGTGCCGTTCGTGCTGCCGTCGGTCGCTTTCGCGGCCCTCTGGACGCTGCTCGCCGTCGCCGTCTGCGCGCTGCACGTCCCCATGCGGCGCCGCTTCACCTTGCTCGACGCGGAGCAACGCGCCGGCCTATTGCTCGCGCTCGCGCTGCTGCCCGTCGTATGCGCGGCCGGCGCGGCCGTCCTCGCGTTCGCGCCGGCCATCGGGGGCTTCGTCGTCGACGCACATTGTCACGCGGACGTTGGCTGCTCGGCGCACGTCCCGACGCTCCGAACGGACGCGTCACTTGCCGCGCTGCTCGTGCTGATCGCGGCCGCGGTGTTCGTCGCGATCGGCCGCTCCGCGTCGAACGGGCTCCGCTGCAGTCTCTCCGTCGCCCGCGCGCTCGCCCTGCTCGATACGCAGAGCGGCCAACCGGAGCGTCGTTCGAACGATGCGGTGCCGATCGAGATCGCGGAGAGCCGCGAACGGTTCGCATACTGCGCGGGTCTCGTGCGGCCTCGTGTCGTCGTATCGAGCGCGCTCTTCGACGCGCTCCCCGCGCTCGAGCGCGAGGCCGTGCTCGCGCACGAGCGCGCGCACGCCGCGCGCCGCGACAACCTTCGCGCGCTCCTCGCCGGCATCGCGCTCTGGCCCGTGCCGCGTGCGCTGAAACGCGGCCTTCTGCGCGATCTTGCCGCGGCGGCCGAGCTCGCCTGCGACCGCCGTGCGGCGAATCAGATTGGCGGGACCGCCGCTGTAGCCGCGGCCCTCGCGGCGGCTCATGCGCTACCCGGCGCGCCAGAGACACACGGTCGCCGCGCTCCGCGCACGGCGCGGTCTGCGTGGTCGCGAGCCGACGGCTGGGCGGTAGCGGTGCGCGAGCGCCTCGCAGCGCTCGACGCGGCACCGGGCAGACACCTTCCGGCCGCTGTCGCGGCGATGCTCGTCACGGCCGTCTATGTCGCGGTCACGCTTACTGCGACGCTCGCCGCCCACCACGGCACCGAGCTCGTGATCGCTGGGCTCGGCTGACTCTCCATCGACGATATCCGGATCCGCCGCATCCGCCTTCGCGGCGCTCCGACCGCTCGCGCGGAGTCCCACTTGGACTCGCGCCCCCGACATGCTCTGATACCGGCTCGGAGTCTCAGTGCACGAAAAGAAAGGGGGAAACACCATGCGCAGACCGATTGCGACCGTGTCCGGCGGTATCGCCGCTCTGCTCCTCGCCGCTGCGGCGCCGGCCGTCGCCGACGACGCGAGCTATGCCGAGGACCGCGCGAAGATCGAGGACCTGCAAGCGCGTTATCTGTTCGCGCTCGACTTCCGTGATCCCGAGGCGTACGCAGCGACGTTCGCGCCGGACGGCATCCTCGACTATGGCGCCGGCGAGATCAAAGGCCGCGAGGCGATCGCGGCGATGGTCGCGAATATGCGCCGCAGCGAGGAGGAACGGCGCGCGCAGGACACGTCGGGGCTCCGACCGGCCGCGGGACGCCACAACATCACGAACATCGTGATCGAGATCGACGGCGACACGGCGAAAGCCACCGCTTACTGGTTCCACATGGGCAACGACAACCCGGAGCGCCGTGCGCAGCTCAACTCGTTCGGGCACTACGAGGACGAGCTCGTGAAGATCGACGGCGAGTGGTATTTCAGCAAGCGGAAGATTTACAACGAGCAGGTCGCCGAATGGGCCGCGGGCCCGCAGAATCCGGTCGTGCAGCCCGGTCCCGGGCCGCGCCTGCGCACGACGCGCGCGAACTGACGTGCGGCCAGGACGGCGCGCCGAGCGCGCCGTCCCGCCTTTCGAACGCCGGTCCCGCCGAACGGCGCGCGTGCCGTCGCGGGATTCGGTGCGACCTCCGGCGCGGGGCCCGTCACCGCGGCTTGCGGAATACGAGGAAGAACTGATCCGTCTCGCCGCGAATCTGCGGATCGCGCATGTTCAACGTCCGGTCGTCGGCCGGATTCGCGAGCAGATCACTGTCCGTTTCGAGCTCGAAGCCCGCTGCGGTGACCTCGTCGATCACCGTCTGCTTGTCGATACGATGCAACGTCATCGCGTCGCGCCAGCCCGAGCCATCCTCGGCGCTGTGATCGATGACGACGTATGCGCCGCCGGGCGCGAGCGCGTCGTAGATCCGGCGATTCATGTCCGCCGTGTCGACCGTCTGCTCCGGGTCATTGCGCATCAGGTCGTGGTAGAAGAGGACCATCATCGCGACATCGACGTCCTGCGGCAGCTCCATCTCGTTGTAGTGGACCTGCATGTACGTCGCGTTGTCGTGCGCCGCGTCGAATGCACGTGCCGCCTCGCCGCCGAAGCGGTCCGTCCACGGCATGTCCACCATGTAGACGTGCCCCGAAGGGCCGACCGCGTCGACGAGGATCGTCGTGAAGTAGTGCCCGAAGGAAGCGAACTCGACGACCGTATCCCCGTCGTCGACGCCGCTCAGCGTCAGCACCTCGGCGGGCTTGCGATGGACGTCGCGCGCACGTTGCTCGGCGCTCCGCGCGTCGGACTCGACGGCGCGGCGGATGTGCGCCGGGGTACCGGCCGAAACGACGTATTGGTCCTGCGAGACGGCGGGTTGCGCGAGCCCGAGGCCCAAGGCCGTCGCCGCGCAAAGTCGGATCATCGATTTCATGTCACTGCTCCCGGGCCGCGAGCGCGGCCATCAGGTCCGCCTTCGTCTGCGGAACCTGTGCCGCGTGCACGGCAAGATAACGCTCGAAGTCGAGCCCCTTCTCTTCGACGTACTGGGCGAGGGCGACGACGAACGGATTCGGGTTCGCGCCCTCGCGCGGCAGCGTGAAGTCCGCCTGGAACAGCACCTTCGCGGCGGGCAGGTACGCGACGAGCATGCCGTCGGAGTGCAGGTTCGGCACGTGGTGCAGCTCGACGCGCATCGTCTCGTCCTCGTACACGCCGAGCTCGCCGACAGCCTCGAACTGGGGAGCGAGCGTCGGCTCGCCGAGCAGCGTACGCGGCGTGCTGAGCGCCATGTCGAGGAAGTCGATGTTGTTCTCGTGCGTGACGATCGTCACGCCTTCGCGCACGAACGGCACGAGCCCCGCGGTGTGGTCCGAATGCGGATGCGAGTTCACGACGTAGCGGATCGGCTTGTCCGGCAGGATGCGATTGACCTCGGCGAGGATCTGCTCGCCGCGCGCCTCGGACTGCCCGGCCTCGAAGACCAGGACGTGATCCGTGAACTCGGCGACGAGCGCGACGTATCCGCCGTGGATCAGCCAGACGCCGTCGGCAATGCGCTCAGCGAGCTCGGCCGGCCCGTCCCCGCCGGGTGCGCCGCCGCCGAACCCGCCCGCGGGCTGCTCGGGCACCGTCATCAGCTCGGCGAGGTTCACCGGGTTCGGAGTGGCGTCGCTGACCGACACGCCGAAGATCGCGCCGCCGCCGCGCCACTGCTCCATCGTCGTCGGCACCATGACGCCCGCGAAGTCGCGATAGTTCGCGTAGCGTGCCTCGACGTGCATGTCGCCCATGAACGGATCCTCGACCCACGTCTCCACGCGCTCGATGCGGTTTCCGGCGTTGATATAGCCATTGACCGTATAGCGAAGACCCGAAGGCGCCGTCTGCTCCGCGGGCGACTGCCACGAGAGCACGGTGTAATCGACGCCCTCCACCGTCGCGGTCTCGATCTCTACGCCGTTGCGCTTCGCACCCTCGAGGAAGCCCCACGGCGTGAGCCAGATCTCGAGCTGCTGCGCCCACCTGCGCTCGTCGCCGGGAACATGCTGCGAATACGTTCCGGCGACCGGCGGCTCGAGGAACAGGTTGCTCGCGAAAGTCTCACCGAGCGCGACGGACGCGGGCTGCGACAGATCGAGCGTGCGCCGGTAGTTCGTGATCTCGTCGCGCTCGGGCCAGGGCGGGCTCGCGCTCAAGGTCTGACGGAACGAGTTCCGAATGCGCCACGCCGTCCCCGAGAACGTGATCGACTCGACGCCGGCTGCACCCATCGCGGCGATGACGTCGTCGAGCACTGCCGCGGCATCGGGAAGGGCGGCCGGCTCCTCGGCAGCAGCCTGCGGCGCGGTGTCGTGCTCGCCCGCACAACCGAGCATGATCAGCGCCGGCACGAGCCAACCGATCGAAAGACGCTTCAGCATCGGCTCCTCCCCGTCGTTACTGCAGTTATCGGCCGTGACGGCACGCTCGGCCGTGATCGGGCCGGCGCGGGCTTCGCGCCGGCCCTCGTCAGTTGCCGACGCCGCCGATGAGGTCGTACGTCTCGGTGCCGAGGCAGTCGAGCGGCATGATCTGATCAAACGGTGCGCGTTGCAGCGTCTGCGTCGGCACGACCCACGGCTCGGTCAGCACCTTCTCGTCGTAGACCGTCGCGTCGATCACGAGCGTGTCGGGATCGACGAGGCGGTAGCGCTCGACGACCCTCAAGGCGTCCGAGTGGAACGAGACACGACCTTCGGCCCAGATCCACGTGTCGTCGGTGAAGTTCTTCGTTTCGACGACGAACGTATCGCCTTCCCAGTGACCGACGGCATCACCCCGCCGTGACGGCGGCACGTGCTCGCGGTGCGGGCGTCCGTCCGTCGGCACGAGCTGATAACCGTGAAAGGTCTCCGTCAGCAGCACGACGAAATCGGGCGTCGACACGATCTGTCCGACGGCACCGACGTCCCAGAACCGCACGTTCAACGTGCCGAACGCGGTCGGAACGCAGCGCAGCGTCGGATCGTCCGCATCGGTCAACGTCGCCGCATGCTCCTTCGCCCACGGCTGATACAGGTCCGTGAACGAGGGCCCGCCGGCCCCGCGTGCGCTGCCCGGCCGAAATCCCCGTCCGCCGACGTCGCCGCCGCCCCACCAGACGCCGGAAAAGTCCGGCTTGCCGTTCGACATCCGCGGGATCTCGCTCGCCTGCCCGTCAGTCCGGGCGGCCGCGCTTTCCTGAGCAGCGCCGTTCGACGGCGCGAGCGCCACGCCGCACGACAGCACAGCGAGCGAGCAGACCATCGACAACGCGCGCCCGCGCGTGATTCTCTTCATGATCGACTCCCCCTCGACGAGCGCTTCGATCAGCGCGCGCCCGGCCCTTCCTGGGGCCCGAACATGCCGTACTTCGTGCCGTCGGCCATGATCAGCTCGCGCAGCATGCCGACGTTCTTCGACTCATCCCGGGCACGAAAACCGTTGATCGTGACGACGTCGCCCTGCTTGATCACTTCGGGAGAATAGCCGTTACGGATCATGCCGCTCGGCGTACCCGCCTCGAACGACCAGCGCACGACCTCGCCGTTCTCGTCCTCGACGTCGATGAAGAACCATGAATGAGGGTTGGCGAGACGCACCTGTGCGATCTTGCCGGTGATCGAGATCGCGTTGTTCATGTCGTAGAACGCGGCGAACGAATGATGGCTCCATGCCGGCGCGCCGGCGCCGAGCGCCAGCACTCCCGCTGCGAGCGCGGCTGCACCCATGCGCTTCATGACGGACCCCCTTTGGATGCGGAACTTATCGGATTCTCTCGAAGCCCCGGAGTCATTTCAATCGCGACACGGCCTTGCGATGCGTCGAGCGGGCCGCGGCGGCTCGCGGGCGGCACCTTTCCGGAGCCGAAACAAAGACTCCGCGTCGCGTCAGTGGCCGGCCGGCGCCTTTGCGGCGACGCGCGCCGGGCTCAGTCCGCCCCCGCGCCCTGCTCGTCGGCCTCTCCGGCGCCACCGTTGCCGGCACCGTCATCGCCGTCTGCGTCGGCCGCCTCCTCCTCCGGCAGCTCGGCAACCTCGACCTCGATCGGCCGATTCGCGCGCCGTTCGGCATCGAACTGCGCGACGAGGGACCGATACTGGTCGTCGTCGAGCCTCCGCACGGACAGCACCGGGCATCGATCGACGAACGCACCGCTGTCGACGATCACCGCGTCTCCGGCGAACCCGCACATTCTGTCCGTGCGCGACCGGAGCGCGATGACGTGCTCGCCTCGGAGCCCGAAGCACGTGCTTCCGAGCTCCACGTGGTAAGGATCGCGACCCGCCGCATAGACGATGAGGTTCCGATCGTCGAGATAACGAAAGTCCCGCGCGAGCGAAACCGTGAAGCAATCGCCGCCGGCGGACGTCGTTCGCTCAGCGACGTCGCGGAGGGCGTTGGGCTGACTCGCACAACCCGCGACGACGACGGGCACCACGGCCAGCACGGTCAGTATCGAATGTCGCATCACGATCTCCTCGAACCACGCCTTCACGATCAACGACGCGCGCCGCGACCTGCGACCACGGCGCGCGGCCGAGCCATTCGGTATGCCATCGATCCGGCCCGCTGCTTCGGAGGCCGCTCGACCGAAACAGCGGCCACGTTCGTATTCGACAGTGCGCCCGGATCCGAGTGCGGCGATGGAGCCCCATTCGGACGTCCGCTACGGCGCGGCCGTCGCGATCCGGGCTACACTCTACCGGCGCGGCGCCTCGCGCCCGCGAGGGCCGTCGACGCGGGCGGCGAGCGGCCCGACAAATGACACGACAGATGAGCAAGAATTCCATGCGAACCGATGACCACTCGAAGTCAACGAAACTTCTGATCGCAGCGGCTGCTGCGGCCGCGACGCTCGGCGCCGGCGCCGCCTTGGCGCAGGGCTACACGACTTGGCGCTCCTACGCCGGAGGCCCGCATTCGTCGCAGTACACGGCGCTCGATCAAATCAACAAGTCGAACGTCCATCGGCTCGAGGTCGCTTGGCGATTCCCGGTCGGCGACCGCAACGTGCTGTTCAACCCGATCGTCGTCGACGGCGTGATGTACGTGCTGCGCGGCGGGAACGAGATCGTTGCGCTCGATGCGGCGACCGGAGAGGAACGCTGGGCGGCACCCCACGACGGCGCGGTCAGCCCGCGCGGCATCAACTATTGGCAGAGCGAGGACGGCTCCGATCGCCGTCTCGTGTACCTCGTCTCCGGCTTCCTCACCGCGCTCGATGCGACGACGGGCAACACGATCGAGAGCTTCGGCAACGGCGGCCGCGTCGATCTGCGCGACGCGCTCGCGGCCGAAGGCCGCGACGTCAGCAACATCCGGCCGCTGTCGACGAGCAATCCGGGGCGCATCTTCGAGGATTTGATGATCGTCGCGCTGCCCGCGCAGGGCGCGGGCTACCAGTCGACCCCAGGCGACATTCATGCGTACGACGTCGTGACGGGCGAGCTTCGCTGGGTGTTCCACAGCATCCCGCACCCCGGCGAGTTCGGTTACGACACCTGGCCCGAAGACGCTTACCGCACGGCCGGCGGCGTGCACAACTGGAGCGAGATGACCGTCGACGAGGAGAACGGCATCG
>CAZKNH010000100.1:0-14762 GCA_964553875.1 uncultured Gammaproteobacteria bacterium | reverse complement strand
CAGGATGCCGTGAAGATCCGGTGTCCGCGACAAGAACGAAAGAGGGGGGCAATGATCGCCGCTGGTTCCCCGGATCAAGGACGTGATGCGCCTCCGGCGCGCACGCGTCGGAGCCGATGATCGCGCGCAACCTCGTCGGCGCCGTGCTCGTGCATGCGGTCGTCGTCACCGGTCTGCTCTGCGCGAGTCGGGCGAACGCCGAGTTCGTCACGGAACCCGTCACGACGGCGTACGCCGGCTTGCCGTACGTCTACGACGTCGCGGCAGTCGGAAGCGGCACGGTGCTGATCACGGCGCCGAACGGGTTGCCGCCGTGGCTTACGCTCGCGCAGACCGGTAACGGCACCGCGCGGCTCTCAGGCACTCCTGGTCCGAGCGATTCGGGGGCCGGCATCCTGCTGCGCTCCGAGGATACGAGCTGCAGCGTGTTCCTGATTCTTTGCTACCGCTATCAACTGTTCGACATCACTATCGTGCCGAACACGCCGCCGGGTATCGTCGGGTCGGGCATCGACGATCAATCCGCGGTGGAGGGGACGCCGTTCACGCTCGACGTGAACGCCGCTTTCCACGATCCGGACGGCGATGCGTTGACGTTGACCGCGACCGGGCTGCCGAACGGCTTCTCGATAGCCGGCGGCGTGATTTCCGGAACACCGACTGCGGCACATGCGGAAGGATCGCCTTACACGATCAGGATCACCGCCGACGACGGACGGGGCGGCACCGTCACGGAGGAGCTCGTGCTCACGATCACGGCGCTCCAGCGCGCCGATCTCGCGCTCGCGGCCGTTGAGCCTTCGGCGAGCCCGGCGCTGGTCGGCGAGACGGTCACGTTCACGGTGACCGTCGAGAACCACGGACCGAACCCGAGCGGCGATGCGAACCTGACGATCGATCTTTCGGGTGTCGCGGTTTCGCTCGGCGGTCACGCATGCAGCGCGGACGCGGCGGCCGCATCGCGGCTCGTTTGCCACATTGCGCCGATCGAGCCCGGTCGAGGCGCCGACGTCACGTTCACGGTGACCGCAACGGGCCCGGGCGACCTTTTCGTCACGGCATCGCTCGCCGGCGTCACGGCCGTGCCGCTCGATCCTCGACCGGGCAACGAGCGCGCTTCGGCGGCGTTGAACTTCGGCGCTGCGATCAGCGCGGAGCCGGCGCAGAGGCTCGACGGGGCGGCGCTCGCCGCGGCAGCGGCCGACGTCGACGGCGACGGCTACGACGATCTCGTCGTCGCGACGGACGAGAGCGCGCCCGCGGCGCTCCACCTGAACGTCGACGCGCCGACGAGTCTGCATCCGACGCTCGCGGATTCGCTCGACGCGCGGCGGGGGCTGTCGACGCTGCCGATCTCGCTCGGCGACGCGGTCGTTAACTCGGACGCGGCGACGGCCGATCTCGACGGCGACGGCGACGTCGACGCAGTCGTCGCGAACGGCGAGGGATCGGCGGCAAGCGTGTTCGTCAACGCGGGCGGCGGTGCGCTCGTGCCGGCCGGCGCGTTCGGCAGCGGCGGAGCGACGACGCGTGCGATCGCTGCGGCCGACGTCGACGGCGATGGCCTTGCCGACGTCGTGCTCGCGAACGTCGGCAGGAATGCGCTCTATCTGAACCGCGGCGGGACCAGGTTCGAGGCCGGCACGTTGACGGACTCGCCGCGCGAATCGGCCGACGTCGTCGTCGTCGATCTCGACGGCGACGCGAGACCCGACGCGGTGTTCGCGAACGCGGACGGCGATGCGACGTGGCATCGGAACACCGGTGCGGGGCTCGGTTCGCCGTCGCCGATCGCGACGGGTCCGACGGCCGCGGTCGCTGCCGGCGACCTCGACGGCGACGGCTTCGCGGACCTCGTCTTCGCGCGTTCGGCGCCCGGCCCGTCCGGCGTCCCTTCGAATCCGGTCTACCTCAACGACGGCGGCGGCGCACTGACGCTCGCAGCCGAGCTCGGCGCGTCACCGACCGTCGACGTGCTCGTCGCTGACATCGACGGCGACCTCGACCTCGATATCGTCGCGATCAATGCGACCGGCGCACATCAGGTGTTCGTCAACGACGGGCGCGGCGGCTTCACGCAGGATCCCGCGCTCTTCGTCGCGCGCGGCGCAACGGGCGGTGCGGCCGGCCGGATCGGCATGCGGCAAAGCGTCGACGTCGTCGTCGTCGGAGCCGAGGGTGCCCTGGTGTTCTTCAACGACGGGCTCGGGCGGCTCGGCCTCGGCGACACCGCGCGCCCGGTCATCGAGCTGCTCGGTGCAGCGGAGATCACGGTCGAGGTCGAGCAGCCTTACGTCGATCCGGGCGCGACGGCCATCGACGATGTCGACGGGCCGTTGACGCCGAGCGTCGACAATCCGGTGGACACGAGGGTGATCGGCACGTACGTCGTCACGTACACGGCAAAGGATAGCGCCGGCAATGCGGCGGTTCCGGTCACGCGCACGGTCCGCGTCGAGGCGCGTGCGGCGAGCGGGGGCGGGGGCGGCGGCGGGCTCGACTTGTGGACGGTCGCGACGTTGGTGACGTCGTTCCTCGTCGTGCGTCGTTTCGAGCGGCGATTCAGCCGGCGAGGCGGCGCGCCGCGGCGTTGTGTGCCGCGATCCACGCGAAGCAGTCGTCCGCGGGCAACGGCCGGCTGAAATAGTAGCCTTGTCCGATGTCGTATCCGGCTGCCGCGAGATAGTCGCGGCTCCAGGCCGTCTCGACGCCCTCGGCGACGATCGCGAGCTTCAGCGCATGAGCGAGGTGCGCGGTCGAGTCGACGATCACGCGATTCTGCTCGTGCGTCTCGAGGCCGAGCACGAAAGACTTGTCGAGCTTCAGCGTGTCGATCGCGAGATCGCGCAGGTAGCCGAGCGACGAGAAGCCGGTGCCGAAGTCGTCGATCGACACGCCGACGCCGAGCCCGTGCAAGTCTTCGACGACGCCGCGTGCGCGGCGCGGGTCGAGCATCATCGCGCTCTCGGTGATCTCGAGCTCGAGCTGATGCGGCTCGACCGCGTAGAAGTCGAGGAGCCGCGCGACCTGCTCGGCGAGCGTGGCGTCCTGAAGCATCCGCGCCGACAGGTTCACCGCTACGCGGAGCTCCTGGCCGCGCCGCTTCAGCGTGCCGATGTCGTCGAGCGCGCGGTGCAGCGTCCATTGCGTCAGCGGACGGATCAGATGGCTCGATTCCGCGAGCCCGATGAATTCGTCGGGGCGCACGTCACCGAGCGTCGGATGCCGCCAGCGCAGCAGCGCCTCGACGCCGACGGCGCGTCCGGTCCGAAGGTCGACCTGCGGCTGGTAGTAGAGCTCGAGGCCGTTCGCCGCGAGCGCAGACCGTAGCGCGCTGATCATGCCGAGCCGCTGCACGGTATGGCGGTCGTGGTCGCGGTCGTAGTACTCGAGCGGAACGCTGCGCCGCTTCGCGCCGTACATCGCGACGTCCGCGCGCCGCAGTAGCTCGCGGGCGCTCCGTGCGTGCTCGGGTGCAAGCGCGATGCCGATCGTCGCGCCGAGGTCGATCGCGACGCCGCGGACGTGGAAAGGACGGCGCAGCGCGTCGAGGAGCGCTTCGGCTTGCTCGGTTGCGTCCGCGCGCGCGGCAAGCGGCGACAGCAGCACGGCGAACTCGTCGGCGCCGATTCGGGCGACGAACGCGGCTTCGTCGACCGCGGATTCGATGCGGCGCGCGGCCTCGGCGAGCAGCGCGTCACCGACGTCGTGCCCGAGCGTGTCGTTGACCTCGCCGAATCGGCCGAGATCGAGGAGCAGGAGCGCGCTCGGTGGGGGTGCGGCGCCGGCGAGCGCCCCGTCGAGGCGCCGATAGAGTGCCTCGCGGTTCGGCAGTCCGGTCAGGGCGTCGTGCGTCGCGCGATATTCGATTTCACGCTCGTGTGCCTTGCGCTCGGTGATGTCGCGCAGGATCACCGTGAAGAGCCGCTCGTCGTCGATGCCGATCCGGCTGACGGATGCCTCGACCGGCACGCGGCGGCCGTCGACCGTTTCGACGGCATACTCCCGGGAGGCCAGGCCTCGCGTCCCGTCTTCGCGAAGCACGTGCGAGAGGCCGGTAACGAAGCGCTCGATGTTTTCTGCCCCGAGGGCGGCGACCGGCAAGCCGAAGAGCCGGGCAGTCGCCGCGTTCGCCGTGCGGATGCGGCCCTCCGCGTCGATGCAGACGATCGAGTCGCTCGTCGATTCGACGATGCTCCGAAGCAGCGCGTCACGGCGCCGCAGCCGTAGTGCGTAAGTGATCGCGCGTAGCGTCTGCCGGTCGAGCGAGCGCAGCGCACCCGCGACGAACAACGACAGCAACACGAGGGCGGCCGGCACGACGGCAACGTCGATCCGGTGACCGGCGTAGAGATACACGCTGAGGACGCCGAGCAATGCGATGCCCCCGAAGAGGATCACCGCATCGCGTCGCCAGCCGCCGCGGCCCAAAAGGGCGGCGGACACGAAGGTCCAGAGCGCAAGCAGCAGGAAATAGACGCCGGACGAGGGTACCTTCGGCGGGCCGTTGTCGAGTGTCGCCGCGGCGAGCGCCTGCACGATGATGCCGGGCAGCACGCGGTGCATCGGGACCGAGACCATGTCGCCGAGCTCCGGCGCCGTCGCGCCCACGAAGATGCGCTTCCCGCGCAACGAGTCCGGATCGATACGTCCGTCCCAGAGGTCGACGAACGATACGCCGCCGAACGACGACGGCAGGATCGAGTAATCGATCGACATCACGCTGCCGGGCGCGAGTCGAGCGTCCGGATCGAACGGCGAAGGAATCGTCTCGCCGCCGAGCGTCCAGCCGCTCCGCGCGCTGCGGACCATGCCGTCCGCGTCGGGCTCGAGCATCACGGCGACGACGCGTCCGTGCGCCTCGAGCTCGGGCAAAGGCCGCATGACCGTGTCCGGCAATTCGCCGTTTCGCCGCGGCGCGAAGTGAATCGGCAGGAGGACGGGCGCACCGTGCCACGCGGCGAGCACGGATTCGAGCAGGCGATCGTCGTCCGGCGCGGTGCGCGCGTTGAGGTCGACGTCGAGGAAGACGCTCTTCGGTTCCGCGCGGGAAAGATGCTGCAGGATTTTCGCGTGATGGCGTCGCGGCCAGGGCCACTCGCCGAGGGCCGCGAGGCTCTTCGAGTCGATCCCGACGACGACGATGTCCGACTCGATCTCGTGAGCGAGCGCGCGCGTGCGCGCCGCAGTGACGATGTGCTCGAGGGGCGCGAGCACACCGCCGACGTGCGCTGCGAAGGACGCGGCGAGGACGAGCGCCGCGGTCAGCGGTGCGCGGAGCTCGAGTCTGCGCCGTGCCACCCTTGTCAGAGCAGGCCGCCGAGCAGCCCGCCGCGACCGCCGAGGTCGATGTCGATCACGTCGAGCAGGCCGCCGTCGCCGCCGAGGTCGACGTCGAGCGATACGTTGATGCCGCCGGGAAGCGTGATGTCCGCGCCCAGGCCCGCATCCGGCCCCGTCAGGTCGAGACCTGCGTCGATGCCGGCGTCGACGAGGCCGCCGAGCTCGATTCCCGCGTCGGCGCTGCCGCCCCCGAGGTCGATGCCTGCATCGAGTCCGGCATCGACGAGCGAGGTCCCGCCGAGGTCGATCCCGGTATCGAGCGCACCGGCGAGGCCGCCGTCGCCCACGTCGAGGCTCGCGGCGAGGTCCATTCCGCCGCCGACGTCGTCTAACGTGAGGTCCGTGCCGAGGTTCGCATCGAGCGATCCGCCGAGGTCGGCCGAGACGCCGAGATCGACTGCGGAATCGAGACCGAGGTCCGCAATGCTCGCGTCCGCTCCGACGCCGAGGTCCACGGAGCCGGCGCCGAGATCGATGCCGCCGCCGAGGTCGACCCCTGCGTCGAGCCCGAGATCGGCAACGCTCGCGTCCGCTCCGAGGCCGAGGTCCACCGTGCCGGCGCCAAGGTCGATGCCGGCGCCGAGGTCGGCACCGAGCGACGCACCGCCGAGATCGACGTCCGCCATGAGCCCGAGGTCGGCGGTACCCGTGCCGAGGTCGATGCTCGTCCCGAGATCGGCGCCGACCGTTGCATCGCCGAGCCCGATCGTCGCGTCGAGACCGATGTCGGCCGTGCCGCTGCCGAGATCGATGCCGACGCCGAGATCCGCGCCGATCGATGCCGAGCCGATTCCGTCCGTCACGCCGAGCGAGACGCCGGCGGACAACTCGTCCAGATCGAGCGAGACGGTCGCGCCGGCGTCGAGGCCGGCAGCTCCCGTGTCGGCGCCGGCGACGCGCAGCGCCGCGTCGCCGTTTGCGAAGCCTCGAGGCAAGTCGCCGCCTCGGTCGTCCGCCGCCGCGACGAGACGGCCGTTTGCGTCGACCGTCGGCAGGTTCGCGACGTTCATGTCGATCACGCGGATCGTCTCGTCGTCTCGCGACCTGATCGCGACCTCGCCGGCCTCGAGATCGACGACGTTCCTTCCTTCGGGATCGCGGATCTCGAGACGACCCTCGAACAGCGAGATCGTCGTCGTATCGTCGAGCACGGCGACGTTGAACTGCGTGCCTTTGACGACGGCGACGAGGTAGGGCGTCTCGACGGTGAGCCGCTCGACCTCACGCGTCTCGACGTCGTAGAACACGTTGCCTCGCCACTGCACGAGGCGCCCGATCAGCTGCCCGTCATAAGCGGCTTCCGGAATCTCGATCTCGGAGTTCGGCGCGATCGAGATGGATGTCCGCGACTGCTTGAGCCCGAGCATGCCATCCTCCCCAGTGAGGATGTGCGCGGGCAGCAGCACCTCGTCGCCGACGCGCGGCTCGACGGCGGCGTTCGCCATCGATACGTCGACGTCGCCGGAGACGGCCGTCACGAGAATCCGACGATCGGGGGCTCTCTCGATCGCGGCGTTGGTGGAAGCTGCGACGGTGAACGCGAACAAGAAAGAAAAGGGGACAACTGCGGCTTCGAGCGCCCGGGCGAGAGGCATTGGAACCTCCTTGTTCTTTCTTCGCGTTGTTGTTTGCGCGAATCGTAAACGACGCGGATGCGAGACCTTGTGAGAAGGGTCACGACGCCGTCAACCCGGGTTGATCATAATGCGGCGCTCGAGCGCGCTTCCGCGCGTCCGAAACGCCATGACGAGAGCGCGCCGCGCCCGTGCAGCGGCCGGCGCGCCGGGGACAAACGGAACGATGGAGCATGGACGTCGCCGCAGCAGCCTGCCTTCCGTTTACCGCCTCGTCGAACTTGCCGCACTTTGCATAATCGCGCTCTCGCTTGAAATAACGCAGGCCGCCGCGCAGGGGGCCGCGGCGCCGCGGCTCACTTCGACGGTGATTCGCGGCGTGACCGCGTATGAGCCTGCCGAGCTTTTCCCGCTGTATCGGGATCATCTCGGGCAACCCATCGACCGCGCGCGCGTATCGGCGATCGTCACCGCGCTTTCCGACCGCTACCAGGCGGACGGCTATCCGCGCCCCCAGATCTCGATCGACGACGAGCTCGTCCGTCTGGGTATCGTGCGCATCAACGTATTCGAAGCTCGGATCTCGAGCGTCGAGGTTCGCGGTGATGCGGGGCCCTATCGCGAGACGGTCGAGCGCATGGCCGGGATGCTCGTGCAGAGGGGGGCATTGCGCGTCGACGTGCTGCAAGACTCGCTCGCGAGAATGCGGAGGCTCTCGGGCCTGCGCGTGTCCGCCGCTACCGCTCCGGATGCGGAGATCCCGAACGCGTTTCGCCTCGAGCTCGACACCGACTTTCGTGCGGTCACCGGCGCCGTCCGGGTTTCGAATCGCGGCACGGACGACGTCGGACCGCACATGGCGACGGGCCAGGTGCTCGTGAACGGGCTCGCGCGCGGAAGGTTGAGCGCCGGCGTGTCGTTCGCGGGTGCGTTCGACTACGACGAGTACAGGGGGCTCGGTGTCGTCGGCAGCGCGGCCGTCGGCGAGGAGGGCGCTCTCCTCTCAATGAACGCGTTCCGGTCCCGCGCGAGACCGAGCTACACGCCGGGACGGATCGCCGAGGGCGTCGTTCGCGACGTTCTTTCGCTGCGTTGGAATCGGCCGCTGCCCGGCGATCTGTCGGCGTCGCTCGCGCTCGAGGCAACGGATCTGTCGATCTACGGCCTCGGCTTCGAGCTGCGTGACGAGCGGCTGCGAATGCTGAAGGTCGGCGTCACGCGCAATATGCGCCGCGTGGGCGTCGATCAGCTCGCGTCGGTCGAGATCGTCAAGGGGCTCGATGCGTTGAACAGCGGCCTATTCGCCGTCGGCATCGCCCACGATCCGCGCCGCGTCGACTTCACGATGCTTCGTGCGAATTGGATCCGCGTAGCTCGGATCGCGCCGGCATGGTCATGGCGAGTCGACGCGCTCGCGCAGCAGACCGCGTACGTCGTCCCCTATACCGAGCGATTCAGGGTCGGCGGAGTTCGGCTCGGTCGGGGATTCGAGGTCGCGTCGGTCGCTGGCGATCAGGGCGTCGGCGCGAAGGTCGAGCTCAGGCGCGATCTGCTCGCCGCGCCGCCGCTGCTCGGGCGGGCGGCGCTGTACGGCTTCTACGACATCGGCGCGGTCTTCGGCAACGACGGGACCGGCAGGGCGTCGGCGGCGAGTGCCGGCTTCGGTTTCGCCGTGTCGAGCGAGCGCACGCAGAGCTCGATCGAGCTCGCGAAGCCGCTGACGCGTCCGGACGTCGAGGGCTCGGAGGAGGCGCGGCTATTCTTCGAGCTCTCGCGCCGGCTCTGAACCTTCGGGCCTTCTTCTATCGGGCTTCCGAATCAGACGTCGGCGAGGCTCTACACGCGCAGAAAATCGATGAACGCTCGCAGCTTCGCCGGCACGTGCCGATGGCTCGGGTGATAAAGAAAATAGCCCGGGAACGGAGGACACCAATCGGCGAGCACGCGGACCAGGCTCCCCCGTGCGAGATCGTCGACGACCATGTGAGACAAGACGCACGCGAGCCCTGCGCCGGATCGCACGAGGTCGAGCATGACCGAGGCGTCGTTCGTCACGACCCACGCGCGAGGCTCGAATCGCACTTCCTGCCCATCGTGCTCGAGCTCCCAGCTGTAGAGCTTGCCGCTGCTCGGAAAGCGAAAGGCGATACAGGCGTGCTCGCGCAGGTCGGACGGTGCGCGCGGGAGCGGGTGCCGATCGAAGTATTCTCTCGACCCGCAGATCACGAGCTCCAGCGGTTTGCTTACGGGGATCGCGACCATGTCGTGCTGCAGCGTCTCGCCGAGACGAATTCCGGCATCGCAGCCCGCTTGCACGATGTCGGTCAGCGTGTCGTCGACGACCAGCTCGAGCTGAACCTGAGGATGCAGACGATGAAACTCGGTCACGCGTCCCGCGAGGACCGCGTCGTATGCCGGCCGCGACAAGTTGATGCGCAATAGTCCGATCGCGGTGTCACGGAGCTCGTCAAGCCCGTCGGCAGCCCGAGCGAGCTCCTGCAACGCAGGCATCACGCGAGCGAAGTAGCGCTCGCCCGCCTCCGTCAGATTGACGCTGCGCGTCGAACGGTTCAGCAACCGCAAGCCCAAGCGCGCTTCGAGGTCGCGTACCGCGTGGCTGACCGCGGACGAGGAGATGCCGAGCTGCGCCGCAGCGGCGGTGAAGCTCTTCTTTTCCGCAACGGCCGCGAAAGCGGTGAGCCCGGCTAAATAATCGCGTCGCATTGTGAAATTTGGCTCATCATGGTTTACAGCGCAGCCGCTTTTTCGGCGCGCGACGCTCCGAATAATAGCTGCAGAACGCGCTGCGCGTATTCGGACGGAGGAGCATCGCATGGACACTCGATGGACACGGCGCGAGCTGCTCGAAACGGCGGCCGTGCTGACGGGAGCGTCGCTCGGCAGCGGGGTCGGCGTCGCGAACGATTCGACCGATGCACCGATCGAGAGCAAAGCTCGCCTGATCGTCAACGGTAAGCGCTACACGCTGAGCGTCGATCATCGCATGACGCTCCTCGACGCTCTGCGCGAGCGGCTAGGTCTCACCGGCACGAAGAAGGGGTGCGACCGCGGCGAGTGCGGCGCGTGCACCGTGCACATTGACGGCCGTCGTGCTCTGTCGTGCCTGACCCTCGCCGTCGGCGCCCAGGGCCGCGAGATCACGACGATCGAAGGACTCGCCAAGGGAGGCGCGCTCCACCCGGTGCAGGCGGCCTTCATCGAGCACGACGCGTTTCAGTGCGGCTTCTGCACGTCCGGGCAGATCATGTCGGCCGTCGCATGCATCGCGGAAGGACATGCCCGTTCCGAGGCCGACGTGGCCGAGTACATGAGCGGCAATCTGTGCCGATGTGCCGCGTATCCGCAGATCAGGGCCGCGGTGCTCGCCGCCGCCGAGGAGATTCGACCGTGAGGCCGTTCAGCTACTCGCGCGTGGCCGACCTGTCGTCGGCGATCGCGGAGGCGAGCGTCCCGGGGACCAGCCTGCTCGCGGGAGGAACCGAGCTCGTCAACTGGATGAAGGAAGGTATTGCACAGCCGACTCGCATCGTGGACATCAACGCGCTGTCCGAGCTCGACTACGTCGAGCTCGACGCGACGGAGCTCCGCATCGGGGCGCTCGCGCGGATGAGCGACGTCGCCGCCCATCCGGACGTCAGACGCGAGTTTCCGGCATTGAGCGTCGCACTCGAGAAGAGCGCGTCGCAACAGATCCGCAACATGGCTTCCATGGGCGGCAATCTGCTGCAACGGACGCGCTGCCCGTACTTTCGGGCAGAGGTCGAGTTGCCGTGCAACAAGCGCACACCCGGGAGCGGTTGTGCCGCGCGGGGCGGCGAGGATCGCTGGCACGCGGTGCTGGGCGGGAGCGAGAAATGCATCGCTACTCATCCTTCCGATGCCGCCGTCGCGCTTTCGATCTTCGATGCGGTGGTGCGCGTTCACGGTCCTAAAGGAGCGCGCGACGTGCCGATCGGAGAGCTCTACGTTCTTCCCGGCGCGACACCGCACGTGGAGACCGTGCTCGAGCCGGGCGAGGTCATCGTAGAGATCGCGCTTCGCCGATCGGCGATGGCCTCGAGGTCGCACTACTTGAAGGTGCGTGAGCGCGCGTCGTACGAGTTCGCGCTGGTCTCGGCGGCGGCGAGCGTCGACACGGACGGGAGAATCATCCGTGCAGCCAAGATCGCGTTGGGGGGCATCGCGCCGAAGCCGTGGCGCCTGACGGGCGCCGAGGCGAATCTCGCCGGCGTCGCGCTCGACGACGAGGCGGCAATGCACGGTGCGCTCGCCCCCGATTTCGAGGCGGCGCGGCCAGGCAGGCAAAACGCCTTCAAGATCGAGCTCGCGAAGCGCACGGCGATTCGTGCGGTTCAGGTCGCGGGAGGAGTCGCATGAGCATCGGTGCAGCAATCGATCGGCTGGACGGCACGGAGAAGGTGACGGGGCGCGCGCGCTACACGGCGGACATACCGATGAAGGGCGTGCTCTACGCCGTCATGGTCTGCTCGACGCGCGTGCACGCACGTATCGAGGAAATCGACGTCGAGGCAGCGCTCGCTGCGCCGGGCGTGGTCGAGGTTTTCACGCACATGAACGCGCCGCGCTTCCATGAGGTCTCGGGCCTTCCGCTCGGGCAGGATTTGCTGCCGCTCCAGGGCGACCTCGTGCTGTACGAGGGCCAGCCCATCGCGCTCGTCGTCGCGCGCTCGCTCGAGACCGCCGTCGAAGCGGCGCGACGAGCGAAGGTCGTCTATAGGGAACTGCCGTTCGAGACCGATTTCTCGACCGGCGTGGAGCGGGGCGAGGCCCGCCCGATCTTCTTCTGGGAGCCGGACTCGCATGTCGGCGATGTCGCGGCGGCGTGGCAAGACGCGGACGTACGGGTCGCGCAGAGCTATCGAACAGCAGACCGGCATCACTGCACGATGGAACCGTCGGCAACCCTCGCGGTATGGGACGGCGTCAAGTTGACGCTGTTCGATTCCGTGCAAGGTGTCGTCGATGCTCGCGCGGTGATCGCGAAGGCGATGGGGCTCGACCCGAGCCGGGTGCGCGTGAAGAACGAGTTCGTTGGCGGCGGCTTCGGCTGCAAGGGCTGGGTCTGGCCGCATCAGCTCTTGGCGGCGATGGCGGCCCGTGAGCTCGGCAGGCCGGTAAAGCTCGTGCTGACCCGCGCGCAGACCTTCACGAGCCATGGCTATCAGCCGGCAACGATCCAGACGCTGGCGATCAGCGCGACGAAGGAGGGGCGGTTGACCGGCATCCGCCATGACAGCGTGCTCGCTGGCTCGTATGTCGGCAACCACATCGAAGGCACCGGCATCGGGACGCGCTCGCTCTATGCTTGCCCGTCGATCAGCACGACGCATCGCCTCGTGCGCGTCCATCGCGGCGATCCGACTCCGATGCGCGCACCGCTCGAAGGCGTCGGGCTCGTCGCGGTGGAGATCGCGATGGACGAGCTCGCTTACGAGCTCGGAATCGATCCGCTCGCGCTGCGGCTCGAGAATTACGCGGAGGTCGATCCATCGGACGGGAAGCCCTTCTCGTCGAAGAAGCTGCGCGAGTGTTACGAGCAGGGGGCGGCACGGTTCGGCTGGGCGCGGCGCCTGCCCGAGCCCCGATCGATGCGCGACGGACGCGACCTGATCGGCTATGGAATGGCGAGCGCGATCTTCGCGGCGTTTCGTCAGCCGTCTCGGGCCCGCGTCAGCATCGACGGTGAAGGGGGCGTCCTCGTCGAGACGAGCACGCAGGAGATCGGGACGGGCGCCCGAACGGTGCTGGCACAGATCGCAGCCGATGCGCTCGGCGTCCCGGTCGAGCGCGTGCGGCTTGCGTGGGGCGATACGGACCTGCCGCCGGCGCCGATGACCGCCGGGTCGGTCTCGACCGGCAGCGCCGGGGCGGCCGTGCACGACGGCGCGATGAAGCTCAAGGCAGAGCTCGAGGCGGCGGGCGCGAAGAGCGCGGCGGACTATGCGGCCGTCGTGCGGCGGTCGAACCGGAAGAGGCTCACGGCGGAAGGAGTGTTCGACCCGCCTGCGGAGAGTGACAAGGCGCTCTTCAGCTTCGGTGCCGTGTTCGCCGAGGTACGCGTCGACGAGCAGATCCCGATACCGAGAGTGAGCCGCATCGTCGGCGTCTACAGCGCGGGCCGGATCATCAATCCGAAGACTGCGCGCAGCCAGATGATCGGCGGACTGACGTGGGGCATCGGACAGGCACTGCTCGAGCATTCCGCGATGGATCACCGCCTCGGCCGGTTCCTGGCGAAGAATCTCGCGGGCTTTCTCGTGCCGGTGAATGCCGACGTCGGAGAGATCGACGTGTCGTTCATCGAGGAGCTCGATCCGGAGGTCAATCCGATCGGCGCGCGCGGCATCGGCGAGCTCGGCGCGATCGGTGTCGGCGCCGCGATCGCGAACGCGGTGTTTCACGCGACGGGCGTGCGTGTACGCGAGCTGCCGATCAGGCCGGAAATGCTGATGTGAGTCCGCGGAAGGCGCTCAAGAAACTCTATGGCTCGCGAGCGCGACGCGCGGCAGGAGCACGTGCTCGACGACTGCCGGCCACGAGAAGCGTCTCGCGGTGGAGCGCCCGGCCTGCCGAATCGCGCGGGCGCGGAGCGGAGCGGCGCGGAGCGCGTTGAACATGCCGATGAACTCCTCCGGCTTGTCGGTCTCGAGCACGAGCGCGTTCTGTCCCGGTAACGCGTAATCCTCGCCCGTGCAGCCGGTGCACGCGAGACCGCCGGCGGCCATGGTCTCGAGGCCGACGAGCCCGAAGGGCTCGCGGCCGCTGTTCGCGAGCACGGCATCGGCGCTGCGGAAGAGCAGCCGGCGTGCATCGGCATCGATGTGCGACAGGAGGTTCACGACGTCGACCTCGGGCGGCACGTCACGCAACGCATCGATCATGCCGTCGATGCCGGGCGTGCGCCACACACGATCGACCCGCCTGAGGCCATGCGCTGCCATCGCCTGCAGCACCTCTCGGCCATGCGGCTCGACGCCGCCGCGCGCAATCAAGAGCGGCCGCCAGCCGGCCTTCTTCATCGCGGCAACGATCTCCACGGCGCCGAGCCAGCGTTTGTCCGGATCGAAGCGCGCCATCTTGAAGAGCACCGGGCGGTCGCGAAACCAGCGGCGCAGCGTCGCGCAGGCGGCGCCGGGGACCGGCTCGAACGCGTCGTCTGGCAGCCCGTTCGGCACGACCAGCGCCTCCACGCCGAGCGGCGCCATCTCGTGCTTCATGTAGCGGCTCACGGTCGTCACGACGGCGGCGCTTGCGAGCCGACCCCAGTCGATCCGGTCGAAGCCGAACGAGTTGTTCGCATTCCACAACAGCGTCACGCGGTCGCGGATGCCGCGGCATCGCAGCAGCCAGTCGAGATGCATCACGCTGTGAACGGTGTGCCACTCTTCCGCGATCACGACGGCTCTCTCGCCGCGACGCACGGCCGGCAGCAGCATCTCTTCGACGAGAAACGGCGGGAGGCTGCGCGAATAGTCCTCGTGCTTGCCCCATTCGCCGTCGTATACGCCGCCGGGGTGATAGCGGCTGATCCACTGTGCCCAGCGATGCAGGTGCAGGTGCCCATTCGCCTCGTGTCCAGGCAGAGAAGGATCCCCGACGAACCACAGGTGTGTGTCGAAGCCGAGATCGGCGAGCGTGCGCGACAGCCCGTCCGCCCGCGTGGCGAGGCCTCCAGCTCTCGAGTAGGGATCCGGTCCTTCGAACGAGAGGATATGGAACTGCATGGCATCTCAACAGTAGCGAGGGACTTCCGGTGCGGCGATCAGCAGAAGTACGTAGGCTAGCGGTCGGGACTGCCGAGGG
>CAZKNH010000099.1:0-15147 GCA_964553875.1 uncultured Gammaproteobacteria bacterium | reverse complement strand
CGGCCCGCGACAGCGTGCTCGTCGAGTCGACGCCGATCGACTATCTCGACTTCGCATCGCCGGTCGCGGGCCTGGGCTCGAAGCTCGGCATCGACGCGACGACGAAGTGGCCCGGCGAGGTCAGCCGCGAGTGGGGGCGGACGATCCGGATGAGCGACGACGTCATCGAGCGCATCGACCGGCGCTGGCAGGAGCTCGGCATCGACTGATGCCGAATGGGGGCGGATCGCGCTCGTCGGCAAGCCCCTGCTGCTACGGCACGTCGACGCCCGGGCGGCGGCTCGTGAAGCGATCCGCCTTCCGTTCATGAAGCCGATCGGTCGAATGACGACACGTTTCTCGGCACCGCAGTTGCGCCTTTGCGATCCTCCAGAAACATCCCGTCCGTTGGACATTTGTCATAACGACCGCTAAGTTATGCGCCTTGGCGGCGGACGGACATCGCGATAAGAGCGAGAAGGGACTGTTCGGGAGAAGCCTATGAGAAGCATCCTGATCATGAACGCCAAGGGAGGGTGCGGTAAGAGCACGATCGCGACCAACCTCGCCGCGTACTACGCGTCTGAAGGCCACGAGACCGCGCTCGCCGATTTCGACCCGCAACGCTCGTCGCTCGCCTGGCTCGAGGAGCGCCCGGAGAATTACGGCCCGATCACCGGCATCGAGGGCTTCGAGTCGGGCCTGCGCAACGTGCCGCGGAACACCGAGTACCTGATCATCGACGCCCCGGCGCGGTCGCACGGCCGCGAGCTCGTCGACCTCGTGAAGCGTGCCGAGACGATCATCGTGCCGGTGCTGCCGTCGCCGATCGACATGAAGGCGGCGGCATCCTTCGTCGAGGAGCTCATGGGCTTGCAGAAGGTCGCGGACAAGAAGGCCAAGGTCGCGGTCGTCGCGAACCGGGTCCGCGACAACACGCTGATCTTCGAGGAGCTCGACGCGTACCTGACGAAGCTCAAGGTGCCGTACGTCGCGACGCTGCGCGAGGCGCAAAACTATATCCGCGCGTATCAGCGCGGGCTCGGCGTGCACGAGCTGCCGCCGTACCTCGCGTGGCCGGACTGGGAGCAGTGGGAGCCGTTGCTCGAGTGGCTCGGCTCGAAGCGCTCGCAGCCGCGCAACTAGATAGTAGATAGTCAGTCGGACGGCGGCTCGAGCGCCGGGACCGTCAGCGTGCGGCCGTCGACGAGCGCGAGGCCCGACCGGAACGCAAGCGCCGCGCGTTCGTTGTCGCCGAGCCGATCGAGCAGGTTGCCGTAGAGCGCGTACGACTCGGGCGCCGGGTCGATCGCGATGCTCGACTCGAGGTAGCTGCGCGCTTTCCCCCACAGCTCGTTCACGATGCAGAGCCGCGCGGCGCAGACGAGGAGCGCCGCGTCTTCCGGGCGTTCCCGCAGCCACGCCTCGGCCTGCTTCAGCTGCTTCGCGGCGTCGCTCGAGCGTATCTTGCCGTACGCATCGATCAGGATCGGATCCCACGCGCGCTTCAGCGCCGCGCGCAGCTCCCGCTCCGCGTCGTCGCCACGGCCGAGCCGCTCGAGCGCGAAGGCCCGTAACGCGACGACGCGCGGCAGGCGGCGGATCTCGCGCGGCAGCTCGCCCCAACGGAGCGCGAGCGCATCGGACGTGAGCTCGGGGCTGCGGAACGCCGCATCGAGCGCCTCGGCCGCGAGCCGCTCGAGCTCGTCCGGCGCCAGCCGTGCGACATGGAGCTTCGGCAGCAAATCGGCGAGCCGGGCACGCTCGCCGAGCGCCGAGCACGCCCGCGCCGCGAGCGCGAGCGCGATCGGATGCTCGGGCGACGACTCGAGCACGCGCTTCGCCGCCTCGAGCGCCCGCGTGTGCTCGCCGCTCTCGAGCTGGAGCTCGGCCTGCGTCAACAGCACGGTCGTCTCGGCGTCCGGCAGCACCTCCGATGCGATCCGCAGCCACTCGTCGCGCCGCTCCGTCAAGCCTTGCTGCTGCGCGGCGCGGGCGGCCATCAGGTAATGCACGAGCGGCGCATCGCTCGAGCGGGCGCCGCGCAGCAGGAGCCGCTCGCCCTTCGCCCAGTTGCCGTCCGTGAGGTGCATCAGCCCCCGGGTCAGCTCACGTCCTGCGTTGCGGTGCCGGCGCTCCGCGAGCGAGACGCCGAGCCGATGCGGCGTTCGCCACAGGAACGCGATACCTCGCACGGCGAAGTAGAGCAGCACGAGGACGAAGAGCAGCGCCGGCACGGACATCTCGATGAGATACCCGCGGTAGTCGATCAGGACGTAGCCCCGGTCCTCGAGCATGAAGTGCGCGGCGAGCGCACCGACGAACAGGGCGACGAGGAGCGCGACGCCGACACGCATCAGTCTGACTCGGGCTCGGTATCGAGGTTGCGCAGCAGCGAAAGCGAGCGGCTGATGTCGGGGCGAGGCGGCGAGATGTCGACCGCGGCGAGCTCGTCGACGAGCGCGGCCGCGGCCCGCACGCCGGGATCGGCAAGGTCGAAGTCGCGCTCGAGGAGCCCGGCCGCCGCCTTCAGGCTCGCCGCATAGGCGGCACGATCGCGCTGCAGCGCCCCGGCGCGCGCGAGCGACAGCTCCGTGCGGAGCTCCCGATGCGCGAGCGCGCGGCGCTCGGCCGACGTGACCCGCGCCTCGGCGTCGTCGCGGCGCTCGATCGTGACGAGGCTCGCGAGCGCACGCCGGATGCTCGTGACGAGCCGGCCGAGGCCGGGCTCGACGTCGTCGAGCGGCGGCTCGCTCGCGTCTGCACCGCCGACCCTGCGGAGGGGGAGCGCGTCGACGCGCTCCGCGAGGCTCGCGAGCTCGAACACGACGCGCTCGAGATCGGGCCGCGTCACGCTCTCGAGCGCGAGCAGGTCGGCCGCGATCTGCCGACGGACCGGGGCGACGGCGGGATCGGCGAGCGCACGCAGGCGCCCGTCCGCGAGCTCGAGCGCGGTCGCCGCGTTGTCCCAGCGTCCCGCAAGCTCGAGCTCCGCGTTCGCGACCGTGAGGTAGTACTCGGCCTCGGCCCTGAGCCACCTGGCCTGCGCGTCGAACGATCCGCCCTGCACGGCGGCGAGCTGGCGCTCCGCCGCCGCGAGCCGTTGAGGCGCGTCGCCGAGCTGCCGTTCGAGCTCGGCCATGCGCACGGGCAGCTCCTCGAGGCGATCCGCGAGGCGCTCCGTGCGCTCGCGGGCCGCGTCGGCGGCGGCACCGAGCGCGTCGATCCGATCCGACAGCGCGCGCTGCGTCGCGCGCACGCGCTCGAGCGACGCCTCGAGGTCCGTGTCCGCTTCGTGCAGCGCGACGTAGAACTCGCGGTACTGCCACCACAGGAATGCGACGCCCGCCGACGCGAACAGCGCGAGCGCGAATGCGACACCCGCCGCGAGCCTCGGCCAGACGGGACGGGGCTCGGAGGTGACGGCAGGTGCAGCGGCTGGAGCGTCGTGATCGTGCCCGTCGGGCAGCGCTTCTTCGGTCATGGTGCGTGGCGCGGCTGGCTGCGGCGTATTGTCTCTGCGCCAGACCCGACTTGCCAGCGGGGCCGCCGCGCCGACGCGTTGGTCAGCCGATGCCGAGCCGGCGCTTGAGCTCGGGGACCTGGCGCCGGCTGACCGGCAGCGTCTCGCCGCCGCGGAGCCTGATCGCGTAGCCGTCGATGCGCCTTTCGAGCGCGTCGACGTGCGCGAGGCTCACGAGGATGCTGCGGTGGATCCGGACGAACTCGTCCGCGAGCTCGTCCTCGAGGCTCTTCAACGGCTCGTCGATCACGTCCTCGCCGCGAAGATGGCGCACCGTCACGTACTTCTGCTCCGCGCGGAAGTACCGGATCTCCTTGACGGGGATCAGCCTGAGCTCGTCGCGGACTCGCGCCGCGATATGCCGGCGCGGCCCGGCTATCGGCTCCCGCGGCAGCTCGTCGAGGAGCGCCGCGCTGACGCGCGCCGCGTACGAGAGCGCCGACTCGAGCCGCTCGCGGCGGACCGGTTTCAGCAAATAGCCCACGGCCCGGGCCTCGAATGCCTCGATCGCGTACTGATCGTACGCCGTCGTGAAGATCACGGCCGGAGGGACCTCGAGGCCGCAGAGATGCCGCGCGGTCTCGATGCCGCTCATGCCCGGCATCTTGATGTCGAGCAGCACGACCTTCGGCTTGAGCCGCGCCGCCTGCTCGATCGCCTCGGCGCCCGATGCGCATGTGCCCGCGACGCGCCAGCCCTCGAGCTCGCCGACGAGCCGCTCGAGGCGCTCGCGCGCGGGCGGCTCGTCGTCGACGATCAGCACTTCTCCGACAGCGTTCATGTCTCGAGCGGCAACCTCACGGTGACTTGGAACCGGCCGGCGTCGCGTACCGTCTCGACCGACCCGCGCTCGCCGTACGCGAGCCGCACGCGCTCGCGCAGGTTGTCGAGGGCCTGCCGATGGCCCGGCCGGGCCGCGGCTTCGGGATCGACCGGATTCGAAAGGGTGATCACGAGCTGCCCGCCGTCGACGTGACCCCGCACCGTCACGTCGCCCCCCGCGGGCAGCGGCTCGATGCCATGATAAATCGCGTTCTCGAGGAGCGGCTGCAAGGTGAGGCTCGGCAGACGCGCGTCCTCCGGCACTTCGCCGACATCCCAGTCGATGCGGAGCCGTTCGCCGAGCCGAAGCGCCTCGATCCGCGCGTAGACGCGCGCGAGCTCGAGCTCGTCGGCGAAGCGCACCGGCCGATCCGACGCCTTGAGCGTCGCGCGCAGCAGGTCCGCCAGATCCTCGACCGCACGCTCGGCGGTCGCCGGCGCGCTGCGGGTCAATGCCGCGATCGTGTTCATCGTGTTGAACAGGAAATGCGGCCGCATGCGCGCCTGCAGCGCCTCGATGCGTGAGCGCGTCTCGGCGCGCACGTGCCGCCGCCATTCGTGCGCGACGTAGAAGTAGCGCAGGAGGAGCGCCGTGACGATCACGCAGATCGCCTCGTTCCGCAGCAGGAACGTCCACGACGACCGAGGCAAGCCCGATCCGACGCCGAGCACGGCGTCGCCGTCCGCGATCTCGGCGGCGAGGAGCGAGAACACGGCGGTGTTCAGCATCAAGAGCGCAAAGACCGCGGCCGACGCCGCCGGAACGCCGAGCCGCGCGAGCCGCGGCCGTGCGACGCAAAGGAGTGCCGCGCCGGTCAAGCCGAGCCACTGAACGAACAGCGAGATCAGGCCGAGATTCGGCCAGAACGGGCCGTTTGGCACGCGGACGAGCGCGAAGACGACGGCGAGGAGCTCGGAGATCAGAACGACCGCGAACACCATTCGCGGCTGACAAAAATCCGGCAGGAAGCTTTCGGCCTCCTGCCGGACCGGTGATGCGGGAATTGCGGACAGCCCGTCAGCTACACCAAGCCTCGACATCGGCCGCCGCCTGGGCTCGGGCCTCGTCGATCTCGGCGTCACTCAGGTATTCGCGCTCGCCGTTCGGCAGCTGCCGGTAGAGCCGGTGCGCCGCGTTGTAGTTCTGCACACGAGCGCGCGCGATCGCGCAGTTCCGCTCACGCTGCTCGGCGAGCTCGCGCTCGACGCGGCGCGCCTCGGCCTCGTCGTACTCGGCCGGCGGCTCCGCGGCCGGCGTGGAGGCGGCTTGCGGGCTCGATTCGGCGGCCGATGGCGGAGTCGGAGCACGCGATGGCCGCTGCGCGGCGACGAACAATGGCTCGGCATCCGGACCGCTCGGACGGTCGCTGTAGATCACGGTTCCATCCGGCGCAACGGAGCGATAAACCTCGGAAGCGCAAAGATTCGCGGCGACGAGCGCGAGCGGGATCACGGCTATGGCGCGCACGGATCACCTCCCTGGAAATGGGCCGGAGTCTAGCATGCGGGCTCCGACGCTCTTGTGAACTCCGTCGCTTTTCGGCCCGCGGCCGACCGCGTCGCCCGGCAAGCGGTATCATCGAGCCATTCCCGGCGACATCGGCCTGAAATCGGGCTCGCCGCAGCGAGCCGAAGGGACATCAAATGATCGACAAGAATCGCTTCAATCTCGACGACCTTGCCCGGCAGCTCGCGCAATCCCTCCCGCAGAACCTCCGCGCGCTCGGGGACGACCTCGAGCGGAACTTTAAAGCGTTGCTGCATTCGGGCCTCGACCGGATGGATCTCGTCACACGCGAGGAATTCGACGTGCAGAGCGCGGTCCTCGAGCGCACGCGCGAGAAGCTCGAGGCGCTCGAAGCACGCATCGCGGAGCTCGAGCGCAGTCTCGCCGCGTCGAGCGGCGAGTCGCAGCAGCCGCAGCAGTAGTCCCGCGCCAGCGGCGAGGCGCGCAGCGGCCGGTCGGGGGCTTTTCCTCAGGCGCCGATGGCCCTCGCGCGGCTCTTGAGCCGCGGCCAGCGCGGCCTCGAGGCTTACGAGGTCGTCGTCGAGGTCCACCTCGCCGGCGGACTTCCGGCGTTCACGATCACCGGGCTTCCGGCCGCCGCGGTCCGCGAGAGCAGGGATCGCGTCCGCGCGGCGCTGATAACGTCCGGCCATGACTTCCCGGATCGACGAATCACCGCGCATCTCGGTCCAGCCGACGTGCCGAAGGACGGCGGTCGATTCGATCTCGCGATCGCCGTAGGTCTCGTGATGGCGCAGCGGCACCGCACATGGGCCGACGAGCGCACGGAACTGATCGGGGAGCTGGCCCTGTCGGGCGACGTTCGGTCCGTCAACGGCGTGCTGCCGGCCGTGCTCGCCTCGCGTGACGCGGGACGTGCGATCGTCGTGCCGGCCGCCAACGCGGCCGAGGCCGCGCTCGTCGCCGACGCCGAGGCGTATGCGGCCGAGACGCTCGCGGACGTCATCGCGCATGTCGAAGGCAAACGGACGCTCCCGCGAATAAAACCGAAGCCGATCGTCGCAGCGCACGAGGCGGGGCATGACCTCTCCGACGTACGCGGTCAGGCGCAGGCGAAACGCGCGCTCGTGATTGCGGCGGCCGGGGCGCACAACGTATTGCTCGTCGGCCCGCCGGGGAGCGGCAAAAGCATGCTCGCGGAGCGTCTCCGCGGCCTGCTGCCGCCGCTCGACCTCGAGGACATGCTGCTCGTCGCGAGCATCGCGTCCGTCGCCGGCGACCGCTCGATGCTCGACAACGGTCTGCGCCCGCCGTTCCGGGCGCCGCACCACACGGCGTCCGCGGCCGCGATCGTCGGCGGAGGCACGCGCGTGAAGCCTGGCGAGATCTCGCTCGCGCACCGCGGCGTGCTGTTCCTCGACGAGCTGCCGGAGTTCTCGCGGATCGCGCTCGAGGCGCTGCGGGAGCCGCTCGAGGCCGGCGTCGCGCGGATCTCACGCGTGCACGACCACGTCGAGTTTCCGGCCGAGTTCCAGCTGATCGCGGCGATGAACCCGTGCCCGTGCGGGTTCCTGGGCGACGGCACGGACCGCTGCCGATGCACGCCGGCGCGGCTCGAGCAGTACCGGTCGAGGATCTCGGGGCCGTTGCTCGACCGCTTCGACATGCACGTCGAGGTGCCGCGGGTCCCGTTCGACGGTCCGGCGGCAAATGCCGCCGGCGGCGAGACGGCACGGCTTCGCCCGCAGGTGCTCGCCGCGCGAGAGCGACAGCTCGCGCGCGCGGGCCGGCTGAACGCGCGGCTTCCCGACGCCGCGCTGTGGAAGAGCGCGCGGCCGAGCGCGGCGGCGATCGCGCTCCTGAAGCGCGTCGTGAACCAGTGGCAGCTCAGCATGCGGAGCGGCATCCGCGTGATGAAGGTCGCACGGACGATCGCGGATCTCGACGGCCGCGACGGCGTCAGCGAAGCGGACGTGGCCGAAGCGCTGCAGCTTCGCGTCCTCGACCGGCCGCTCCCGTAGGAGCGGGCCGCGTGCCACGCCGGGCCGATACGCTATAATCGCGCCCGCTTCGCCACCCCCCGACCCAGAGGACTTCGAGCTTTGCGCGACCAGGACCAGCAATTCTTCGACAGCTTCATGCTCGTCATCGGCATTCTGATCGGCGTCGCCGTCGGGATCTATTTCCTTGCGCAGCGCATCGCGGCCGACACGCAGGGCGTCGCCGTGCTGGCGGACCCGCGCGTCAGGGCAGAGGTCGACGCCCGCATCGCGCCGATCGGCCAGGTCTTGCTGATCGGCGACGAGGAGCTCGCCGAGGTGCAGCAGGCCGCCGCCGCGGCCCCGGCACCCGTCGACATGCCGCTGACCGGCGCACAGGTGTTCAACCAGAACTGCTACATCTGCCACGCCGCGCCCGGCGTCGGCGGCGCGCCCGTGATCGGCGACGCCGCGGCGTGGGCCGATCGCGTCGCGCAGGGTATCGACGTGCTGAACCAGCACGCGCTGAACGGCTACCAGGGCCAGGCCGGTTACATGCCGCCGAAGGGCGGGTTCATGGCTCTGTCGGATCAGGAAGTGATCGACGCCGTGCAATACATGCTCGACCAGCTCGAGCAGTGACGCCTCCGCGGCCCGCCCGTCCACGGCGGGCCGCACTGCCATAGCTTTCGTCAGCTGCCCGCCTCGCGCGCGAGGCTCGCGTCGCCGCCGGCGAGCCGCGACAACACGCCCGTCCGTCGCGGCGGCAGGTCGCGGATGTGCAGATCCATCTGCGGGAACGCGATCGGGATGCCGAGCTCGCGGAACGTCTTGATGATCTTCCGGTGCAGATCGCTCGTCGTCTCGAGCCGCTCGCGGAGCTGCGAGACGTAGGCGCGAAGCTCGAAGTGCATCGCCCCCTCACCGACGCGCAGCAGCAGCGCGGCCGGCGCCGGGTCCTCGCGCACGGCCGGATGCGCCTTAGCGATCTTGAGCAGCGTCTCGACCACGAGGTCCGGGTCCGTGTCGTAGCGCACGGCGATCGGCATCACGATGCGCGTGACCGTGTCGGACAGCGTCCAGTTGATCAGCCGCTCGGTGATGAAGTTCTTGTTCGGCACGACGATCTCGCGGTTGTCCCAGTCGATGATCGTCGTCGCGCGGGTGCGGATCCGCGCAACCGTGCCGCTGAACTCCCCGATCGTGATCGTGTCCCCGACTCGCACCGGGCGCTCGAACAGGATGATGAGCCCCGAGACGAAGTTCGCGACGACCTCCTGCAGGCCGAAGCCCAAGCCCAGCGTCAGCGCCGCGACCATCCATTGGAGCTCCGCCCACCTGAACCCCAGCCGCGAGAACACCGTGACGACCGCGACGACGACGATCGTGTAACGCAGGAGCATCGCGACCGTGTAGCGGCCGTTCGCGTCCATGTCGGTGCTCCGCGCGAGCAGGATCTCGACGAGACCCGGGAGGTTCCGGGCCGCGAGCACGAACACCCAGCCGAGACCGAGTGCGAGCAGCACGTCCTGCAGGCTGATGACGGCCGGCTGGTCGCTGCCCTCGACGGTCCGCGACCAGACCTCGTAATTGTCGAGCCACGTCAGTGCCGGCAGGACGTCCGACCAGACCCAGAACAACGCGAGCACCATCGACGCGCCGGCCGCGACCCGGAGGAGCGTCCGCGACTGCTGATTCACGTCCTCGATGCTCAAGTGCGGCTCCGGCAGGTCCGGTCCGCCGTCGGCCGTCAGGCTGTTGCTCTCGACGGCGGCCGCCTTCTCGCGCTGCTCGCGCAGGCGCCTGAGCCGTAGCCGCATCTCGCTCAGAATCAGCGCGCGCGCCGCGAGGTGATAGCCGAGCCCGACGACGCAGACCACGACGACGGTATCGATCGTCCGCCCGAAAAGCTCGGACACCGTGAGCAGGTAGCCCGCGAGCGCGAGCCCGACGAGCGCGAGGGCGTAAAGCGCCGTCACGCCGCGGAAGAAGCGCCGGCGGCGCTCCTTGAACGCGCTGCCGAGCTCGGGGCTCGGCGCGAGGAGGCGCCACGCGAGGGCGCCGCAGAGGAGGCTCGACGCGACGAGCCCGATCCGCCCGAACACGTCGAGCACGATGTCGTCAGGGTGCGCGTACGCGAGCGCGATCATCATGATCAGCACGAACTGCGCCGGCATGAACCACTTCACGTCGCGCCGGAGGCGCGTGACGAGCGTCGGGTTCGCGTCGAAATGCACGGTCGCGACGCCGTTCCGGCTGATGAAGATCGCGAGGAGGTGACCCGCGAGCCACCAGATCGCGGAGACCCAGAGCACGGCGGCGATGACGTCGACGCCTCGATCCGTGTCGGGCAGCCGCTCGAGCCTGAAGCCGGTCGCACCGAGCAGCACCGGGGCAGGCAGCACGCGCAGCAGGCTCCAGCCCATCGCCTTCCACGTGTGCGTCATGCTGTCCGTGAAGCGATGCTGCGTCTTCTCCGCGAGCTCACGCAGCCTTCTGCCCGTGCCGCGTCCGGCCCGGTAGAGCAGCCCGACGACGAGCATCGTCAGCACCGACGCGTACGGGCGATCGAGCGTGATCTGGCGGAACGCCGCGCCGGTCGTGCGCCACGCGGCGGGATCGATCAGCGCGAAGAACGCGTTCGGCGCCCGCATGGCCCAGTCGAGGCTGACCGGCACGTGGCTCGGCCACCAGAGCAGCGCTTCGTTCAGGATCCGATCGAGCTCGTCGATGGTTCCCGAAACGTCGCGCAGCACGCGGTCCGTCTCCTCGAGCTCCTCGATCAGCTTCCCCTCGCCCTGCAGGAGCGCGTCCGCGACGCGGCGCTCGAGATCCCGCAGCGCCGCGAGCGCCTCGTCGTCGGCTACGCTCGGGCTCGCCGACGCGGCCGGCGGCACGAGCTCCCGGTATCCGATGATCCTGAGCCGCGACTGATCGAGCTCGCGCCCGATCTGCCGGGCCGCGACGTCGAAATCGGCGAGCGTGCTCAAACGGCGCCGCTCCTCGAGGAACAGCGTGCCGACGGCGTCCGTGAGGCCGCTGTGCTCGAGCCTCAAGCGGATGTTCTCGAGGCGCGTCGACAGGTCCTCGCCGAGCGCCATATAGCGCTGCCGCTCGGCCTCGAGGCCGCGGATGCGGCTCTGCGTCTCCGCGGCCTGGTCAATCAGCGTACGCAGTCGAGCGAGCTCGGCGCTGAACCGCCGATCGGCGTCCGGCTCGCGCTCGACGAGCCGCTGCAGATCCCGCGTCAACTGGCTCAGCGCCGCCGTCGATCTCTGGTCGAACTCGACGCGCAACGCCGCGAGCTGCCGGCCGATCCACGCGAGCTCGAGCTCGTCGACGGCGATCTCGAGCTTCAGCACGTCGATCCGGACCGGCAGCGAGCGTGCATCGAGCTGCGCCTGGATCAACGGCGCGTCGCGCCGCCGCTCGAACGCGGCGCTCTCCGCTTCGCGTGCCTCGGCCAGCGCCGGGTCGTCGGCGTCGGCGGACGGGGCCCGCGCGCCGGACGCTTCCCGCTCGCGGCGCAGCGCCTCGATCGCGTCGGCCTGGCCGCGGAGTTGCTCCTCGAGCCGACCGAGCGTCTCCCGGCGCTGATCGAGCGCGAGCGTGACCTGCATGCGGCGCGCATCGAGCGTGGCGATGTCCTGATTGATCACGCTGAGCGGGCGTTCGACGTCTTCCGCCGCCTCCGCCGGCGCGTCGCCCCGTAACGTATCGACGCGCCGAAGCGCCTCCGCGAGCCTGTCGCCTGCGGCCGTCGCGAGCGCGGCGCGGCTCAGCGCGCCGCGTACCCGCTCGGCACCCGCCTCCTCGTGCTCGAGCGCCTGCTGCCAGAGCTTCCGCTCGGCCTCCGAGAGACCTTCCGCCGCGGCCCGCTCCGCGAGACGGTCGCGGGGACTCGCGGCGATCCACGCCTCCGCCTCGCTCACGTCGACGGCCGCTGCAAGCGGCGCCAGCCGCTCCCGCGCCGCCTCGATTTCCGCTGCGAGCACGTCGAGCCGCTCTTCGAGCGGTGCGCCGGGCGCTGCAGCCGTCGTCGGCGGCGCGTCCTGGGCGTGCACGGCCGGCCCGACTGCCGTCGCGCCGATGAGGAGCAGGGCAGCAGCAGCGAGCGGCAGGAAGGATCGATCGATCATTGGATGCCCGGGAATGTCAGGCGGGGAGGGCGCCCAGCGTCCCCTCACGCCCGTGGATGCCGGCGCCCATTCTGGCCGAAAGCGCCCGGCGCGGCATCTGTCGTGTCGCGGCGACCCCGTACGGCACGACGTACTAGAATTGTGGGACGGCCCGCGGCTCTGGTCCGCGTTTTCTCGCGAGCAGAGCACCGGCCGGCAGCAGGCAGCGACGCGCCCGGCGGTCCGATCGAAGCCCGGCGGCGCCGGCACCCGGGCGAGGCGGAGGCCGAACGTGCGGCATTCGGCGGTAACGGAGCTGACGAGGCGCGAGCCCCTTCGCGTGCTCCTGGTCGACGGCGACGTCGACGACGATGCGCTGATCGACGCGGCGACGGCGCGCTTTGCGTCGATCACCGCCGTACGCACCGACGAGCGGCCGCCGGACGCGTGGGCCGTCGGCCGCCATGACGTCGTCGTGCTCGGCGGCGGCGTCCGGCCGGGCGCGCTCGAGCGGCTGCTCGGGCAGCTCAAGACGTCGGACCGGCACCGGCCGGTCATTCTGCTGACGCGTGACGAGGCGGCCGCGCGCCGCGCATTCCAGCACGGCCTCGACGATTTCTCCGCGCCCGACGACGCCCGCGGCCTCGCGATCGCGATCGGCGCGTCGCTCGCGCAGGCCCGCCGCGCGCTCGCGGCCGAGCTCGCGGAGCGCCGCCGCGCCGAGTCGGAGATCCGCCGCAGCGAGAAGCGCGCACGCGTGCTCGTCACGCTGTGGGACGCTGCCCGCGGCCTCGATCGGCCGGAGGAGATCGCGGAAGCGTCGATGCGTATCCTGCGCGAGGGGCTCGCCGCGGACCGGTGCGTCTACGGCGAGGTCGATCCCGACGGGCTCCACTTCAGGTTCTCGGCCGTTGCGACCGCGCCCGGAGTCGCAGGCGTCGACGGTCGGTTCCCGCTGCCGCCCGAAGCGAGCGAGCGTCTCTTGAAGAACCTGCCGATCGTCGTCGACGACGCCGATCGCGACGTGCCCGACGAGTCGCTGCGGACGCTCTTTCGCGCGATCGGCGCGCAGGCGCTGATCATCACGCCGGTGCTGAAGGGGGGGAGGCTCTACGCCGCGGCCGGCGTGCACATGACCACACCGCGAAAGTGGACCGAGGACGAGGTCGATCTCGTCGACACGGTCGCCGAGCGCCTCTGGGAAGCGATGGAGCTCGCGCGTCTGTCGCGCGCGCTCCGCGAAAGCGAGCGTGATTTCCGCGGGCTCTTCGAGCTCTCCGCGGTCGGCGTCGCGCAGTCGGACCCCGTCACGGGCCGTTTCCTGCGGGCGAACCATCGCTTCTGCGAGATTACCGGCTACTCGCAGGAGGAAATCTGCCGGCTCACGTTCGACGAGATCACGCACCCCGACGAGCGCGCAGAGAACCGCGCGGCGATCGAAAAGGTGCTCCGCGGCGAGGCCGACCGCTGGGAGATCGAGAAGCGCTATGTCAGACGGGACGGCTCGACGATCTGGGTGCACGTATCCGGCAAGGTCATGCGCGACGAGGCCGGCCGGCCGTACCGCCTGATCGCGAACGCGGCGGACATCAGCGACCGAAAGAAGGCCGAGGCGGCGTTGACGGCGAACCGGCGGCGCCTGCAGCTGGTCACGGACAACGCGCCCGTGCTGATCGCGAACTGCGGCAAGGACTATCGCTACAAGTTCGTGAACAAGGCCTATGCGGAGCGTTACGGCCTGTCGCCGCGCGACCTCATCGGTATGCACGTCGCGGACGTGCTCGGCGAAGAGGCGTTCGCGCAGCTGAAGCCCCACGCCGACCGCGCGTTCGCCGGCGAGCGCGACGAGTTCGAGGTCGAGGTCGACTACCGCGATCTGGGGCGCCAATGGATTCGGTGCGCTTTCGCGCCCGAGCTCGACGATCACGGTCGCCCCGTCGGCTGGATCGCCGCGGTCCTCGACATCACGGATCGGAAACGCGCGGAAGAGGCGCTGCGCGCCGCGGACCGCCGGAAGGACGAGTTCCTCGCCGTGCTCGGCCACGAGCTCCGCAACCCGCTCGCACCGCTCCGCGCCGGGATCGAGCTCTTGAAGGAAGCCGAGCAGCGTCCCGACCTCCTGCGCAACCTGCGCGAGATGATGGAGCGGCAGCTCGCGCATCTGATTCACCTCGTCGACGACCTGCTCGATCTCGCCCGCGTGACGCGCGGCGACATCGATCTCGAGCGCGCGCCGCTCGATCTGCGCGCCGTGATCCGCTCCGCCGTCGAGCTCGGTATGCCGCTGATCGACGAGCGGGGGCACCGGCTCGAGGTTTCGGCCGGGGACATGCCGCTTCCGGTCGAGGGCGATTTTCAGCGGCTGACTCAGGTTCTCGGCAACCTGCTCAGCAACGCCGCGAAGTACACGGAGATCGGCGGCACGATCCGGATCACGGCCGGAATCGAGGACGACGCCGCGGTCGTCCGCGTCAAGGACAACGGCTACGGCATCCCGGTGAATCAGCTCGACGACGTGTTCGAGATGTTCAGCCAGGTGCCCGAGCACCGCGCGCGCACGGGCGGCGGCGGAATCGGGATCGGCCTCGCGCTGTGCCGACAGCTCGTGACGCTCCATAACGGCTCGATCTGGGCGGAGAGCGCCGGCCTCGGGCGAGGCAGCGAGTTCATCGTCAAGCTGCCGCTCGCGGCGCGCGGCCCGCATGCGAGCAAGCCGAAGGAGGCCGCACCCGCGCGGGCCGCTCGGCGCGTGCTCGTCGTCGACGACAATCGCGATGCGGCCGCGAGCCTGCGTCTCGTTCTCGAGCTCGACGGTCACGAAGTCGAGGCGGTTTACGGCGCGGCTGAGGCCCTGCGCGCCGTCGACGCGTTTCGGCCGGACGTCGTCCTGCTCGACATCGGTCTGCCGCAGATGGACGGATACGAGGTGGCGCGGCGAATTCGGGCGCGGCCGGAAGGCCGTGCAATACGTCTCTTCGCGCTGACCGGCTGGGCCCAGGAAGAGGACAAACGGAAGGCGTTCGAGGCGGGCTTCGACGAGCATCTGACGAAGCCCGTCGACAGCGCCGTGCTGCGGCGGCTGATCGTGCAGACCGAAGGTGCCGCTTCCGGCGGCGAGCCGTGAGCGGCGTGCGCCGGGCGGACGGGCCAAACGGTCTGCCGGGAAAGGACACGCGGGAACTGGCGCGCTCGGAGGGATTCGAACCCCCGACCCCTGCCTCCGGAGGGCAGTGCTCTATCCACTGAGCTACGAGCGCG
>CAZKNH010000098.1:0-15363 GCA_964553875.1 uncultured Gammaproteobacteria bacterium | reverse complement strand
TCGTTGACCTGCCAGTTGATCAGCGACTTCCACGTGGTCTCTTCCTCGGTGTGCTTGTAGTCGGAGTAGCGTGCACCGAGCTCGAGCTCGAGCCTTTGAGCGGCCCGCTTGCCCTGCAGCACCGGGATCAGACCTTCGATGTAGTAGTCGTTGACCGACGTCTCGGCGTCGAGATAACCCGTCGGGTAGACGCCGATCACCTGGTCGGTGAACGAGACCTGCGACTGCAGAATGTCCGGGTTGAAGAGGCCCGAGTTGCGGCGGCGCTGATAGCCCGTCGCCATGCGGACTTCGCCGGCCGGCAGCTCGGCCACCGGGCCCTGGAAGTTGAGCTCGACGATGTTCTGCTCGTTCTGCGTCCGCGTCTGCAGCACCGCATTGACCGCCTCGTAGCAGTCCTGGCTGAGCGGCTTGTCGCCCTCGAACAGCGTCGAGTACCAGCCGGACGTGCACGTGACGTCGCCGGCGCCGAAGTACGGGCGCTGGCTGTTCGGCGGCTCGTTACCGGAAATTTCCGCGTTGCGGCCGTAGTCGGGCATCGCGATCAGCTGACGGTAACGCTCGAGCGACATGTTGCCGCCCGCGACGTTGTACGTGCTCGATTCGCCGTGCGCGACATAGACCTCGCCTGTCCAGTCGCGGCCGATGTCGAACTCGAGGCCCGCCTCGAACTGCCAGACCTCGTTCACGTTGCGCGTCTGGCGCGGCGGCAGGCTGTCCTTTGGCAGCCACTGCGGCTGCCAGCGCGCCTGCGGGCCGGTCGTGCCGACGAGCTCGGGGATCTCGGTCGGCGTCGTGTTCGAGCCCCACGTGCCGCAGGGCAGGCCCGCGGACGGACCGGTCGTCAGCGTGGAGCCCGCAAGGCAGTACGTCGTCGGGTTGCGGCTGTTCAGCAGGATCGCGAGCTCGGCCGGAACCGGGTGACCGGCGTCCGGATGTCCCGTCGGAATGAAGTTCGGGTTCGCGAACATCGGATCGTTCGGGTTCGCGAGCCACTGCCTGACGGTCTCGGGATCGCGCCAGTTGAGCTCCGGGTTGACCGGGCTGTCCGTCGTCGGGTTGTACGGCACCGTCGCTTCCCAGCCAGTGACCGCGGACGTGCCGCCGAGCACCGTCGCCGTGTCGCTCTCCGCGAACGTCGCACGGGCTTTCAAGCGCACGCGATCCGTTATGTCGAACGTACCGGACGCGAAGAACGAGTAGCGGTCCTGCGGCGCGCTGATCGTCGCGTCGAGGAAGTTGTACTTCAGGTTCTGATACGGTACCGGCGTCGATCCGGGCAGCACGTTGTTATCGAGCTGGTTCTGGAACGTGTACTCCAGACCGTCGAGCTGACCCGTGTAGCGCAACGACCCGTCTGCTCGATACAGACCGCCTCGGCTGTTGACGAAGACGCTGCCGTCCGGGCTGAACGAGAACCCGCGCTGAACACCATCCTGGGCACCGTTCGGGCTGAAGACGAACGAGCCCTCGGGCCGGTCGGCGAACAGCGCATTGATCGTCTCGGAGTACGGACACTCGGGACCGTTACACGCATAGCCGTTGACGCCCTGCACGAACAGGAAGCCGCCCGTGTCGGGGCGCCGATACCACTTCTGGTAGATGTCGTGGTTGACCTCGAGCGCGCGCTCGCGCTTGTAGGCCTCGAAGCCGATCGTCACGTTGCCGCGGTCGCCGAGATTGGCGCCGAGGATCGCCGAAATGCGCGACTCCTCGCCGTCGCCTTCCTCGGTCATGCCCGTCTGGAAGTCGACATCGAAGCCTTCGAAATCGTCCCGCAGAATGAAGTTCGTGACACCGCCTACGGCGTCCGCACCGTACACGGCCGACGCGCCGCCGGTGATCGTCTCGACGCGCTCGATCAGCGCCGACGGAATGCCGTTGATGTCAGTGACCATCAACGGGTTGATCGGCACCATGCGCTTGCCGTCGATCAGCACGAGGCTGCGGTTCGGACCGAAGCCGCGCAGCGAGATCGAAGCGATACCGACCGAGTTGATCGGCGTGATCTGCACGTCGCCGTCGGTGGTGACCGGCGAAGCGGCCGGGTTGTACTGCGGCAGCTGGTTCAGATACGCCTCGACGTTGAGGCCGGTCTGCGTCTCGAAGTCCTCGGCGTTGACCGTGACGATCGGGCTGTTCGATTCGAAGTCACGGCGCACGATGCGCGATCCGGTGACGACGATTTCCTCGAGCCCGGCATCCTGAGCGAGCGCGCGACCCGAAGGCATCGCAACGAGCGCGGACCCGAGCAGCACGGCGCCGGAAGTGGCGAGCAGGCGAGGCGTCATCCTCGTCGATCTGGGCGCGCGGTCCGATCGCGCACCTTGCATCACTTGCGCAACCGAATCCGCTAGAACGGCCTTTCGTAGACGAGACTTATCCGCATGGATTAGTCGTCCCATTACTATCCTCCCGATGAAGCTGTTGGGCTTACCCCAAACTCTGTCGTACAAAGACAACTCCCGACGGGCAAGGAGTTGCATGGGACAGGGTTGTGGCGGATGCGAGACTAACACCGCGACATCAAGCTATCAAGCAAGAATGATGGTGGCTCAAGTGCCACGTTTCACGTTTTTTTGAGACGATTGGTGCGTGAGCGCTACACCTGGATGCCGCGCGGTTTCGGACCAGAGGCGAGCCTGGGACGCCGCTCCGGATGCGTCAGGCCAACGGCCGACTTACGGTTGAACCGACGGAGGGTATGTCGATGATCGACGCGCAGCTGCGCGAGAGGGTCCTGCGCGCGCTGCGTGATGCGGCGCTCGTCGATGCGGCGGGGGCGCCGCCATCGTCCGCGGTCGACCTGACGTTGCTCGGCGGAGGACTCAGCCGGCGCAGCGTGCTCGCCGGCCTGGGCGCACGGCGTTTCGTTGTGCGCGTATCGGACGAGACGCGAATCGGCGCGCTCGAGTTGCCGGTCGAGGCCGCCGTGACGGACGAAGCCGCGGCGCTCGGAATCGCGCCACGCGTGGTCGCTGCGAACGCCCGTGAAGGTGTGCTGATCACGGAGTATCTCGCTCGGGCACGGCCGCTCACCGCGGAGGCACTCGCGGCACCGGAAAATATCGTGCGTATCGCACGGCTCCTCAGGCGTTTGCACCAGATTAGGCGTCCGCTGCGCGAATTCGCTCCGGAGGCGTTCGCCGCGGAGTACACCCGCGGGCTCGTGCTCGGCCCCGACGATCGCCGCCGCGCTGCGGAGCTTCGCGAGCTCGCGCGCGACTACGCCGTGCGCTACCCGAGCCACGTGCTCTGTCACAACGACCTGATCGCGTCGAACGTGCTCGACGATGGCGAGCTCAAGCTGATCGACTTCGAGTATGCTGTGACGGCCGCACCCGTGCTCGATATCGCCGGCGTCGCGGCGCTCAATCATTTCGACGACGACGGCTGGCAGCTCGCGAACGCGTACTACGGCGCTTCGCCCGTTCCGTTCACGCAGCGCGAGCTGCGTCGAGTCGTGCGGCTCGTGCGGCTCATCGCCTATTTCTGGGCGCTGTCGTCGTCGCTCGGGGCAAAGGATCGCGGTCCGTACGCCGCGTTCGCGGAGCGCGCGGCCGCCGCGCTCGACCAGACGAAACGGAGCTGAAGAATATGTCAATAAAGGTGGCGTTCCTCGGGCTCGGCGTGATGGGCTATCCGATGGCCGGCTGGCTGAGCAAGGCCGGTCACGACGTCACGGTCTACAACCGGACGCGGCAGAAGGCGGAGCGGTGGACGTCCGAGCACAAGGGTCGCCTCGCCGAGTCGCCGTCGGAGGCCGCCGCCGGCGCGGACTTCGTGTTCACGTGCGTCGGTGACGATCCGGACGTGCGTCACGTCGTGCTCGGCGAGAATGGTGCGCTCGCCGCGATGAAGAAGGGTGCAGTCTTCGTCGACCATACGACGGCGTCCGCCGACCTCGCGCGCGAGATCGCGGCCGCGGGCCGCGATCTCGGGATCGCATGCCTCGACGCGCCGGTGTCCGGGGGGCAGGCCGGGGCGGAGCAGGGGAAGCTGACCGTGATGGTCGGCGGCGAGCCGGACGCGTTCGCGCGCGCCGAGCCCGTGATTCGCGCGTACGCGCGCAACGTGCGGCTGATCGGGCCATCGGGCGCAGGGCAGCTCACGAAGATGGTCAATCAGATCGCGATCGCGGGCGTCGTGCAGGGGCTCGCCGAGGCGCTCAACTTCGCGCAGCAGGCGGGGCTCGACGTGCCCGCCGTGATCGACGTGATCTCGAAGGGCGCCGCACAGTCGTGGCAGATGGAAAATCGCTGGCAGACGATGATCGAGGGCCGCTTCGATTTCGGCTTCGCCGTCGAATGGATGCGCAAGGACCTGCGGATCTGTCTCGACGAGGCGCGCCGCAACGGCGCCGAGCTGCCGGTCGCGGCGCTCGTCGACCAGTTCTACGCGGACATCGTGCAGATGGGCGGGCGCCGCTGGGATACGTCGAGCCTGATCGCGAGGCTGAACCGCGGGAAGAAATAGCGTCGGTCGGCTGCTTCGATCGAGCGCGCGAGCCGTCGGCGCAGTCGCGTATCATCGGATCTCGCCGCACTGCGTCGCGGCGCTGACTTCGAGGCCGCCTCATGGATCCGGTGCTCGCTGACCTCCTGCACCTCCTCGAGCTCGAGCGTCTCGAGCTCGATCTCTTCCGCGGCGAGAGCCGCGACATCGGCAGCAGCAGGGTATTCGGCGGCCAGGTGCTCGGGCAGGCGCTCTGCGCCGCGAGCTGGACCGTCGAAGGCCGGCACGTTCATTCGCTGCACGCATATTTCTTGCGGCCGGGCGACGTGAACGCGCCGATCGTCTATCACGTGCAGCGCGACCGCGACGGCCGGAGCTTCAGCAACCGGCGCGTCATCGCGATCCAGCACGGACGCCCGATCTTCAACATGACCGCGTCGTTCCAGGCGCCGGAGCAGGGCCTCGAGCATCAGGCGGAGATGCCGGCCGTGCCGGGGCCGGAGGGGCTTGCGGACGTGCGCGAGATCTCCGCGGAGCTGCTCGAGAAGATTCCGGAGAAGATGCGCCGCTTCGTCACGGCGGCACGGCCGTTCGAGTTCCGGCCCGTCGAGCCGATTCATATTTTCTCGCCGGAGCCTGCGCCGCCTGTGCGGCACATCTGGGTCCGCGCCATCGAAAGGCTGCCCGACGATGCGGAGCTCCATTGCCGGCTGCTCGCGTACATCTCCGACTATCAGCTCGTCGCGACGTCCGCGTTGCCGCACGGCATCCGCTTCGAGCTCGGCAACGTGCAGATGGCGAGCCTCGATCACGCGATGTGGTTCCATCGGCCGTTCCGCGCCGACGAGTGGCTGCTCCATTCGATGTGGAGCCCGAACGCGTCGGGCGCCCGCGGGCTCGCGTTCGGGCAGTTCTTCACGGCGGACGGACGGCTGGTCGCGTCGACCGCGCAGGAGGGACTGATCCGGATCTGGCCCGAAGGCACGTGACAGAAGCCCGACGGCGCATCCCGCCGCATCGCGCCGCACGAGGCGCCCGCGTGCTGCCACGCTGCCCGAAAACGCGGTAACCTCTGCCGCAAAGAACAACCCGGCGACCGGGTGCTTGCGGGGAGGAAGCTCATGATTCGGCGGATACGGCGTGCCGCGCTCGCGGCTTCGGTGTGCGCGGGTGTCCTGGCGGCAGCGCATGCGCAGGAGGGCAAGGGCGGCGCGCAGGTCGAGTGGCCCGTCTACGGCGGCAGCCTGTTCGCACAGCATTATTCGCCGCTCGACCAGATCGACGCGTCGAACGTCGCGAATCTCCGCGTCGCGTGGCGCTGGTCTTCCGCGAACTTCGGCCCGCGGCCCGAGGCACGCACCGAGACGACGCCGCTGATGGTCGACGGCGTGCTCTACGCGACCGCCGGCGTCACGCGGAACGTCGTCGCGATCGACGCCCGGACCGGCGAGACGCTGTGGATGTGGCGGCCGAACGAGGGCGAGCGCTTCGACCGCGCACCGCGGAAGATGTCCGGGCGCGGCGTCGCGTACTGGAGCGACGGGCAAGGCGACGATCGGATCATCACCGTGACGCCCGGGTTCCATCTCGTCGCGCTCGACGCCCGCACCGGGCTGCCGAAGCAGGGCTTCGGCAAGGACGGCGTCGTCGACATGTACGAGTTCCTGCGCGGCCCGAAGGACAACATCGAGATCGGCTCGACGTCGCCGCCGCTCGTCGTCGGCGACGTCATCGTCGTCGGTCCCGCGCACGGCGTCGGCGCCCGGCCCAATTCGCGCACGCAAACCAAGGGCGACGTGCGCGCGTTCGACGTGCGGACCGGCGCGCTCAAGTGGACGTTCCACACGGTTCCGGCGCGCGGCGAATTCGGCTACGAGACGTGGCTCGACGGCTCGGCGGAGTACACCGGTAACGCGGGCGTCTGGGCGCCGATGGCGGCCGACCCCGAGCTCGGCCTCGTGTATCTGCCGGTCGAGGCGCCGACGAGCGACATGTACGGCGGTCATCGGCCTGGCGCGAACCTCTTCGGCAACAGCATCGTCGCGCTGAACGTCGAGACCGGCGAGCGCGTCTGGCACTTCCAGCAGATCCATCACGACATCTGGGACTGGGACAATCCGACGTCGCCGATCCTCATCGACGTGACCGTCGACGGCCGTCCCGTGAAGGCCCTCGTGCAGCTCACGAAGCAGGCGTTCGCGTACGTGCTCGATCGCGAGACCGGCGAGCCGATCTGGCCGATCGAGGAGCGGCCCGTGCCGCAGACCGACGTGCCGGGCGAGTGGACGTCGCCGACGCAGCCGTTCCCGACGAAGCCCGCCGCGTACGACCGGCAAGGCTTCACCGAGGACGATCTCGTCGACTTCACGCCGGAGATCAAGGCCGCGGCGCTCGAGGCGGTGAAGGACCTGCGGCTCGGGCCGATGTTCAATCCGCCGTCGTTGCGGAACGCGCCGGACGGCACGCGCGGCACGCTGCTCCTGCCGAACTTCGGCGGGGGCACGAACTGGGAGGGCGGAGCGGCCGATCCGGAGACCGGTATCGTTTACGTCGGCTCGACGACGAATCCGGCCGTGTTCTCGGTCGACGAGCCCGAGCCCGGCACGACCGACATGCGCTACATCTTCACCGGCGGCCAGGTGCCGAGCCCGATGGGGCTGCCGATCGTGAAACCGCCGTACGGCCGCATCACGGCGATCGACATGAACACGGGCGAGCACGTCTGGATGAAGCCGAACGGCAGGACGCCGGAGAACATCAAGAACCATCCGGCGCTGCGCGGCCTCGACCTGCCGGAGACCGGCAAGCCCGTTCGTCCGGTGCTGCTCGTGACGAAGACGCTGCTCTTCGCGGGCGAGGGCTGGGGAGGCGACCCGGTCCTGCGCGCCTACGACAAGGCGACCGGCGAGGTCGTCGCGGAGATCGAGCTGCCGGGTCAGGCCGCCGCGAAGCCGATGACGTACATGCTCGACGGCAAGCAGTACATCGTGCTCGCGATCGGCCGGCCGGGACCCGCGGAGCTGATCGCGTTGACGCTGCCGGATTGACGAGCGCCGACGGCGCGGCTTCCGCGCGAAGCCCGGCGGTTCACGGCTTCGGTGCTCGCCGCCGGTGGACGGGGGCCGTCGTTCGCGTCGCTCTTTTGCGACGCTGCGACCTCGTCGACAGTGCTTCTTGATGAGCGGAATCACGACGTTACGGGTGCCTGGCACGCCGCTTGCACTACCCCGCGCTCATGTCCGTTTGCGAGAGGTAGTGTCATGAAAGGCTTGTTCACTCCCGCGGTTGCCGCTGCCGCACTGTTCTTGACGGGACCGTTGTACGCGCAGGAGCCGGCGCCGCAGCCCGCGCAGCCGTCTCCCGGGCTCGGCGAGCCGGTCGATGTGTCGGATGAGGATCTCGAGACGTTTGCCGATATCTACGTCGCGCTCGAGCAGACCCTGAGCGAGTACGAGGAAGAGCTTGCCAACGCGGAATCACAAGAGGAAGCGCAGCAGGCGCAGGCTCGGCTTCAAGAGGATGCGTTCGCGCGAATCGCCGAGCATGGCTGGACGCCGGATCAGTACAACCGCGTCGTGCAGGCCGTGAACGCGGACGCGACGTTGCGCGAGAAGGCGATCGCGTTGATCGAGGAACGTTGACCGATCGTGACCGTTCGTAAGCGAACGGCCGGAGACTCGTGGCGGCTCGGGCCGTCCCAGGCCCGCTCGTTGCAGCGTCGTAGGCAGGCTCGAGCGTCCCGGCTCGATCCGAGCTTCCAGCTCGGCTCGAGCTTCCTGCTGTGACTTTCAGTAGCGCAAAAAAGAGCGGCGGGCCATAGGCCCGCCGCAAATCGAGCAACAGACGTTCAGAAATCGATCGTCGCGCCGAAGTACGCGCGGCGGCCGTTGATGTCGTAGTTGTTGGTGTTGAACGCGCCTCCGGGCAGGTTCGGCGACGTCGCGCTCGGATCGCGGCCCGTGAGCGGCGGGCGCTCGTTGAACACGTTCTCGATACCGAAGCGCAGATTGATGTTGTCCGCGACACGGTAGCGTCCGAGCACGTCGAAGACGTTGTACGCCGGTGCTCCGGTGATCGTCGTGCTGGGGTCCAGCGCGGCAATCGCGGGCTTGATGCTCGGCAGGTGCTGCCACCTGAGACCGATCTCGAGGCGGTCGAGCGCATACGTGAACGACGACAAGGCCTGGTAATCGTACGCGCTGCCGTTCAGACCGTTCTGGCTCGGACCGAACGTTCCGGCGTAATCGACCCACGGATCCGTCGGCAGCTCGGCCGACTCCATGTCGAGCAGCACGTTCAGCAGCGAGCTGACGTTCATCTGGCCCGGACCGAGGTCGAAGCGCCAGGTGACCTGCAGGTCGATGCCCGACGTCCGGAAGCGGCCGTTGTTGTAGAACGTCCGCTGCAGGTTGCCGATCGCACCCGATGCCGCACGACGGAAGCCGTCGCAGAACGGCGAATTCGGGTCGAACGTCGGATTGAACGCCGGATCCGTGCACTGGCGCATCACGATGTCGGGCGACTGCTCGCCGATCGCGTCGCTGACCTCGATGTCGTAGTAGTCGATCGAGAGACGCACGTCGGAGAAGCGGCCGGTCAGCGTGTTGCCGAGGTCGATCACGGCGCCGAGCGTCCACGTGTCCGCCGTCTCGGGGTCGAGATGCGGGTTGCCGACCGTCGTCGGGAACAGGAACGCGGGGCCCGCGGCCTGCGGGTTCGTCGTGACGTTACCGGCCGCGACATCCGCCGGATCGGCCGAGGCGACGGTCTCGGCGGAGACGCCGTAGTACTGCTCGTCGGCATTCGTGTTGCCGCTCCCTTCCATCAGCGCGCCGCACAAGCGAACGACGTCGCGCCAGTGGTCCGGGTTACGCAGCGGGTTCGCCGACCACGCCTGACCGTTCCGGATGGAGCAGACGTCGCCGCCCGACGCGGCCGCGAAGGTCTGCTCGGCCGCAAGGAACAGCTCGGCGATGTTCGGTGCACGCTCGGCGCGATTGAAGCCGCCGCGGATGCGCACCGTATCGTTGATGCGCCAGTCGGCGAGGATCTTGTACGTGTTGCTCGCACCGGTCGTGCTGTAGTCGGACCAGCGGCCACCGATTTCAAAGTCGAGCTGCTGAACCGCTCGGAGACCCGACAGGACCGGGACGAGGAACTCGACATAGCCCTCGGTGACGTCGATCTTGCCCGCCGAGTCGCCCGCGGGATAGAGACCGGCCGACTGCTCGAGGAACGACGTGCCCTGCTTGACGAGCGTGTCGTTCTGGAACGTGTACTCGTTCTCGCGATAGTTCGCGCCGACCGCAGCCCGAACCTCACCGGCGGGAAGCTGCGCGACTCCGCCTTGGAAGTTCGCCTGCCAGATCGTCTGCTTCATGATCTGCTTCGTGCTGATGTCGGCCATCACGGCGTCGAAGCAGTCCTGGCTCACCGAGCTCCATGCGAACGGATTGAGGCCCGTCGTGCACGTGGCCGTGGCGCCGCCGAAGCCGAAATCGGGCGGACCGTCGTTGCTGATCGCGCTGAAGCCGCGACCGAAGTTGGGCTCCTGCATGATCCTCCGCAGGCGCTGCAGCGACGCGAAGCCCTCCTGCAGCACGGTGGTCTCGGCTTCGCCTTGCGACGTGAAGAACTCCCACGTCCAGTCGCTGCCCGCGAAATCACCCTCGAAGCCGAACGTGATGTTGTACGTCGAGACGTCCGTCGACGAGGTTCGCGGGAACGGCAGGAGCGTCCGGAGCTCGAAAGGCGCATCGGGATCGGGGCGCGAGTCGAGGATCGTGAGCAGCTCCGTCGGGATGACGTCGCGGTTGATCGTCGGATCGATCAGCACGCTCCAGCCGCTCGTGATCGGAACGGGCTCTTGCCGCGTATCGGTGCTGGTCCTGCTGAAGTAGCCCTCGGCGAACGCGCCGATCGAATCGGTGATTCGATAGTTGCCTTGCGCGTACATGTTGTGGCGCCGGAGCGGCAGGATCAGGTAGTTGTCGGTGTTGTTGACGCCGAGCTGACCGTTCGCAAGGCGCACGTACTTCTGGCCGTCGATGAACTCGGCACCGGAAGCGCCCGGAGCGCCGGCCGTGTCGAAGCCGGAGAACGCGTTGCCGTTGAAGTCGCTATAGATGACCGCGTTCTGCGGCGAGGCCGTGAAGCTCGCGCCGTCGATGACCTGGTTCAGAACGTCGACGTCGGGAAGATTGCTGGAGCCGGTGTAGAAGCCGGTGAACTCCGGGAAGAACTGCGTGCTGCCGATCGTCGGGTCCGCCCACAGGTCGCGATACCACTTGCGGTCGCGCTGCAGCGCTTCGTTCCTCTTGTTCGTCGAGAACGCGACGCTGACGTTGCCTCGGCCGTCCGCGAGATCGCTCCCGATGATGCCGGACACCTGATACTCGAAGTTGTCGCCATCTTCCGGAGCGCCTGCCTGCACCGAGAGCTCGAACCCTTCGAAATCATCGCGCAGGATGAAGTTGACCGCGCCCGCGACGGCGTCCGCGCCGTACGTCGCCGACGCGCCGCCCGAGATCGCTTCGACGCGCTCGATCGCCGCCGCCGGAATCGTATTGATGTCCATCACCATCGACGCGTTTGCCGGCGTGCCGCGGCGGCCGTTGATCAGCACGAGGCTGCGGTTCGGGCCGAGGCCGCGCAGCGCGATCGTCGCAGCGCCCGGCGTGTTGCGCGCGTTCGGCTGGATGTCGCCGCCCTGCGTAGGGTTGTCGGTCGTCGGCGTGAACTGAGGCAGACGGTTGAGCTGGGTTTCGACGGCCGACGTCGTGGTCTGGTCGAACAGGTCCTCGTCGACCGTGACGATCGGGCTGTTCGCCTCGAAGTCCCGTCGCCGGATCAACGACCCCGTGACGACGATCTCCTCGAGACCGGGCTCGCTAGCGGGCTGCGAATGGGCTGGCGCCACATAGAAGCCCGTAAACCCCAAGGCGGACGCGATCGACGCCGCCAATAACCGTGGTCTGACAACGGGTGAGTGCTGAGACATTCCCTCTTCTCCCTTGCTCCCCAGTGTGGATACATGACCGGCACGACGTCCGGGTGCCGGTGTTGCGAAAGTGTAACGTTTGCTCCCGCATTGACAAGCTTGGTCTCGCAAACGCCACGAAATCTGTACGGCTTAGCCCGTATTTCTAGCCGTTGTTACTTTTGTGCGTCGCCAGGACAGGTCTTTGTCGCTTTGTTGCTAATTCGCATCATCGGGGTGGAGCGGCGGGGTGGAGCGCCCGAGGGCCCTCGTGATCCCGGCGGCGGCAATAGCCTCGAAACGCGGACTGCGCCACAATTCGCCCCACGGCTCTTCGGTTGGAACGCGCGTCCGTCCGGAACGATGGAAGCGCCGGAAACGTTGCGGCCGGCGATCGTGCACCGCGATGTGCACTCGAGAGGGGTCAGGGGGATCAGCACGATGAACTCGACAGTGAAGGCCATCGCGACGCTCGCGGCTGCGGGCGCGGTGATGCTTGGGGGTACCGCGGCGGCGCAGGACCAGGCCGCCGCGAACGCGACCGGCGCCGCAGGCCCGGCGCAGGAGATTCCACGGACGTTGGACGGACGCCCCGATTTCACGGGTGTTTGGACGACGTACCGCGGCGGTGCCGCCGCCGGCGGTCCGCCGCCGGCCGGAGCCCGCAATCGCGACGGCGGCGGCGCCGCAGCCTTGACGCCGCTGGCGCAGGAGAAGGTGGCCGCGTATCGCGCGGTTACGCAGGGCACGAACCACAGCCCCGGCGCGTACTGCGTCGGGAGCGGCATGCCGGCATCGATGATCGGTTCCGGCGGCTATCCGATGGAAATCGTGCAGCATCCGCGACAGATCAACATCACGTACGAGGCCCACAAGGAGATCCGCCGCGTCTACATCGGGGACCACGGATTCGATCTCGACGAAATCTTTCCGGAACGTAACGGCTTTTCCGTCGGCCGGTGGGAGGGCGACACGCTCGTCGTCGAGACGACGCACCTCGTCGAGCAGGTCGACTCGTCGACGCCGCACAGCGACCAGGCGAAGATCGTCGAGCGATACACGCTCGGCATCGAGAACGGTCGGCGCGTGATCACGAACGAGTGGACCATGACCGATCCGGTGTTCCTCACGGCGCCGATGACCGGCGTCAAGCGCTGGCAGGAGCTCGAGGGCGGGCGGCTCATGAATTACGAGTGCACGGAGCCGCAGTGGGCCGATATTCTCGAGCGGCTCCTTGCCGGCGAGAAGATCAGTTATCAGGGCGAGTAGTCGCGGGAGCGGGCTCAATGAGCAAGGGAATTTTCGTCGGATTGACGGCTGCAGCCATCGCGCTGTCGGCTTCGGGTGTGGCGTTCGGTCATCACTCCGCGGCGCAGTTCGATTTCGGCAATCAGGTTCAGATCACGGGCATCGTGAAGTACGTGCGCTTCGCGAATCCGCACGCGAAGATCATTCTCGAAGTGACGGACGACGTGCGCGGCACGCGCGACATCGAGTACGAAGGGCACAGCCGCAACAACATGATTCGGCAGGGGCTCGTGCCGAATCTGTTCGGCATTGGCGAGAAGATCACGATCCAGATCGCGCCGATGCGCGACGGCTCGGACGGCGGCTACATCACGGCGTTCGTCACCGAGGACGGCCACACCGTCGGCCGCATCACTGCCGCCGACTGATCGCGAAGCGCTGCATCGGCCCGCGGGCTAACGGTCCGCGGAGCCGATCTTTCGGCGTCGTCGAGGGGCGCTATTGCCCCTCGGCGGCCGGAGCCTGAACGCGCTCCCCCGCCCGAAGCAGCGCGTGGTGCACGCGCCGCTTGAAGCGCCATCCTTCGGGCGTTTTGACGTACGTATCCTCGTAGTAGCCGTCGTGCTCGATCCTGTTCGGGTCGCCGCCGAGCCCGATCATCAGCATGTCGACGGTGCCGGACGCGCCCTCCGCGGTCGGCGTGATGATGTGGTTGACGTAGAGGTGCCGGACGCCTTGCTCGATCCACGGCACGTTCCGGCAGCCGCGGCTCCCGCCGCCCGAAACCTCGGCCAGTCGCTCCCGGCCCTGAATCTCCGCGGCAGGCTCGCCGTTGAACATCGCGACGAACACGCCGTCCGGCGTGAACAGGTCGGCATAGTCGTAGCCGTTGTTCGAGCACGTGTCGATCGCCCGCGCGTAGCGCGCGACGAGTTGCTGGATCTCGACGTAGTCGAGCGCGCTCAGGGTTTCCTCGTCCGCCGCGTCGGCAGGGCTCACGGCCGAGGCGGCGGCGCAGGCGGTGACGAGAAGAGCCGGCAAGACGGTGTTGCGCATCGCAGTGATCCTCCCGGTGCTGCGGACCCGATGGTACGACGGCCTCAACGAGCGCACCACGGGATGGGGCGGGCGGGGCCGTGGAGAGCGGTCGTGCCTGTCGCCGGTCTAAGTGGTCCAAGCCGCCGGCGCCGCTCGAGGCTTCGCCGGCAACGCGCTCGGTGTGCCGAGGCTTCGCGCGGCGCGCTCGTCAGCGCGGAACCAGCGCCTTCGCGAAATAACGTCCCTTCTCGACGTAGTGGGCCGCGCTTGCCTCGAGCATCGCGATCTCTTCGTCGGTCACGTCGCGCACGCGCTTCGCCGGCACGCCGACGATCAGCGAGCGGTCCGGGAACGTCTTCCGCTCCGTGATCAGCGCGTTCGCGCCGACGATGCAGTAGCGTCCGAGCACGGCATGGCTCAGGATCGTTGCGCCGATGCCGATCAGGCAATAGTCGCCGACGGTGCAGCCGTGCACCGTCGCCGCATGCCCGATCGTGACGTTCGCGCCAATCTCGACCGGTGCATCGGCGTCGACGTGTATGACCGCGTTGTCCTGCACGTTCGTCCCGTCGCCGATCGTGATCGGTGCGCTGTCGCCGCGGATGACCGCGCCGAACCAGACGTTGGCATCGCGTCCGAGGCGCACCCGGCCGATCACGGCCGCGCTCGGCGCGATGTAGCAGTCGCCGAGGAGCTCGACGCGATGATCACCGAGGTCGTACAGCATGCTCAGCTCCTCGACTGGCTCGTCGCCGCTTGATTCGCGACGGCCGCCGCCGCGGCCGCGATCGCTTCCTGGTCGCCGAGGTATTCGGCGCGCGTCGGCCTGAGACTCGCATCGAGCTCATAGAGACGCGGCACGCCGGTCGGAATGTTGAGCTCGACGATCTCGTCGTCGGAGATGTCCTCGAGCATCTTCACGAGCGCGCGCAGGCTGTTGCCGTGCGCGGCGACGAGCACGTTGCGGCCGGCGAGGAGCTCCTGGCTGATCCGGTCCTCCCAGTAGGGCTTCACGCGCGCGAGCGTCGTCTTCAGGGATTCGGTTGCGGGCAGTGTCTCCGGCGGGAGCTTCGCGTAGCGCGCATCGTGACGCGGATGACGCGGGTCGTCGGCCTCTAGCGCGGGCGGCGGGATGTCGTAGCTGCGTCGCCAGATCTTGACCTGCTCCGCGCCGTGCCGCGCCGCGGTCTCGGCCTTGTCGAGGCCCTGCAGCGCGCCGTAATGACGCTCGTTCAACCGCCAGGACCGCTCCACCGGGATCCACATGAGCTCCATCTCGTCGAGGATCAGCCACAGCGTGCGGATCGCGCGCACGAGCACGGATGTAAACGCGATGTCGAACGTGAGGCCCGCCTCACGGAGCGTCCGGCCGGCGTCGCGTGCCTCGCGCCGGCCTTGTTCCGTGAGGTCGACGTCCGTCCACCCGGTGAACAGGTTCTTGAGATTCCATTCGCTCTGGCCGTGGCGCACGAGCACGAGCTTGCCGATGTTTTGCTTGTTCATGGTCACCATTCTACGAAATTCGGGTCAGACCCCATTTCTCCGCAAACCGTGGTCCGAAAAATCGGGGTCAGACCCCTATTTCAGCGAAACTGGGGTCAGAGCCCAATTTCCTGAAAATCAGGGTCAGACCCCTTTTCTCG
>CAZKNH010000097.1:0-15444 GCA_964553875.1 uncultured Gammaproteobacteria bacterium | reverse complement strand
CATTCCGGAGGACGTGCAGTACATCGTCGGGCACAACATCGACTTCGACTGGCAGGCCGCGGGCTCGCCGCCGTGGGTCAAGCGAATCTGCACTGACGCGATGGCGCGCTACGTGTGGCCGGATCTCGACGCGTACTCGCAGAGCGCCCTGCTCTACTACGTGCTCGGCCCGACGCCCGAGACGCGCGAACGGTTGCGCAACGCACATTCCGCGCTCGCGGACGTGCTGAACAACGTGCTCCTGCTTGAAAAGATCCTCGAAGCGAAGCCCGAGATCACAACTTGGTCAGCACTCTACGCGTACAGCGAGCAGTGCCGCATCCCGCGCGTCATGCCGATCGGCGAGAGGCAAGGCGTGAAAGGGATGACGCTCGACGAAGCATTGGAGTTCGATCCTAGCTTCGTCGATTGGTGCTTGCGACAAGACTGGCTCGACCCCTACTTGCGCAAGGGCCTCGAGCAGGCGATCGCGCGCGCGAATCAGCGATGGGGGGTACCCGCATGAAAATCCTCGAGCTCAGAAGCGAGAACTTCAAAAGGTTGAAGGCCCTCGAGATCCGCCCGGACGGCAGCCTCGTCACGATCGCCGGCCGCAACGGCGCGGGCAAGACGAGCGTGCTCGACAGCATCTACGCCGCGCTCGCCGGAAAGGCCGCGGCGCCTGCCGTGCCGATTCGCAAGGGCGCGGAGCAGGCGACGATCCGACTGGCGCTCGGCGACGACGACGTCGAGCTGATCGTGACGAGGACGTTCCGCACGACGAAGGACGGCACCATCACAACCTCGCTCACGGTCGAGTCGCCGGACGGTGCGACGTTCCGCTCGCCGCAAACGATGCTCGATCGGCTGATCGGCGAGTTGTCGTTCGACCCCCTCGCCTTCTCCCGCGCGAAACCGGCCGAGCAGATCGACATGCTCAAGCGCCTCGTGCCGGGCATCGACTTCGACCAGATCGAGCGCCAGAACGAGGCCGACTACCAGCAGCGCCGCGACATCAATCGACGGGCTAGGAAGCTCCGCGCGCAGGCGGCGGGAATCGAGCCGGTCGAGGATCTGACACCGATCGACGAGACCGAGCTCGTCGCGAAGCTCGAGCAGGCGGGCGAGCACAACGCCGAGATCGAGCGGCGGCGCGCGCGACGGGAGAAGGTCGCGTCCGACATCAAGGCGCTCGACATGCAGGCCGCACGTCGCCGCGAGCAGGCCGCGCAGCTTCGCCGTCAAGCCGAGACACTGGACGCCGAAGCGCTCGAAGCGGAGCAAGCGGCGGCCGAGCTCCAAGAGAAGCTCGCGAACGCCGAGCCCCTGCCCGCTCCCATCGACACGTCCGAGATCCGCGCCGAAATCGAGCGGGCGCGCGAGATCAACCGGAAGATCGAGCGCGCCGAGCAGCGTAAGAGGCTCGACGCCGAGGCCGCGCGCCTCGAACAGCAGGCCGAAGCGCTCACGCGTGCGATGGAAGAGCGCAACGAGCAGAAGGCTGCTGCGATCGAGGCCGCGAACCTTCCGGTCCCCGGACTCGCGTTCGGCGACGGCGCGGTGACGCTCAACGGCGTGCCATTCGAGCAGGCATCCGACGCAGAAAAGCTACGCGCGAGCGTGGCGATCGCGGCGACGCTCGCCGGCAAGCTCAAGGTGATCCGCATTCGCGACGGCTCGCTGCTCGACGACGACGGGATGAGGATCCTCGCCGACTTCGGCGAGCAGCACGGCATGCAAATCTGGCTGGAGAAGGTCGATTCGAGCGGCCGCGTCGGCTTCGTCATCGAGAACGGCGAGCTCGTCGCCCCGACGGAGGAGGCTGCGGCATGACTGCCCGCGTCATTCAGTGCGAAGGCAAGGCGCGCTTCGTGACGTACCGCATCGCCGCTCGCGTCGCACGGCGGCAATCGCATCGCTACGGAGAGCCCTATGAGCCATACCGGTGCCGGTACTGCAACGGGCTGCACATAGGAACCAAAGCCGATAAGCCGAAACCGAGACCCGAGTACGAGCGGATGAGCCGCGGCGAGCTGATGAAGGCGGTGCTCTCGGCACCCGTTGGGTTCGTGTTTCTCGTCGGGCTCTGCTACGCGGTGGAGATGCTGCGATGACCCGCCGCAAACGCTCCGCTCCGAAATTCGACCTCGGCGAATCCATGTGCGGCTACGTCGAATGCGGCTGCGGCTCGAGAAACGTGTGGGGCTACGACCGACGCGACCGTGATGGCCGGATTATCGGCGTCACGTATCGCTGCGGGACGTGCGGCGCAAGAGCAAAGGTGGGCCGATGATCGATTGGGATGAGATCAAGGGCATGCTTGGCTTGCTCGCGCTGATCGTCGCCTTCTTCATGCTGATCTTCGTCGCGCAGATCGTGATCGAGATTCCGGAACGCGGCCTGCGCAGCGTGCTCCTCGAAAAATGGGAAGGCCCAAGCCGTGAGCGCGATTAACACGCACGGCATGGTCGTCGACTTCGGGAAGCACAAGGGCCAGCTCTACACGCGCATCCCGGTCAGCTACCTGCGATGGATGGTGAACAGCGGCCACAGCCGCGCCGACATCGCTCGCGCCGAGCTCGAGCGCCGCGGCGTCAAGCCCGAGGATCGGTTCATCGAAATCTCCGGCCACGCGATCGACCGGGCATCACTGCGCGTGCGCAAGATCTGGCACGAGACGCGCGGCGCGGATGAAAGGCTACACGCTTGGCTCGTCCGCATGTGCGAGGAAGCGCTCGCAGAGCACGCCCCGGACGACGAAGGCGTGATCGTGCATCGCGGCATGAAACTCGTTTTCGAGCCCGGGACGCTCTATCCGACCCTCAAGACCGTGGTGCTCGAGAAAGCCGCCCACGGAGCGCAACCGACGAGATTCGCCGACTGCAGTCGGCTCTCTGGAGCAACCGGATGAGCTTCGACGACTACGGGACGAATGAAGCGCACGAGCGCCGCATCACGCGCTGTCGATCGTGCCGCGCACAGATCGTCTGGTTCGAGACGCCGCGCGGCAAGCGAATGCCTGTCGACGCGGCGACCGTAGAGCCCGACGACCAGGAGCTCGACCTGTCGCGGCACGTCTCGCACTTTGCTACGTGCCCGAACAGCGCGCAGCACAGGAGATCCCGATGAGAACCGACACCGACTTCGGCGCTTGGTGCGCCGATTTCAGACGGCTGCTCGAGCTCAACGGCCGCTCGTTCAACGAAGCGATGCGGCACTCGCTTGAGCACAGCGAAGACCTCCATGCCTACTTCAAGGCTGGCGTCTCGCCGGAGGAGGCGGCGACGAAGGAGCTGATGGGGTGAAAGAAAAGCCGATCCTGTTCTCGACGCCGATGGTCCGCGCGATCGTCACGGGCCGGAAGACGCAGACGCGGCGCATCGTGAAGCCGCAGCCGCCGGTCGAAGACCTGCCGGATGGTTTCTCATGGCAGCGCGATGCTCGCAGCCGCGAGTACGGCCTCTTCAGCATTGACGGCTCGCTGAAGCGCCTGGGCTATACATGCGGCAAACCGCGGTACTACCCGGGCGACGTGCTCTACGTCCGCGAGACGTGGGCGAAGGTAGATAAGCGCATCGTCTACGCGGCGGACGGAGCTGCCGTGCTGCGTTGGCGGCCGTCGATTCACATGCCGCGGCAGCTTGCTCGCATCTTCCTGCGCGTGACGGCCGTGCGCGTTGAGCGCGTCAACGAGATCAGCTACGAGGATGCCGTCGCCGAGGGGTGGGATCTTGCGACGAAGCAGCATCCGATCGAGTGGTATCGCGCGCTGTGGGACAGCCTGAACGCCAACCGCGGTTTTCGCTGGACCGACGCACCGTGGGTTTGGGTCTACGAGTTCGAGCGCTGCGAGGCGCAGAGGGAGGCTGCATGAGCGAAGCAATCCGCGCCTACCCGCTGCAGTGGCCCGCCGGCTGGCGTCGGACGCCGCCGGGACTGCGAACGCGCGCGAAGTTCAACCGCAAGGAGCGTCGCTCTAGTGACTCCGGCTCCTGGATGAAGGCGCGCGATCTGTCGATCGCCGACGCAACGGCTCGCGTGCTAACCGAGCTCGAGCGCATGGGGTTGTACCGCGACGACGTCGTGATCTCGACCAACCTCGAACTGCGCCTCGATGGCCTACCCCGCTCGAACCAACGCGAGCCCGCCGATCCGGGCGCTGCAGTCTACTGGCGCCAGGGCCGGGAAACGCGCTGCATGGCGATCGACCGATACGACCGCGTCGCCGACAACCTCGCGGCCATCGCAGCGACGCTTGAAGCGATGCGGGCCATCGAGCGGCACGGCGGCGCCGAGATCCTCGACCGCGCATTCACCGGCTTCGCCGCGCTGCCCCAGCCGGAAACCTCCTGGTGGGTAATCCTCGGCGTAGCGCCAAACGCGAGTTGCGACGAGATCGAAGCCGCCTACCGGCGGCTCGCGATGAAGCATCACCCCGACCGTGGCGGCGACCCACATGAGATGGCGCGGATCAATGCGGCGCGCGACGTCGGGCTTCAGGAGCGGCTATGAGCGCGTCCGGAACGCATTCCGAGCCCGCGCAGCAGGAGACCCGCACCTGCGGCTACTGCAACGGCCTTTTCGCTCCCAAGCGCGACTGGGAGCAGTTCTGCAAGCCGGCTTGCCGCCGCGCCTACGACCTCGACTTCGGCGCGATGGGCGCCGTCAAGAGCGTTCGGAAGCTCAAGTCGGGGGTCAGCGTCGTGGTGCATCTGCCGGCTGGCCCGGCAGCCGAGCGCGCGCTCCGGCTCGCGCTTGGGGAGAACGTCAGAATCGTCAAGGGAGCGTAAACATGGAGGCTCAAGCAACGAGCAGGCTGCCGAGGCTCATGCGGCCCAAGGAGGTCGCCGCAGCCCTCGACGTATCGCTGCGCACGGTGTACCGCGAAGTCGCCGCGGGGCGACTCGGCTGTACTCGGGTAGGCAGCGCGCTACGCTTCACCGAGCAAGACATCCTCGACTACTTGGCCGACCAAAGGGAACCCGCATGCAGAAGAACGAAAACAAGCCCGGACGCATCGGAGACTACTGGCTCAGCCAGAACCGCCACGGCGTCTGGTGCCGCACGTGGTACGACCCGACCGCGCGTCAGACACGACGCGCTACGCTTGGCACACGAGATTTTGATGCGGCGGTCGTCGCCCTCGCCGAGTGGATCGTCCTGAATCAACAGCTTGAGAAGGCCGCGCCCGCTGAAGTCCCGCTGCTCGTCGTCCTCAAGCGCTACCACGAGCACCACGGCAAGAAACACACCGCCCGCGGCGGCGAGATGTCGCGTATCGCGCTCGAGAAGGCGGAGGCATTCTTCCAGCCCGACGAGCCGGTTTCCGCGCTCACGCGGCCCCGGCAACACGAGTTCGAGGAATGGTTGCGCGAAGCCGAGCTCTCGGACGGCTACATCGGCCGCATCCAGGGCGTCATCAAAGCGGCGCTGAACTACGCCTACGAGGCCGACGAGATCGCTACGGTGCCCTATGTGCGCGTGCTGTCGGCCGGCAAGCGCGAGCGCGTCCTGACGCTGCAGGAGGCCGCCGCGCTGTTCAACGCCGATCCCCCCGAGCACATGCTCATGTACCTGCTGATCGCCTTCTGTACGCTTGCACGGTCGCGCTCAACGATCCTCGAGCTCCAACCCTTCCAGGTTGACTTCGAGCGGCGCCTGATCCACCTGAACCCGCCGGGCCGCAAGCAGACGAAGAAGTACCGGCCGACGCTCCCGGTCGTCGACACGCTGCTCCCGTGGCTCCTGGCGCGCCGTGGGCAGCGATATTTCGTCCAGTACGTGAAGGGGCAGCAACAGCCTCTCGGCTCGATCAAGACCGCCTGGGCGCGCCTGAAGCGCAATGCGACCGCGCTGCTACAGAAGCAGGATCCGCAGCACCCTGGGCTCGGTGACGACGTTGTGCCGTACACGATCCGGCACACGATGGCGAGCGAGATGCGCCGCCGCGGCGTGCCGAAGTGGGAAGTCTCGGGGTGGCTCGGGCACAGCGCCGGCACGACCGACCTGTACTCGCACTTCGCGCCCGACTACCTCGCCGCGGGCGCCCGCGCGATCGACGACTACTTCCGCGAGCTCCAGCCGCTCGTGAAGCGCGAACTGATCCTCAACGTGACGCCCCTCGCCGCGAGAGGGAAAGCGTGAGCGGGAGGGGACACGCAAGGTAAACGCAATGCGCGACAAACCCCGGTTTTTCGTGGCACAATAGACGCGTCCATGACACGCTAAGTCATTGACGGGGCGGAGAATCGCCTACGTTGACATGGTGGGGGTCGGTGGTTCGATCCCACTCGCGCCTACCAGAATCACTACGAGCACCTACGAGCGGCCAGCGCGCCGCTCAGAAGCGGCACAAGAAACGTAGGTGTGTACCTGGCGCGCCGGGGATCCCGGCGCGCGCGTTCACGAGATCCGCGTCGCCCGCCGCTCGGTAGCCGCCTCGGTGTCGAGACCGAGGCTGAGCTTCCTGAGCTCCTGAATCTCGTCGCGCAACTTCGCGGCCTCCTCGAACTCGAGGTCGCGGGCATGCCGATACATCTGCTTCTCGAGCTGTTGGATCTTCGCGAGCAGATCCGCGGGGCTCATAGCGGTCGCGCGCTTCGGCAGTTCCTCCCGTTCGCGCTGGCGACGGCGCGGCGCGGCGCGAGCGCCCTCCATGATGTCTTGCACGGCCTTCGTGATCGAGCGCGGCTTGATGCCGTGCGCCTCGTTGTACGCGATCTGCTTTGCGCGGCGCCGGTTCGTCTCGTCGATCGCCCGTTGCATCGAGCTCGTAACGCGATCGGCGTACAGAATCGCCTTGCCGTTCACGTTGCGCGCGGCGCGGCCGATCGTCTGGATCAGAGAGCCTTCCGAGCGCAGAAAGCCCTCCTTGTCGGCGTCGAACACCGCGACGAGCGAAACTTCCGGCATGTCGAGCCCCTCGCGGAGCAGATTGATTCCGACGAGCACGTCGAACTCGCCGAGGCGCAGGTCGCGGATGATCTCCGTGCGCTCGACGGTGTCGATATCGGAGTGCAGGTAGCGCACGCGAACGCCGTGCTCCTGCAGGTACTCCGTGAGATCCTCCGCCATGCGCTTCGTCAGCGTCGTGATCAGCACGCGCTCGTCGGCCGCGACGCGCGCGTTGATCTCGGACAGCACGTCGTCGACCTGGATGCCGGCGGGCCGCACCTCGACCTCCGGATCGACGAGGCCCGTGGGCCGCACGACCTGCTCCACGATCTGATCGGACAGCTCGCGCTCGTAGGGCCCCGGCGTCGCGGACACGAAGATCGTCTGCGGCGCGAGCGCCTCGAACTCTTCGAAGCGCAGCGGACGGTTGTCGAGCGCCGACGGCAGACGGAAACCATATTCGACCAGAGTCTCCTTGCGCGAGCGGTCGCCGCGATACATCCCGCCGAGCTGCGGCACCGTCACGTGGCTCTCGTCGATGAAGAGCAGCGCGTCGGGCGGCAGATAGTCGAACAGACACGGCGGCGGCTCGCCGGGTTTGCGGCCCGATAGATAGCGCGAATAGTTCTCGATGCCGTTGCAGTAACCGACCTCGAGAATCATTTCCATGTCGAAACGCGTACGTTGCTCGAGGCGTTGCGCCTCGACGAGCTTGTTCGCGTCGCGCAGCTCCTTGAGCCGAATCGCGAGATCGGCGCGGATCTGCTCGACGGCGTCGAGCAGCGTCTCTCTCGGCGTCACGTAGTGCGTCTTCGGATAGATCGTGACCCGCGGGATCTTGCGGAGCACCGCGCCCGTCAGCGGATCGAACAGGCTGATGCTCTCGATCTCGTCGTCGAAGAGCTCGACGCGCACCGCCTCCTGCTCAGACTCGGCCGGGAAGATGTCGATCACGTCGCCGCGGACGCGATACGTGCCCCGGGCCAGGTCGAGCGGGTTGCGCGTGTACTGCAGCTCCGCGAGGCGGCGCAGCATGTCGCGCTGATTGATCTTCGCGCCGCGGACGAGGTGCAGCACCATCGCGTGGTAGGCCTCGGGATCGCCGAGGCCGTAGATCGCCGAGACCGTCGCGACGATCACGACGTCCCGGCGCTCGAGCAGGGCCTTCGTCGCCGACAACCGCATCTGCTCGATGTGGTTGTTGATCGACGCGTCCTTCTCGATGTACGTGTCGCTCGACGGAACGTACGCCTCCGGCTGATAGTAGTCGTAGTACGAGACGAAGTACTCGACCGCGTTGTGCGGGAAGAACTCGCGCATCTCCCCGTAGAGCTGCGCGGCGAGCGTCTTGTTGTGGGCGAGGATCAGCGTCGGGCGCTGCACCGCCGCGATCACGTTCGCCATCGTGAACGTCTTTCCGCTGCCGGTCACGCCGAGCAGCGTCTGCCGCGCGAGCCCGGCCTCGACGCCCTCGACGAGCTCGCGGATCGCCTGCGGCTGATCGCCCGCGGGCTCGTAGTCGCAGACGAGTTGAAAAAGCTTTTCAGTCATGCGCACGTGGAGTAAGGCCGCTCTGGCGGAGGACCGAGGATGGCTTTCGAAGATTAGCGGCCGAGCCTCCGCCGGAAAAGCGCTCTCGAGCCGACCGGGGCGTTAGACTGCGATGCGCGGCATTCGTGCGTGGGCGCGTCGTCGTCACGCCGTTGACCTTTTCGGGGCGTGACTGGAGAATGCGCCCCCTGGACGGCGCCCGTCGCGTCGTCGGACGGCGATCCGTCGAGGGTCGCACACGGCCGACAGTTAACGCGTCAGCGGGGAAAATCGCGTAACTTCTTGTCCCGACAGGAAGTTCCTGACCCGAAACAGGTTGACTTACGGGTCGGTCGCGGGGCAAAATGCCGTGCCATAAAGCCGGTTCCCCGGTAGCTCAGTTGGTAGAGCGATCGGCTGTTAACCGATTGGTCGCTGGTTCGAGTCCGGCCCGGGGAGCCATCCTTCTCGCCCCTTTTTCCGCGTCAAACCGATCCCGAGCGATACTCGGCGCGTGCAGCGCCGTTCAAGCGGCGACGATTCGATTGCGTCCCTGCCGTTTCGCCGCGTAGAGGCGCCGGTCGGCTTCCCGCAGCAGCGCATCGCTCGTCGCGCCCGGATGTGCTTCGGCGAGCCCGAAGCTCAGCGTGACGCCGTGGGCGAGGCCCAAGTCCGCCCACCCCGCCCCTTCGACCGCGCTCCGCAGCGACTCGCATAGCCTCGCGGCACCGTCGAGCTCGGTGTCCGGGAAGCACAGCAGAAACTCCTCCCCGCCGTACCGCGCGATCATGTCGGTCTTGCGGCAACGCGCCCGCAGGATCTCGGCGACTCGGCGCAGCACCTTGTCACCGATCACATGAGAGTGCCCGTCGTTGATCCGCTTGAAGAAGTCGATGTCGGCCATCGCGATGACGAGACGTCCCGGCCTGGACGCGCCGGAGAGATGGCGCGCGAGAAAGTCGTCCGCGTAACGGCGATTGTAGAGGCCGGTCAGCGTGTCGCGCGTCGCCTGGCGCTCGAGCTCGAGCGTCTTCGCCTGCAGGTCGCGTGTGCGCTCCTCCACGAGCCGCTCGAGCTGCTGGCGCATGTTCGCGAACTGGCGGATCGCGAGCATTCCGAGCGTGAGCACGCCGAGCAGCAGCACGAGCGTCGGCATGTCCATCGCGTTGAACACGAGTGCGACGAGCACGGCGGTCGCGGCGGATCCGAGCTCGAGCCCCACCGAGAAGAGATTGAAGAAGTTCTTCGGACTACCGCCCGTCGCGCGCAGGGCACCCAGCATCGCAAGATCGTTCAAGAGCTGCATCGTGCCGACGAGCACGAAAAGCAGCAGCAGATTTTTCGGCGTCAGCGCGAGCAAGGGCACGTCCCCCCCGAGCACGGTGTAGATCGTGCCCGAGATCAGGATCATCAACGCCATCATGCCGGAGTTGTTGATCGACGCGACCAGCACGTCGCTCGCCGAGACGCCCTTGAACAGCCGATGCCACGGATAAAGCAAAGACGCGAGTCCGTTGATCCACGCCGCATCGACGGGGCCGAGCACGAGGATGCTCGCGACCTGCGAGACCCGGTCGAACGAGTAGTAGCCGAAATGCGGATGCGGGTAGCCGATCGAGATCGTGACGAGGCCGTAGATCAGGAAGAACGCGGCGACGTCGGGACCATGCGTCCGCAGCACGCCGTCCTGCCAGTCGATCCCGACCGAGATCGCGAGCGCCGCAGCCAGGAACAGCGCGAGCGCGTACCAGAAATCGATGCCTAACCCCTTGGCGACGGGCGCCGGGCTCTCCATGGGCTTCGAGTCGTTCACATCGTCAGCTGCCCGTGGCTGACCTTACCGAGCAGACGAAAGTGTACCCGCCGATCTCGGGGCCATCCTCGACCCGTTCCCTTCTCGCGGCGCCGCCTTTCGTGTAGGCGGCGCCCGTCCGCTCGATCGGCATCGGCGTTCGCTCCGTGACGCCCATGGCCGCCGCTATCGCAATAGCGGCGGCCGCGACCGAAGTCTAGCGCTCGAGATCCTCGAGACGGTCCACGTAGACGAGACCGGCCTTCGCGAGCGGCTCGCGCATGCCGTAGATATCGAGACCGAGCTCTCCGGAGGCAAGGCGCTTTCGCTTCTCGTCTTCCTTCTCGACGCGGCTCTTCGCCGCCGCAAGCACCTTCTCGGCCTGCCGGCGCGGCACGACGGCGACGCCGTCGTCGTCGGCGACGATCACGTCCCCCGGGTTGACGAGCGCCCCGGCGCACACGACGGGAATGTTCACCGAGCCGACCGTCGCCTTGACCGTGCCTTTCGCGTTGATCGCACGGCTCCACACCGGGAAGTCGAGCTCCTTCAGCTCGCGCACGTCGCGGCAGCCCGCGTCGATGACGAGGCCGCGAACGCCGCGCGCCTTGTACGACGTGCCGAGCAGCTCGCCGAACATGCCGTCCGTGTTCGGGCTGCTGAGCGCGACGACGACGATATCGCCGGGCTGGCAGAGCTCTACGGCCACGTGCAGCATCCAGTTATCGCCGGGATGCGCAAGCACGGTCACGGCGGAGCCCGCGATCCTCGCGCCGGGATAGATCGGGCGCATGTAGCTCTGCAGCAGGCCGGTCCGCCCCTGCGCCTCGTGCACGGTGGCAACACCGAGCTCACCCAAGGCATCGACCACCTCGAGCGGGGCCCGATCGATATTGCGTACGGCTACGTTCTGCACGATGTCACTCCCTGAATGTTTCAAACCGCAAAAGGTGCCCGACACCTTTCCGTCGGAAAAGGTGCCGACACGAGTGTCGGGACGGCCCGCCCCTCGAGCTCAACGTTCCAGGACGCCTTGCAGATAGGCCTTGAAATTCTCGCCGAGCTCGGGATGACGCAACGCATACTCGACGGTTGCGCGCAGATAGCCGATCTTGCTGCCGCAGTCGTAGCGTCGCCCGCTGAACGGCCAGACATAGACCGGCTCGTCCTCGAGCAGCGCCGCGATACCGTCGGTCAACTGGATCTCGCCGCCGGAGCCGCGGCCGGTGCGCTCGAGCTTGTCGAAGATCGCCGGCGTCAGGACATAGCGGCCGACGACGGCGAGATTCGACGGCGCTTCCTCCGGGCGCGGCTTCTCGACGATCTTCTCGATACGCTGGCGGCCGGCTGCATCGGTCGCGACGCCTACGATACCGTAATTGCCCGTCTGGTCACGTGGAACGGTCTCCACGCCGAGCACCGAGCAGCCGTGGCGCTCGAACTCGTCGTGCATTTGCTTCAGGCACGGCACATCGCTGTAGATCAGGTCGTCGGCGAGATGCACGAAGAACGGCTCGTTGCCGACGGCCGGCTTCGCGCAGAGCACCGCGTGCCCGAGACCGAGAGGCACGCCTTGCCGCACGTACAGGCAGCTCACATGCGCAGGCACGATGTTCCGCACGAGCGCGAGCAGGTCGTCCTTGCCGCTTTCCGCCAGCGTGCGCTCGAGCTCGGGATCCACGTCGAAGTGGTCCTCGATCGAGCGTTTCGACGAGCCCGTCACGAACACGAGCTTCTCGACCCCGGCCGCCAGCGCCTCCTCTACGGCGTACTGAATCAGCGGCTTGTCGACGATCGGCAGCATCTCCTTCGGCGATGCCTTCGTCGCCGGTAAGAAACGCGTTCCCCTCCCTGCGACCGGAAAGACGGCCGTCCGCACGCGTGCCATGCGTCCTTCTCCACTCGTTCTTCGAAAGACCGCATGATAACCGGACGGAGGGCGGGCGTGGTCGGCACATCCGGTCGGCGGCGGCCGCCTCCGTCCATCCCCCCCGGCAACGCGGCAGATCAGCGAGCCTGCGCTCGGAGATCGCGCCCTAAGCACTCGCGGCGGGACGCCGGAAGCCAGCGTCCCGCCGGAGCTCCGAGTGACCGATGGAGCGGCTTTGAGGTACGGGCTATTGCTCGCCCTTCGAATCCTCGACGAGGATGTTCGCGCGGTTCATCTCGACGATCCGCTCGCCGATCCCGCGCACGCGGGTCAGATCCTCGGGCGACGTGAACGGACCGTTCTCCTCACGATCCCGGATGATCGCCTCCGCGAGGGCCGGACCGACGCCTGTCAGCTCGCGCGCAAGCGTTTCCGCGTCGGCCGTGTTCACGTTCACGGGCCCCGCGAACGCCGGCGAGAAAAGCAGCGTCGCGAGCAACGCCGTCGGCAAGGACTTCCTGTTCATTGGTTTCCCCTCCGGTGATGGAACGGAGGGCATCGTAGGAGCACGAACCCGATCGGGCAGCGCGGCAATCTCGCGCGTTCGGCGAGATTCGCTCAAGCGATCAGCGCGTCGTATTGAAAGCTTTGGATCGGGCGCACGCTCTCCCACTGCTTGCAGCTCGGGCAGTGCCAGAAAAGCTTTCGGCTCGAGAACCCGCAGTTCGTGCAGCGGTAACGCGCGCTCGACAGTGCGAGCTGCCGCAGGCCGCGCACGATCCGCTGCACCGCCTTGGCTTTCCTCTCGGCGGCGGCTGCGCGCAACTCGTCGACGTCGACGAGATGCGTCAGGATCTCGTTGCCGAGAACGAAGCTTTCGATGCAGCGCGAAAGCGCGTCCGAATCGACCAGCTCGCCGACTATGGCCGCGTACGCGAGATCCTTCTCGAGCGCGGGCTTCTTCGCGACGAGGCGCGCAACGTACTCGTCGAAGCGCCCGAGCCCGCCGTCTCGCGCGTAGCACTCTCGAAGCGGAGGAAGCACTTCGGTCAGAAAGCGCGGATCCGCGTCGATGACTTGCTGGTACAGCCTGATCGCATCGGCGTCGCGGCCCTCCGACCTCGCGATCTCGGCGCGAATCAGCGCCGCGCGCAACGCGCCCGATTCGCTGTTCGCGACATGCTTCAAGTAGTCTCGCGCGCGCTCGACGTCGCCGTCGAGCCGTGCGCGCTCGGCGAGCTCGCAGTAGTAGTGCGCGACGCGAGGCGACTTCTCGCCGGTGTGTCGCTCGAGCTCTCGATACGCGTCGATGGCCTTTTCCCACTCGCGCTCGCGCTCGTAGATATCGATCAGCTTCTCGAGGGCCTGCTGCGCGAGCGTCTGACTCGTCCTGAGCTCCGCGAAGAGCGTCTCCGCGCGGTCGAATAGCCCGGCGCCGAGGTAGTCTTCCGCGAGCTCGAAGAGTGCCTGATGACGCTGTGCCTCGCTCAGTGCCGGCCTCGCGATCAGGTTCTGATGCACGCGTATCGCGCGGTCCACCTCGCCCCTGCGGCGAAACAGATGGCCCAGCGCGAAATGGGTCTCGAGCGTCTCGTCATCGACCTTCGCCATCTGCACGAAGAGCTCGAGGGCCTCGTCCGTCTTACGGTTCAGAACGAGGTTCAGGCCGCGGATGTAGTCGGCGCTGATGCGCGCGGGCGGCTGATTGTCCCTGTCCCTGCTCAGGCGGTCGTACGCCCATCCGAGGGCCGCAAAAAGGATCAGCAGCCCGGCGAGTACGAAGGTGGCTTCAGTCGGCATCTTGCAGGGAGAGGCTGCGAAGGCTCTGCGCCTCGGCCTCCGCGATACGCAGCTCCTTTCGGAGCCGCCGACGATCGGCCGACAGCTTGAGCAGCGCGAACGCGGTCGACGCGACGCCGAAGCACCAACCGAGAGCGAAGGCGGTTGCGAACGCGACGGATGCGGGCACGTCGTCGAGGCGCGCAACGCCGACGTCGACGCTGATCCTTTCGGGGTTGTTGAATGCGAAAAGCGCGGCGACGGCTGCCGCGAAGACGAGCATTGCGATGAACAGAAATCGACGCAGCGCGATCACTTCGAGGTCCCCCGCGCTTGCGGGCGCCGCCGCGACATAGGTCCGCGCCGCCGCTGCCGCGCCGCCCGTCCACCGGGAAAGCCGGCCGCCGTGACTCGGCGGCCGGCTCCGTTCCCTCAGGCCTGCGCGGCGATCAGCTTCGGACCGGCAGATGCCGCGACGCGTTCACCCGTTCCCGCAGATCCTTGCCCGGCTTGAAGTGCGGCACGTGCTTCCCGGCAAGCGCCACGGGGTCGCCGGTTTTCGGATTCCGGCCCATACGAGGCGGACGGTAGTGCAGCGAGAAGCTGCCGAAGCCCCGAATCTCGATGCGTTCGCCGCTCGCGAGCGCCTCGCTCATCAGCTCGAGAATGTGCTTGACCGCGAGCTCCACGTCCTTGGCCGGCAAATGCTTCTGGTTGCGGGCGATGGATTCGATCAACTCGGACTTCGTCATCTGCGACTGCCCCTATCAGCCTTGGCTCGATCCGACTCGGAAACGCGAGACGCCCTACTCGGACATCTGCTCTTTCAACAAGTCGCCCAGCGTCGTGCCGGTCGACGGTCGATCCGTCCTGTAGCTCTGGATCGCCTGCGCTTCTTCGTGGGCTTCCTTCGCCTTGATGGACAGGGACACGACCCGGTTCTTGCGGTCGACGCCCGTGAACTTCGCCTCGATCTCCTGGCCCGGCTTCAGCACGGTGCGTGCGTCCTCGACGCGATCGCGCGAGATTTCGGACGCGCGAAGCTGTCCGACCACGCCGCCGTCGAGCTGCACCGTGGCGCCCTTGGCGTCGACCTCCTGCACGATGCCCTTCACGATGCTGCCCTTCGGGTGCTCCGCGATGAACAACGACAGCGGGTCCTTGTCGAGCTGCTTCACGCCGAGCGAGATTCGCTCGCGCTCGGGATCGATCGCGAGCACGACCGCCTCGAGCTCCTCGCCCTTCTTGTAGTTGCGCACCGCCTCCTCGCCGGGCACGTCCCAGGAGAGATCGGAGAGATGGACGAGACCGTCGATGCCGCCCGGCAGCCCGATGAAGACGCCGAAGTCCGTGATCGACTTGATCTGGCCCGAGACCCGATCGCCCTTCTGGTAGTTCTCGGCGAACTCGGCCCACGGATTGGGCTTGCACTGCTTCAAGCCCAACGAGATGCGCCGGCGATCCTCGTCGATGTCGAGGACCATGACCTCGACCTCGTCACCGATCTGCACGACCTTGTGCGGATTGACGTTCTTGTTCGTCCAATCCATCTCGGAGACGTGCACCAGGCCCTCGACGCCCTCCTCGATCTCGACGAAGC
>CAZKNH010000096.1:0-15764 GCA_964553875.1 uncultured Gammaproteobacteria bacterium | reverse complement strand
ACGAGACGTCGCGCGACATCATGCGCCTCAACCATCACCTCGCCGAGCTCGTCGACAACTTCGAGGAGTACGGCGAGCACCTCTACTGGTTCACGATCTTCGGCGAGCCGTCCGCGACCGAGCCGTGGGGCTGGCAGATCGACGGGCATCACCTCGTGATCAATTATTTCGTGCTCGGCGACCAGGTCGTGATGACACCGACGTTCATGGGCTCGGAGCCGATCACCGCGACGTCCGGAAAGTACGCGGGGACGACGATTCTCGAGGTCGAGCAGGATCTCGCCGTCGAGCTGATGGCGTCGCTCGATCCCGAGCAGCGCAGACAAGCGCTCCTGTCGAGCACGAAGAGCCGCGGCGAGAACCTCGCCGAGATGTTCCGCGACAACATCGACGTTCCGCTCGAAGGGCTTCCGGCGACGCGCCTCGACGCTGCGCAGCGCGAACGGCTGCTCGCGCTGATCGAGGCCTACGTCGGCAACATGGACGACGGGCACGCGGCCGTGAAGATGGACGAGGTGCGCGCGCATCTCGACCGGACGTACTTCGCATGGAAGGGCGACGTCGGGCCGGATGCGGTGTTCTACTACCGGATCGTGAGCCCGGTGCTCTACATCGAGTTCGATCATCAGGGCCCGACGGCGCTCGCTGGGCCCCGCAACGTCGCGACGCGCAACCACATCCACACCGTCGTCCGCACGCCGAACGGCAACGACTACGGCCGCGATCTGCTGCGCCAGCACTACGAGGCGTATCGGGACGATCCGGCCCATGGCCACGTGTGGACACCGCTCGACTGACGTCTGCGCGGTCGTCCTCGCGCTCGTTATGCTCGTCTGCGGCGGCGAGCGCGCAACCGCGCAATCCGTGGCCGCCGCGGACTCAGCATTCGCCGTCGACGGAAGCTTCGAGCAGCCGCGCAAGGACGGCATACCGACGGGCTGGAGCCTCGGCCCGGGCAGCGCGATCGATACGGTCGTAGCGCACGACGGCGAGCGGAGCTTGAGGCTCGGCGCGGTCGACGGGCGCGCCGCGCGCGCGACGCTCGAAATCGCGCCGCCGGAGATCGACGGTAACCGTATCCACTTCTCGCTCCATGCCCGCGGCGACGACGGCGCGGATGCGATAGAGCTTTTCGTCCGTGTCGACGGCGCCGACGGCCTTCTCTATGTCGATCGCCGGCGCGCGCCGCTTCCCGCGAACGCGTGGGGCGAGATCACGATCGACGCGCCGCGCTTCACGGCCGCTGAACGTCTCCGCTTCACGGTCTCGGTCGGTCAGGGCACGGCGTTCGTCGACTCGGTGTCGATTGAAGGCGCGAGCACGACCGCGCTGCCGCCCGCGTCGTCCGCCGCTCGCCGCTACGTCGACTACGTGCTCGACCTGATCGACGCGCATTCGATCCATCGCATGTCCGTCGATTGGCCCGAGTTTCGCGGGGCCGTGCTCGAGCAGGCGCGCGGTGCGGTGACGTCGAGCGACGCGTATCTCGCCGTGCGTTATGCGATCGGCGCGCTCGGCGACGTTCACGGGTTTCTCCGGCCGCCCGACCGCGCGGAGGCGCTCGGCCGCGCGCCGGTCTCGAACGCGCGGACCGGCCGGCCGCCGATACCGCCCGAGGGGAGGCTCCTCGCCGGCGGCATCGGTTATCTGACGGTGCCGGGCTTTGCCGGCGGCACGCACGGGCAGCAGGTCGAGTTCGCCGAGACGCTGCAGTCGCTGATCCGCACGCTCGACGACGAGGCCGGCGGCGCGTGCGGCTGGGTCGTCGATCTTCGCCGGAACTCGGGCGGAAACCTGTGGCCGATGCTGCTCGGGCTCGGTCCGCTGCTCGGCGACGGCGACGCGTTGCATGCGACGTATCGCGACGGGCGCCGCGAGAGCGTCTGGTACCGGGACGGCAAGGCGGGCCTCGGCGACTACGCGCGTCTTCGCGTGCGGGCTGACCCTTATCGGCCGCGCGACGCCCGCGCGCGCGTCGCGCTCCTGATCGGCGCAGACACGGCGAGCGCGGGCGAGGTGCTCGCTATGGCGTTCCGCGGCGTCGACGGACGGCGAAGCTTCGGCGTGCCGACGGCCGGCGTGAACACCGGCACGCGGACGTTCGAGCTGCCCGACGGCGCCGAGCTCGTGCTCGCCGTCGTCACGATGAGCGACCGGACCGGGCGCGCGTACCGGGGCCCGATCGAGCCGGACGTGCCGGCGCCGGGCGCGTCGCAGGGCGTGCCGCTCGAGGATCAGCCGGACGTGCAGGCCGCGCTCGGCTGGCTCCGGGACGGGTGCTGAGACGGTCGCTCCCGCGGTTGCCGATCGGCGACCTCTTCGTTCGGCGCGCGCGTTCGGGGACAATGCGGGCGGCTCCGCGGCAGGATAATCCGCTTTTCCATCGATGGCCTTCCTTCGTTCACTTCGCGCGCGTGTCCTGCTCTGGGTCAGCGTCGCGCTGACCGCGCTGTTCGCGTTGACCGTCGCGGCGCTCGACGTCACGTTCCGGCAGACGACCGACGACGCGCGGCGCGAGCTGCTCGACGTGCAGCTCTTGGGTCTCGCCGCGTTCGCCGATCCGACCGAGGACGGCGGGCTCACGTTGCCCGCGGAGCTCATCAATCCGCAGTTCTCCGTCGCGGACTCGGGGCTCTACGGAATGCTGTGGGACGCAGACGGCAACGTGCTCTGGCGGTCGCAGTCGCTCCTCGACCGCGACCTGCCGATCGCGCCGCACGTGCTCGAACGCGAGCCGCGCCGGTATGTGCGGATCGACGACAAGTCGTTCCCGCCGCTCGAGGCGCTGCTCCGGCGTATCGATTTCGACGCGGACGACGACGGCGTCTTCGAGACGTACACGTTCGGCATCGCGGTGTCGCTCGTGCCGTACCTCGAGCGGCAAGGTACGTACCGCGGCTACTTGATCACGTGGTTCGCGACGATCACGGTCGTGACGCTCCTCGTGCTCACGGGGCTCCTCAAGATCGTGCTCCGCCCGCTCGCGACGCTCGAGCGGCAGGTCCGTGACGTCGAGGCGGGGCGCCGGCAGCGCCTCGAAGGCGATTTTCCGGCCGAGCTCGTGCCGCTCGCCGGGAATCTGAACGCGCTGATCGAGACGGAGCGCCGCCGGCTCGTCCGCTACCGCAACATGCTCGATGATCTCGCGCACAGCCTGAAGACGCCGCTCGCCGCGATGCGAAGTCTGCTGAGCGAGCTCGCAGCACGGCGGGGGCGGCGCGACGACGTCGAGCATGCGCTCTCGCGCGAGGTCGAGCGGATGGATCAGCGCGTGTCCTATCAGCTGCGCCGCGCACGTGCGAGCGGTGCGACCGGCCTCGGCGCCGAGCCCGTCGCCGTCGCGCCCGTCGTCATGGACCTGAAGCAGACGCTCGACAAGGTGTATCGCGACAAGCGCGTCGAGTGCACGACGGACGTCGAGGCGAATGCGGTCTTCCACGGCGATCCGGGCGACCTCACGGAGCTTCTCGGTAATCTTCTCGACAACGCATACAAGTACTGCAAGGGCAGAGTGAACGTGCGCGTCGCCGCGCGACCGGACGGCGTGATGCTCGAGATCGGCGACGACGGCAATGGCCTCGATCCCGACGAGGCGCAGCGCGTCCTCGAGCGCGGTGTGCGCGCGGACGAGTCGATGCCGGGGCAGGGCATCGGGCTCGCGGTCGTGCGCGAGACGGTCGAGCTCTACGGCGGCACGCTCGACGTCGGGCGCTCGAGCCTGGGCGGCGTGTCCGTGCGCGTGACGCTCGGCCGGGCCGGTTTCTCGCCGTGACCGACGTGCGGCAGGGACGCGGCATGAGCGAGCCGAAGAGCGCTCTCGAGGCGCGGATCGCGAACGTCGCACGGGACGATCGCGCGGACCTACGTGCGCTGCTCGGCGCGATCGAGCGGCGCGAGCGGAGCGGGCGTCCGGCGTCGCGGCTCGTCGAGAAGCTCGACGCGCGCCTCGAGGAGGCGGAGGCGCGCGCCGAGAAGCGCCGCGCGACGCGCGTGCGGCTCGAGTACCCCGACGAGCTCCCGATCTCGCAGGCGCGGGAGCAGATTCTCGATGCGCTCGCGCGTCATCGCGTGATCGTCGTCTGCGGCGACACGGGCAGCGGCAAGACGACTCAGCTGCCGAAGCTCTGCCTCGAGGCGGGCCGCGGGATCGACGCGATGATCGGCCATACCCAGCCGCGCCGCATCGCCGCGCGCTCGGTCGCGGAGCGGCTCGCCGAGGAGCTCGGCGTCGAGCTCGGCGGCGCCGTGGGCTACCAGGTGCGTTTCACCGACGAGACGAACCCGGCGACGCTCGTCAAGGTGATGACGGACGGTATTCTGCTGAACGAGATCCGCCGCGACCGCTGGCTCGACGCGTACGACACGCTGATCATCGACGAGGCGCACGAACGCAGCCTCAACATCGACTTCCTGCTCGGTTTCCTCAAGCGGCTCGGCGCGCGGCGCCCCGACCTCAAGATCATCGTCACGTCCGCGACGATCGACCCGGAGCGCTTCGCCGAGCATTTCGGCGGCGCGCCGATCATCCGCGTCGAGGGGCGTACGTACCCGGTCGAAGTGCGCTATCGGCCGCTCGAGCACGGCGTCGATCTGCCGCAGGCGGTCGCGGCCGCGGTGTCGGAGCTCGCCGACGTCGACCTCGAGTCGATCGGCGGCGGCAGCGCGCGCGACGTGCTCGTGTTCCTGCCGGGCGAGCGCTGGATCCGCGATGCGGAGCGGGAGCTCAAGCAGACGGGGCCGAAGCGCTACGAGATCCTGCCGCTCTACGCGCGGTTGACCGCGACGCGGCAGCACAGGATTTTCGCGCCGGGCCCTTTGCCCAGGATCGTGCTCGCGACGAACATCGCGGAGACGTCGCTGACGGTGCCGCGGATCCGCTTCGTCGTCGATTCCGGGCTCGCCCGCGTCAGCCGCTACTCGACGCGGCACCGCTTGCAGTCGCTCGGCGTCGAGCCGATCGCGCAGGCGAACGCGGTCCAGCGCGCGGGCCGGTGCGGGCGGCTCGCCCCGGGCATCTGCATAAGGCTCTACGACGAGCAGGACTTCGAGTCGCGCCCGGCGTTCATGGAGCCCGAGATCCTGCGCACGAATCTCGCGGGCGTGATCCTGAAGCTCGAGGCGCTTCATCTCGGCCGCGTCGACGAGTTTCCGTTCATCGACGCGCCGCCGACGAAGGCCGTCAACGACGCGTATCGGCTGCTCTATCTTCTCGGCGCGCTCGACGCGGAGCGGAAGCTCACGCCGGACGGCGAGCTGATGGCGCGATTGCCGGTCGATCCGCGGCTCGCGCGCCTGTTGCTCGCCGCGCAGCGCCAGAATGCGCTGCGCGAGGGGCTCGTGCTCGCGGCCGCGCTCGGCGTCGTCGATCCGCGCGAGCAGCCCGCGGACAACCTCGGCGCGGCGCGCGCGAAGCATGCGGAGATTGCCGACGAGCGCTCGGACTTCATGACGCTGCTTGCGCTGTGGAAGGCATACGGCCGCGAGCGGCAGGCCGGCGCGAAGGCGCTTCGCAAGTGGTGCGAGAGCCGCTTCCTGTCGCTCGCGCGACTCCGTGAATGGGAGGACGTGCATCATCAGCTCAAGGAGCTGACGCGCGGTCTCGGCTGGCGCATTGCGCCGCGCGACGCGAGCTACGAGCAGATCCACCGCGCGGTGATCGCGGCGTTCGTCGATTTCGTCGCCGAGAAGACCGATGACGGCGGCTACGAAGGGATGCACGGCGCACGCGCGACGATCTTCCCGGGCAGCGGGCTCGCGCAGAAGAGGCCGCGTTGGGTCGTCGCAGCGGAGCGCGTCGCGACGGAGCGGGTGTACCTGCGCACCGTCGCGCAGATCAAGCCCAAGTGGGTCGAGGACGCGGCCGCGCATCTCGTCCGGCGCGAGTACGCGGAGCCGCACTGGGACGCACGGCGCGGGCGCGTGCTCGCGCGCGAGCTGGTGACGCTTTTCGGCTTGACGCTCTCGCGCGACCGGCACGTCGACTACGCGCGCGTGGATCGCGCCGAGGCGCGGCGCATCTTCATTCGCGATGCGCTCGCCGCGGACAACCTCGGCGAGCGGCTCCGCTTCCTCGCGCACAACCGGAAGCTCCGCGAGCGCCTGCACGGCTGGGAGGCGAAGCGCCGCTCGCGCGACCTCTATGCCGGCGAGCGGGCCGCCGAGGCGTTCTATGGGGCACGTCTGCCCGAAGACATCGCGGACCGCGCGGCGCTCAGGCGCTGGTGCCGCGACCCGGCGAACGCACGCAAGCTCGAGATGCACGTGCTCGACATCGCGACGCGCGATCCGGCCGAGCTCGACCGGGACGCGTATCCGGACGCGCTCGACGTGGCGGGCCACCGTTTGCCGCTCCGTTACGCGTTCGAGCCGGGCTCGGAGCGCGACGGGATCACGCTGCGCGTGCCAGAGCCGCTCGTCGGTCTCTTGCGCGACGAGGCACTCGACTGGCTCGTGCCCGGCTGGGCGCCTGGCAAGGCCGTCGCGCTGCTTCGTGGATTGCCGAAGGAAATGCGCCGCGCGCTCGTGCCGCTGCCGGATACCGTCGACGCGCTGTGGCCGGAGCTTTCACGCGAGCGGGGCGCCAAGACGATGCGTGCTGCGCTTCGCGACGTGCTCGCGACGCGGTACGGCCTCGACGCCGGCGCGGCGCTCGACGCGGTGTCGCTGCCGCCGGAGCTGACGATGCGGATCGAGGTGGTCGGACCGGACGGCGCGGTGATCGCGGCAAGCCGCGATCTCGTCGCGCTGCAACGAGGCTTCGCGCACGGTGCGCCGCATGCCGCGTCCGAGTCCGAGTGGTCACGGCGCGGCGTCGCGCGCTGGGACTTTCCGGATCTGCCTGACAGCGTTCGCGTCGAGCAGTACGGCACTTCGCTCGCGCTCTTTCCGGCGCTGATCGACGTCGACGGCCGCGTCGACCTCGAGCTGCTCGCGCCGGGACCTGCCGCGGCCGCAAGGCATCGGGCCGGCGTCCGCCGCCTCTTGCTGAAGCAGCTTCCGCAGCAGACGGAGCTGATCCGCCGCCGCGTCGTCGACGACCGCGAGCTGATCCTGTCGTTTCACGGCGTCGGCACCGGCGACGCGCTCGTCGACGACGTCTCGAGCGCTGCGGCCGACGAGGCCTTCGGGCTCGACGTGCCGATCCGCACGGCAGCCGAATTCGAGCGCAGGCTCGAGCAGGGACGCGCGGAGCTCGTGCCGGCGGCGGAGCGGCTGATCGCGCTCGCGCGGGGCGTGCTGCGCGACTATCGAGCGCTCAAGCGCAGGCTCGAGCGTGACGCCAACCGGCTCCCGCCGGACGCCGTGGACGATATTGCGGCGCAGCTCGATGCGCTCGTCCGTCCGGGCTTCCTTACGGCGACGCCCGCACGATGGCGTGTGCACCTGCCGCGGTATCTGAAGGCTGTGGGCGTAAGGCTCGACAAGCTCGCGCAGCGCTCGCCGAAGGACGGCGAGCACCAGGCGATCGTCCGCGAGGCGGCGGAGCGGCTCGAAGCGTGGCGAAAGCGCCATCCGCCGGACTGGCCGTGGCCCGATGCGGTCGTCGATTATCGCTGGCTGCTCGAGGAGCTTCGCGTGTCGCTGTTCGCGCAGGCCCTCGGCACGTCGCGGCCCGTGTCCGCGAAGCGCCTCGAGGATGCGTGGCGGAAATTCGTGTCAGACACCTTTTCCGCAGGAAAAGGTGTCTGACACGTTCAGGCGCGGGTTTCGGGCAGCTCCGGCGTCGCGGTGTCCGCAGCGTCTTCCGCGAGGATCTCGTCGATGTCCGGGCGCGGAGGCTCCTCGCGCGGCGGTGCCTTCGCCGTCGCGATGTCCATCAGCGGGCGGATCAGGTCGAGCGGCACCGGGAAGATGATCGTGTGCGAGTTCCGCTCGCTCGCGACGTCGGTCAGCGTCTGCAGGAACCGAAGCTGCAGCGCCTGCGGCTGCGCAGCGAGCACGCGCGCGGCGCTCGCGAGCCGCTTCGACGCCTGGAACTCGCCTTCGGCATGGATGATCTTCGCGCGCCGGTTTCGCTCCGCCTCCGCCTGCGCCGCGATCGCGCGGATCATGCTTTCGTCGAGGTCGACGTGCTTGATCTCGACGTTCGTGACCTTGATGCCCCAGGCCTCCGTCGCTTCGTCGAGGATCGCCTGAATGTCGGCGTTCAGCTTGTCGCGCTCGGCGAGCATGTCGTCGAGCTCGTGCCGGCCGAGGACCGAGCGCAGCGTCGTCTGCGCGAGCTGGCTCGTCGCCTCGACGCGGTTCTCGATCTGGATGACGGCCTTCTCTGGATCGACGACCCGGAAGTAGATCACCGCGCTCACGCGCACGGACACGTTATCGCGCGAGATCACGTCCTGCGTCGGCACGTCCAGCACGATCGTACGGAGATCCACGCGGACCATCTGCTGAATGCCCGGGATCACGATGATCAGGCCCGGTCCTTTGACGCCCGAGAAGCGTCCGAGCGTGAAAATCACGCCCCGTTCGTATTCGCGCAAAATCTTGATCGCGCTGAACAGGATCAGCAGCACGATCAGGAGGAGGAAGATCGGGAATTCCAAGAACATGCCGTTTCCTTTCCTGTCGGTTGAGCGAATTCTCCGCCAAGGCGTCGGCGCGCTGCGTCAGCTCGAGAGCGCCGTCCGGGCCGGCGGCTCGTCCGAGTCGAGCGGCTCGACGTAGAGCAGCAAACCGTCGACCCGCGCAACCTTGAGCCTCTGGCCTTTCCGTACCGGCACCGTCGAGTGCGCACGCCAGCGCTCGCCGTAGATGCGCACGGCGCCTTCGCCGACGAAATCCTCGAGCGCGATCACTGTCGCGCCCGCCATCTGCTCCCTGCCGCTGACGACCGGGCGCGTCCGCGCACGCATCGCGAGCCAGACGACGCCGACCAGGAGCAGGGAGGCTGCGGTCGCGATCGACGTGATCAGCGCCATGGAGATGCCGAAGCCCGGCACGTCCGTATCCATCATGATGATCGAGCCGATCACGAACGCGACGACGCCGCCGATCCCGAGGGCGCCGAAGCTCGGCATGAAGAATTCCGCGATGATCAGCACGACGCCGAGCAGGATCAGCGCGAGGCCCGCGTAATTGACCGGCAGCACCTGCAGCGCGAAGAGCGCGAGCAGCAGCGAGATCGCGCCGACGACGCCGGGCAGGATCGCGCCGGGGTTGTAGCCTTCGAGGATCAGGCCGTAGATGCCGATCAGGAGCAGGATGTACGCGATCGTCGGGTTGCTGATGACGGCGAGAAAGCGTGTGCGCCAGTCCGCCTCGACGCGGTCCACCGTGAGCCCGGTCGTGTCGAGCGTGACGTTGCCGCCCGGCATTTCGATCTCGAGGCCGTCGATCTGCCGGAACAGGTCGTCGAGATCGCGCGCGATGAAGTCGATGACGCCGAGCTCGAGCGCCGCCGTCGCCGTGAGGCTCTCACCGCGACGGACGGCGCGCTCGGCCCAGTCTGCGTTGCGGCCGCGCCGCTCGGCGAGGCTCCGGATGTACGCGACCGCGTCGTTGATCGCCTTGCGTTCGGACGCGGAGCCCGGCGCTGCCGGCTCGTCGTCGGCTTCCGGCTCGTCGTCCGGGGCCGGTTCCGGCTCGCCGCGCGGCGGGGCGGGCGACTCGCCGCCGGGGGCGGGCGCCGTGCCGCCGATCGGCACCGGCGTCGCCGCGCCGAGGTTCGTCGCCGGCGCCATTGCGGCGATATGGCTCGCGTAAAGTATGTACGTGCCGGCGCTCGCGGCCCGCGCGCCCTGCGGCCAGACGTAGACCGCGACCGGGACCGACGCGCCGAGGATCGCCTGGATGATCGTGCGCATCGACGTATCGAGCCCGCCGGGCGTATCGAGCTCGATCACGACGAGGGCCGCGCCTTCCTCCTCGGCCCGCTCGATGCCGCGGACGATGTAGTCCGCGGTCGCGGGTCCGATGGCGTCCTGCACGCCAAGGAGAAGCGCACGCTTGCCGCCTTGGGAGCGCTCGCTCGACGCGACCTGCGCAGCGGCCGACCACGCGGCGAGCACGGCAACGGCCGTCAGCAGGACTGCCGCCGCTCCGCGGCGCAGCCAAAAAAGCCGTGGAAGCATGCGTCCGATGATAGCACCCGCCGCCGGGAGCGCCGCTTTTCCCCGGTTCGGGTTATAGTGCTGGCCCCATGACGCACATGCCTTCCGAATGGCACCCGGCGAGCTGGCAGCGCCTGCCTGCCGCCCAGCAGCCCATCTATCGGGACAGGGCGCGCCTCGAAGCGACCCTTTCGAGCCTCGCAGCCTTGCCGCCGATCGTCACATCGTGGGAGATCGAGGCGCTCAAAGCGGAGCTCGCGGCCGCGCAGCGCGGCGAGGCCTTCCTGCTGCAAGGCGGCGACTGCGCGGAGAGCTTCGACGAGTGCACGTCCGAGAACATCGTTCAGCAGCTCAAGATCCTGCTGCAGATGTCTCTCGTGATGATCGTGGGCCTGAAGAAGCCGATCATCCGTGTCGGCCGGCTCGCGGGCCAGTACGCGAAGCCGCGGAGCGCCGACTACGAGACGCGGAACGGCGTGTCGCTGCCGAGCTATCGCGGTGACATCATCAATCGCAGCGGCTTCACGCCGGCGGACCGGGAGCCCGAGCCCGAGCTGATGCTGCGTGGCTACGAGCGGGCCGCGCTGACGTTGAACTTCATCCGGTCGCTGCTCGACGGCGGCTTCGCGGATCTCCATCACCCGGAGAACTGGGATCTCGGGTTCGTCGGCGAGTCCGCGTTCGCGGCCGAGTATCACGAGCTCGTGCGGCAGGTGTCGGACTCGCTGCGCTTCTTCGAGGTCGTGACCGGCGTGCCGATGCACCGCACGCGGCGCGTGAACTTCTATGCGTCGCACGAGGGGCTGCACCTCCCGTACGAGCAGGCGCAGACGCGCTTCCTGCCGCACCGCCAGCGCTGGTACAACCTGACGACGCACTTCCCGTGGATCGGCCTGCGTACGGCCGATCCCGGCGGCGCGCACGTCGAGTATTTCCGCGGCATCGCGAACCCGATCGCCGTCAAGATCGGCACGGGAACGAGCGACGAGCAGGTGCGCCAGCTGATCCGCGTGCTGAACCCGAACGACGAGCCGGGCCGGCTGACGCTGATCACGCGCTTCGGTGTGAAGCACATCGAGGAGCACCTGCCGCGCGTGATCGAGGCCGTCCGGAGCACCGGATCGGAGGTGCTCTGGGTCTGCGATCCGATGCACGGCAACACCGAGACGACGGCCGACGGGTACAAGACTCGCCGGTTCGAGAACATCCGCGAGGAGCTGCGCGCGGCGTTCCGGATCCACCGCGAGATGGGAAGCGTTCTGGGCGGCGTGCATCTCGAGCTCACCGGTGGAAACGTCACGGAATGCACCGGCGGCCCGCGCGGCCTGACGGAGTCCGATCTCGCGCGCGCGTACAAGACGCAGGTCGACCCGCGCCTGAACTACGATCAGGCGATGGAGATCGCGATGCTGATCGCCGGGCGCCTGGGGAAAAAGGAGGCAGAGGGCATGCGATAATGCCCCTATCTGCCTACCGCCCCCGGGTTCCGCGATGCAATACGAGCACATCGAGCCGCCGCAAGGCGGCGAGCGCATTTCGATCAACGCCGACGGGTCGCTGCGCGTGCCGGACCGGCCCGTCATCCCGTTCATCGAGGGTGACGGCATCGGCGTCGATGTCACGCCCGTCATGCGCGCCGTGGTCGATGCCGCGGTCGCGAAGGCGTACGGCGGCCGTCGCGCGATCGCGTGGATGGAGGTCTACGCCGGCGACAAAGCCGTCGCACGGTACGGCGAGGTGCTGCCCGAGGAGACGATGCATGCGCTCGAGCATTATGTCGTCTCGATCAAGGGCCCGCTCGCGACGCCCGTCGGCGGCGGCATCCGCTCGCTGAACGTCGCGATCCGGCAGCGGATGGACCTCTACGCGTGCGTCCGCCCGATCCGCTACTTCCCGGGCGCGTCGACGCCGTCGCGGGTCTCCGACCATGTCGACATGGTCGTCTTCCGCGAGAACACCGAGGACATCTACGCGGGCATCGAGTGGCCGTGCGGCTCGCCCGAGGTGCAGAAGCTGATCCACTTCCTGCAGACCGAGCTCGGCGTCACCGAGATCCGCTTCCCGTCGAGCGCAGGCATAGGCATCAAGCCCGTCTCGCGCGAAGGCTCGCAGCGTCTGGTGCGCAAGGCGATCGAGTACGCGGTGCGCTACGACCGCCGCTCGGTGACGCTCGTGCACAAGGGCAACATCATGAAGTACACCGAGGGCGCGTTCCGCAACTGGGGCTACGCGCTTGCCCGCGAGGAGTTCGGCGCGCGCGAGATCGACGGCGGCCCATGGCTTTCGTTCAAGAATCCCGTGACGGGCCGCGACCTCGTGATCAAGGACGTGATCGCCGACAACTTCCTGCAGCAGATCGTGCTGAACCCGCAGGACTACGACGTGATCGCGACGCTGAATCTGAACGGCGATTACATCTCGGACGCGCTCGCGGCGCAGGTCGGCGGCATCGGCATCGCGCCGGGCGGGAACATCGGCGACGGCTATGCCGTTTTCGAGGCGACGCACGGCACGGCCCCGGATGTCGCCGGCAAGGACCGCGTGAATCCGGGCTCGCTGATCCTGTCCGCCGAGATGATGCTGCGCTATCTCGGCTGGGACGAGGCGGCGGATCTGATCCTCAAAGGGGTCGCGAACACGATCGCCGCGAAGGAGCTGACGTTCGATCTCGCGCTGATCCGCGAGTCGATGCGCGCACCGTTGCCGAAGGCCAAGGGGCCCGTCACGGAGCGGATCGAGCATCTGATCCCGGGTGCGAAGCTCGTCGGCACCCGGGGATTCGGCGAAGCCGTGATCCGACACATGGACGACTGAGCGCGTTGCGGCCGGCCGGGGACGGACGGCAGGCGGCCGACAGCAATGAAGCCGCCGTTCGGTTGTCGAACGGACGGGACTTCGATCCATGCAGATGACCCAGAAAGACACATCACCGACGACGGCCGGCATCGAAGTTCGCGATGCGGAGCCCGGCGTCGAGCGTGCGGAAGCCGAGCAGACTGACGTCGAGCGGGAGGACGCCGAGCGAACGGGCACGTTCGACCCGACGGCGCTGCTGCGTACCTTGACGCATCGCCCCGGCGTCTACCGGATGCTGGACGCGCGCGGCGACGTGATTTACGTCGGCAAGGCGAAGGATCTGCGGCGGCGCGTGAGCAGCTATTTCTCGGGCCGTGCGCAGGACGCGAAGACGATGGCGATGCTCAGGGCCGTCGCGGACATCGAGGTCACGGTCACGCGGACCGAGTCCGAGGCGCTGATGCTCGAGTACAACCTCATCAAGCGCCATCGTCCGCGCTTCAACGTCGTGCTCCGCGACGACAAGAGCTATCCGTACATCCACGTCGATCCGAGCGAGGACTATCCTCGGCTCACGTTCTACCGCGGCCCGCGCACGAAACGCGGCAAGCTCTACGGGCCCTATCCGAGCGCCGGCGCGGTCAGGTCCACGCTGAACCAGCTGCAGAAGCTCTTTCGGCTCCGCCAGTGCGACGACACGTATTTCGCCAACCGCACGCGGCCGTGCCTGCAGTATCAGATTCATCGCTGCAGCGCGCCGTGCGTCGGGCTGATCTCGAAGGAGGAGTACGCGCGCGACGTCGAGAACGCGATGCTGTTCCTCGAGGGACGGGCCGACGCGGTGACGGCGCGCCTCGTCGAGCGCATGGAGCAGGCATCCGCCGAGCTCCGCTTCGAGCTCGCGGCCCAGTACCGCGACCAGCTCGCGAAGCTCAGACAAGTGCAGTCCGAGCAGCTGATGTCCGCGTCCGCGACGGACTTCGACGCGATCGGGCTTGCGGTCGAGCACGGCGTCCACTGCGTCGCCGTGATGTTCTTCCGGGGCGGGCGCTCGCTCGGCACACGCCAACACTTCCCGAAGGTCGCCGAGGGCGCGGACGAGGACGAGGTGATTCGCGCGTTCCTGCTGCAGTACTACGGCGGGCGCGAGGCGCCGCGCGAGATTCTCGTGAGCCGGGAGGTGCCGGACGCCGAGTCGCTCGAAGCGATGCTGAGCGAGCAGGCCGGCCGCAAGGTCGAGATCAAGTGGCGGCTCCGCGGCGATCGCAGGCGGTGGGTCGAGATGGCGGTGACGAACGCCCGGCACGGTGCGGAGCTCCGGGCGGCTTCCGCGTCGAATACCGGCGCGCAGCTCGAGGCACTCGCGGAAGCGCTCGGGCTCGACGAGCCGCCGAGCCGGCTCGAGTGCTTCGATATCAGCCACACCGGCGGCGAGGAGACGGTCGCGTCGTGCGTCGTGTTCGGGCCGGACGGCCCGTTGAAATCGGACTACCGCCGCTTCAACATCGGCGGCATCACGCCGGGTGACGACTATGCGGCGCTCCGGCAGGCGCTCACGCGGCGCTACTCCCGTGTGAAGCGCGGCGAGTCGCCGACGCCCGACGTGCTGTTCATCGACGGCGGCCGCGGGCAGCTCAAGCAGGCCGAGGACGTGCTGAAGGAACTCGAGATCGACGGCATCACGCTGGTCGGTGTCGCGAAGGGCGAGGGCAGGAAGCCCGGCCGCGAGCGGCTTTATGTCTCCGGCAGAACCGGCTCGCTCGCGCTGCCCGGTCACTCGCCGGCGCTGCACCTCATCCAGCAACTGCGCGACGAGGCGCACCGGTTCGCGCTCGTCGGGCACCGGGCGCGGCGCAGGCGCCGCGCGACCGCATCGCCGCTCGAGGAGATTCCGGGGCTCGGACCGAAGCGCCGCCGCGACCTGCTGAAGCAGTTCGGCGGGCTGCAGGCGGTCGCCCGGGCCGGCGTCGACGACCTCGCCAAGGTGAAGGGCATTTCTCGGCAGCTGGCGGAATCGATTTACCAGCATTTCCACGCCGAATGACGGGCCGGGCGAAGCGATGGTCTTGAACTTGCCGAACGCGCTCACGTGGTTTCGCATCGTTGCGATCCCGCTCGTCGTCGTTGTCTTCTACCTGCCCGTCGACTGGGCTCGGCCGGCCGCGGGCTTGCTCTTTGCGCTCGCCGGCATCACGGACTATTTCGACGGGTATCTCGCGCGGCGTCTGAACCAGACGTCGCGTTTCGGCGCGTTCCTCGATCCCGTCGCGGACAAGCTGATCGTATCGACCGCGCTCGTGCTGCTCGTGCAGGCCGACCCGCGCGTGCCGCTCGCCGTCGTCGCCGGCATCATCATCGGCCGCGAGATCACGGTCTCGGCGCTGCGCGAGTGGATGTCCGAGATCGGCGCGCGGTCGCGGGTGGCCGTGACGTTTTTCGGAAAGTGGAAGACGACGCTGCAGATCATCGGCATCGGGCTGATGCTGTACCGCGACCCGATCTTCGGGCTCGAGGTCTATCCGATCGGTGTGGCGCTCTTGTTCGTTGCCGCGGCGCTCACGGTCTGGTCGATGCTCGACTATCTCCGCGCGGCCTGGCCTGTGATTCTGCGTCAGGGCTGAGCGGGGGCCGCCACCCTTTCCGCGAAAAATCGGGTCTGACACCATTCTCCCGTTCTCGGGATGGGGAGGATGGACATGAGACGATGGATCCGCGCGGCGACCGGCCTCGCCGCGCTCATCGCGGGAGGCCTGCTCTTCGCGGCCGCCGCGTCGGCACAGCAGGCGGATCGGCCGATGCGCATCGGCATCATCGGCACCGGCAATATCGGCGGAGCGCTCGCGCGTCACTGGGTCGCGGCAGGGCACGAGGTGCTGATGTCGTCGCGCCATCCGGAGGAGCTCGAGCCGCTCGCCG
>CAZKNH010000095.1:0-15910 GCA_964553875.1 uncultured Gammaproteobacteria bacterium | reverse complement strand
GGAGGTCGCTCGGACGCAGCCCCTCGTCCTTCTGCGTGTTGATGAACCACTGCACATCGCGAGGCGCCCACTCGTGCTCGTCGATGCCGAGCGTCCGCAGCATTCGGCGGATCAGGCGGAGCTGATCGTCCGAGTCCATGATCTGGAACGCTTCGGGGAGGTCCGCGTCCTTCGCGTGTATCCGCAGCAGCCGATGCGCGAGGCCGTGGAACGTGCCGATCCACAGGTTCCGGGTCGGGTAGCCGAGCAGCGCCTCGATCCTCTGGCGCATCTCGTTCGCCGCCTTGTTCGTGAACGTGACGGCGAGCACGTGCTGCGGCGCGTAGCCTTCGACGCGGACGAGCCATGCGATCCGGTGCACGAGCACGCGCGTCTTGCCACTGCCGGCGCCGGCGAGGACGAGCGTCGGCTCTCTGCCTACGGTGACCGCCTCGCGCTGCGCGTCGTTCAGCGGGTCGAGGATGTCGGTGATGTCCATCGCGACCGATCGGCGGATCGCCCGCGGTAGTCGCGGCGCGCCCGAATCATTCCGGCCAGAAGAGCGGAATGTAGTGATCGACGAGCAGGAAGCTGAAGAGCGCCATCAGATACGTGATCGAATAGGCGAACGTCTTCATCGCCGTATCCTGGCGCGGCGCGAGCTTGAGCCTGAGCACGTAGCCCAGGAACCCCGCGCCGAGCGCGAGCGCGCCGAGCAGGTACAGCACCCCGCTCATCCCCGTCAGGTACGGCAGGATCGTCACGACGACGAGCAGGATCGTGTAATAGATCACGAACGACTTCGTCATCTCCTCGCCGTAGGCGACGGGAAACATCGGAATCTCCGCCCGCTCGTAGTCGCGCCGCCGAGCGATCGCGAGCGCCCAGAAATGCGGCGGCGTCCACGTGAAGATGATCAGGAAGAGAAGCAGCGCATAACCGCTGATCTCGTTCGTCACGGCTGCCCAGCCGAGCACCGGCGGCGCGGCGCCCGCGGCCCCGCCGATCACGATGTTCTGCGGCGTCGCGCGCTTCAAGTACGCCGTGTAGACCACGGCATATCCGATCAGCGAAAGAAACGTCAGCGCGGCCGTCAGCGCGTTCACGAACAGCACGAGGATCGCGAGGCCGGCGAGCCCGAGCCCGAGCGCGAACGTCAGCGCGTCGCGCTCGCCGATGCGGCCCGACGGCAGCGGGCGCATGCGCGTGCGGGCCATCGCCGCATCGATGCGCTGATCGAGCACGTGGTTGATCGCCGCGGCCGACGCCGCCGCGAGCGCGATGCCGAGGCTGCCGAAGACGAGCGTTTCCCACGGCACCATGCCCGGCGTCGAAAGGAACATGCCGACGATCGCCGTGAAGACCAGGAGCTGTACGACGCCCGGCTTCGTCAGCGCGTAGTAGTCCCGCCAAGTCGGCGCGGGCGTCGTGTCAGTGTCCGAATAGTCTTTGGTGAGCATTGATGATCGTGAGCAACAGCACCGCGGCGCCTCCATTGTGCGCGACGGCCACGGGCAGAGGCACACCGAAAAGTACGATACTCGCCCCGAGCCCGAGTTGCACGGCCAGCGCCGCGAGCACGGCGGCACCGGCGACGCGTCCGGCGGGCCGCTTCAGCAATGCCGCCGCGAATGCGATCAGCAGCAAGGACGCGACGATCGCGCCGAGCCGATGAGTGAAATGGACCGCGACGCGCGCCGGATGATCGAGCACGCCGCCCTCGTAGTCGATGCCGATCCCGCGCCACAGCACGAAGGCCTCGTCGAAATCGGCGATCTCGGGCCACCACTGCGTCTGGCACGTCGGAAAGTCGGGGCACGCGAGCGCGGCGTAGTTCGCGCTCGTCCAGCCACCGAGCGCGATCTGCAGCACGAGCGCGGCGCCCGCGGCAAGCGCGAGCGCCTTGAGCCCGCCCGCGGCGGGAAGCGGCGCCGGCCGGCGCGCGAGCACGAAGAGCAGCGACAGCGTCGCGAGCCCCCCGAGCAGGTGCGCGACGACGACGATCGGCTTCAGAAGCAGCGTGACCGTCCACATCCCGAGCAAGCCCTGGAAGATCACGAGCCCGACGAGCACGAGCGGGATGATGCGCGGCTGCGCGGGATCCCTTCTGTTCAGCCATGCGATCACGGCGAGCGCGACGCAGACGAGCCCGAGCGTGCTCGCGAGATAGCGATGGAACATCTCCCGCCAGGCCTTGCCGGCGTCGAGCGGCCGCCCGAACTGCTCCTCGATGCCGGCGTCGAGCGCGAGCTGCTCGGTCACGAAGAGCCGGCCGTAGCAGCCGGGCCAGTCGGGACAGCCGAGCCCGGCGTCGGTCAGCCGGACCCAGGCGCCGACCATGACGACGGTCAATGCGAGCGCCACGCCGAGGCGGGCAAGCCAGGTGAAAAGAGTGGACATCAGCCTATCTGCGACACGTCGAGCAGGCGCTCGAGATCCTTGAGCAAACCTCTCTGATCCGCGTCCGGAGGATAACTCATCACGAGATTGCCGTGCGGATCGACGACATAGAGCCGGCCTTCGTTGCCCGGCGGGGCGGCGGCCGACGCGAGCGCATCGAGCAGCGCGTCGGCGGACGCTTCGGCGGTGCCCGCGACGGCGAGCGTCGGATCCTCCGACGCGAGCGCAGCCGCGTCGGGACCGAGGTAGACCCGCCGTACGCGGTGCTGATCGCGTCCGAGCCTGACGTGCACCTGCGCGATCCGCAGGAGGTGCCCGCGGCACGCGTCGTCGCACGCGGACGTGCGCACGTAGAGCAGCGACCAGTCGGGTCCCCACCCCGCCCCGGAAGCGGCGGCCGAGGGAGGCGGCGGCAGTGGCACGGCGGGACTCACGAGCTGCCGGTCCGGGTTCTCGACGGTCGGCAGCGAGCGGAGGTCGCCGAAGAAATAGAGCAGGTACGCGCCGACCACCGGCACGATACACGCGAGCGCGACGAGCAAGAGCTCGATCCTGATACGTTTCATCCGCCCCTCCGACGTAGCGTACGCACGGCGATCACGAGCGCGGCGCCGCCCGCGATCGTGCCGAAGAGCCACCACTGCACGGCATAGCCGAGATGGCGCTCGGGCGGAAGGCCCGGCGGCGCGATCTCGCGCTCGAAGCCGTCCGGCTCTTCGGGGTCGAGCCGAAGCTGATATCCGTAGAGCCGCCGTCCGAGCAGCTCCTCGAGCGCGCCGATCGTCGGGAAGCTCATCACGACGACCGCGGCGTCGCCGTCCCCGGCGACCGCGTCGCCCATACGCAGTCCCGGCGCCGGAAGCCGATCGAGCACGCCTGAGATCCGTCGGTCGGCGCCGTCGACGTACACATCGGGCAGAATCGTTCGAGCGGGATCCGCAGCGACCCACCCGCGATTCACGAGCAGCCACGGTCCGCGGTCGGCCGGCTCGAACGGCGTCAGCACGTAGTAGCCCGCAGTGCCGCGGTGGACGATGTTATCGATCAGCACCTGCCGCTCCGGCACGTATCGGCCGGTCACCTCGACCTTCCGATAGCGCAGCAAATCATCCGCTGCGTCGGCCGTCCTGAGCCGCGCGGCCGGAAGCGCGAGCGCCGACTCGAACCGCTCCGCGGCGGCGCGGCTCTGACCGGCTCGGCCGAATTGCCAGAGCCCGAGGCTCGCGCAGATCGCGGCGAGCGTTGCGAGCAACGCAACCGCAAGCCACGGACGCGGCAAGGTGCCGACCCGGGAGTGCTGCGCGGTAGAATGGTTCGGTTCTCGCATTGTCTTCCGGCGCCGCCCGAGGCGCCGCTCATCCGGAAGTCGTCGCCAAGAGCCCCATCGCATCATGCGGCGGCGTCGAGCGGACCTGCCGAGCGGGTGCACCGCGCTTCAGGGGTCCGCACGCGACGACGAGGAGCCAGAGCTTTGGACTTGATCGTGATCGTACTGTTCGCCGCCGTTCTTGCGAGCCTTGCCGTCGCGCTAGGTTTTCTGCTGCGCTCGCGCGGCTCGTCGCGCGGGCTCGCCAACGCGTTGACCGTGCGGGTCGCGCTTTCCGTGCTGCTGTTCGTGCTGCTGATGGTCGCGTGGTACGCCGGCCTCATCGAACCGCACGGCATCACGGTCGCCCCGCCACCACCTCAGTAGCCGGACCCGACCCCATCCATCACCGACGGCCGAGTCGAAGCGCCAACGCACCCAAACGACCCGCAACGTCAAACCCGCATCGTTCACGAGCGCCGCAACGCCAACAGGCGGAGGCCTCGCTGTGACGGCTTTCGCCGGAGCGGGCGCGCCATGGACGGCGCGCCCGCAGCCTCCAGGGACGGATTCACGGCGGTCCGGCGAAAGCCGTCACAGTGAGGCCTCCGCCCCGCGCCGCCCTCACACGCTCGTGAACGATGCGGCCGCGCCGCCCAAAGGCAGACGCGGCCAACGAGGCATCACGTCAACGCCGCTCAGAGCCAGTAAACGAATATGAAGAGACCCAGCCAGACGACGTCGACGAAATGCCAGTACCAAGCGACGGCCTCGAACGCGAAATGCCGCTCCGGCGTGAAATGGCCCCGCATCACGCGCAGCCACACAACGAGCAGCATGATCGAGCCGACCAGCACGTGGAAGCCGTGGAAGCCGGTCAGCATGAAGAACGTCGAGCCGTAGATGCCTGCCGAATCGAGGCGCAGGCCGAGATCCTGATAGGCGTGGATGTATTCCTCCGCCTGGAAGCCGAGGAACAGGAAACCGAGCAGGAACGTCGCGGCGAGCCAGATCTTCACGCCGAGCCGATTGCCGTGCCGCAGCATGTGGTGCGCGATCGTCAGCGTGACGCCGCTCGTCAGCAGGATCGCGGTGTTCAGCGCCGGCACGCCCCACGCGGGAATCGTCTCGAACTCTGCACCGGCCGGTCCCGACGTCGGCCACTCGTTCTCGAACCCCTGCCACAGCAGGACGTTCGTGAAGAAGTTGTTGCCTTCGCCGGCGAGCCAGGGCACGGCGAACTGCCGCGCGTAGAACAGCGCGCCGAAGAACGCGCCGAAGAACACGACCTCGGAGAAGATGAACCAGGCCATGCCCCAGCGGAACGACTTGTCGACCTGGTCGTTGTAGAAGCCCTTGACGCTCTCGCGGATGACCGTGCCGAACCAGCCGAACATCATCACGGCGAGGACGCCCGCGCCGATCCACGCGATCACGGATCCGGCGGAGACCTGATTCAGCCACATGCTGAAGCCGGAGGCGAGCAGGAACAGGCCGATCGAGCCGAGGATCGGCCAACGCGTGCCGTGCGGCACGTAATAGCGGTCGGATGGATGCGTCGCGGCGCTCATGATTGCGTTCGAACTCCGATAGATGACTCTACGAGCGCTGATCCAGCGCGAAGAACGTATAGCCGAGGGTCAGGGTGTCGATGTGCGCGGGCAGATCCGGATCGATCATGAACAGCACCTGCATCTCCCGCCCCTCGTGCGGCGCGAACTCCTGGCTCGTGAAGCAGAAGCACTGCACCTTCTTGAAGTACTTGGCTGCGCTGCCCGGCGAGACGCTAGGCGTCGCGTGACCGACGAGCGTGCTGCCCGTCAGGTTGCGCGCGAAGTAGTGCGTCTCGTAGAGCTGCCCCGGATGGACGACCATATGGCTCACCGTCGGCCGGAACTCCCAAGGCGCTCCGGCCGCGAGCGCACCGACGAACTCGACGCGGATCGTCCGGTCGAGGTCGACGTTCTCGGTCACCTGCTGCGCCTCGCTCGACGTGCGACCGCCGAGCCCGGTGATCGCGCAGAAGACGTCGTACAGCGGCACCAGCGCGAAACCGAAGCAGAACATGCCGGCGCAGAGCGCCACGAGCTTCAGCGTCAGCAGACGATTCGGGCTCATCGCTACCGCCTCAGAAAAAGCCTTTCACGGCGCCGAGCACGATGAAGCCGACGTAGAACGCGGCCGCGAGCAGCGCGAGCAGCACCGCCGTGCGGCGCGCGCGCGCCCGGCGCTCCTCGACGCCTGCATCGTCGCGCGGCCGCTGCCCGTCGTTATCGTGCGCGGGCGCCATCACGTAGCTCATTTGATCACCGGCGGCGTGTCGAACGTGTGGTGCGGAGCCGGCGACGGCACCGTCCACTCGAGGCCCTCGGCGCCTTCCCACGGCTTCGCGGGCGCCTGCGGACCGCCGCGCACGGCCTTGATCACGAGCCACACGAAGATCAGCTGCGCAAGGCCGAAGCCGAACGCGCCGATGCTCGAAATCATGTTGAAGTCCGCGAACTGCACCGCGTAGTCCGGGATGCGGCGCGGCATACCCGCGAGCCCGAGGAAGTGCTGCGGGAAGAACGTGATGTTCACGAAGATCGTCGACAGCCAGAAGTGCAGCTTGCCGAGGCGCTCGTCATACATGTGACCCGTCCACTTCGGGAGCCAGTAGTAGGCGCCCGCGAACGCGCCGAACAACGCGCCGGGCACGAGCACGTAGTGGAAGTGCGCGACGACGAAGTAGCTGTCGTGGTACTGGAAGTCGGCCGGGACGATCGCGACCATCAGTCCCGAGAACCCGCCGATCGTGAACATGAACAGGAAGCCGATCGCGAACAGCATCGGCGTCTCGAAGGTCATCGAGCCTCGCCACATCGTCGCGGTCCAGTTGAAGACCTTCACGCCCGTCGGAATCGCGATCAGCATCGTCGTCAGCATGAAGAAGAGCTGACCGGCGAGCGGCATGCCGACGGTGAACATGTGGTGCGCCCAGACGATCAGCGACAGGAATGCGATCGCGGCCGTCGCGTACACCATCGCTGCGTAGCCGAACAGCGGCTTGCGCGAGAAGGCCGGAATCACCTGCGACACGATGCCGAACGCCGGCAGGATGATGATGTAGACCTCGGGATGCCCGAAGAACCAGAAGATGTGCTGGTACATCACCGGGTCACCGCCGCCGCTCGCGGTGAAGAAGCTCGTGCCGAAGAACTGGTCGGTGAGCAGCATCGTGACCGCGCCGGCGAGGACCGGCATCGCGAGCAGCATCAGGTACGCCGTGATCAGCCACGTCCAGACGAACATCGGCATCTTCATCAGCGACATGCCCGGTGCCCGCATGTTCAGCACCGTGACGATGATGTTGATCGACGCCATGATCGACGACAGGCCGAGCAGGTGGATCGCGAAGATCGAGAACGGCAGCGCCGCACCGGTCTGCAGCGACAGCGGCGGATACATCGTCCAGCCGGACGCGCTCGCGCCGCCCGGCATGAAGAACGTGATCAGGAGCAGCGCCGTCGCGAACGGCAACAGCCAGAACGACCAGTTGTTGAGACGCGGCAGCGCCATGTCCGGCGCGCCGATCATCATCGGGATCATCCAGTTCGCGAACCCGGCGAACGCCGGCATGATCCCGCCGAAGATCATGATCAGCGCGTGGACCGTCGTCATCTGATTGAAGAAGTGGGGCTCGACGAACTGCAGCCCCGGCTGGAACAGCTCCGCGCGGATGACGAGCGCCATCACGCCGCCGATGAAGAACATCAGCAACCCGAAGGTCAGGTACAGCGTGCCGATGTCCTTGTGGTTCGTCGTCGTGATCCAACGCATGATCCAGGGCAGCACGCCCTTCGGATGATGGCCGGCGTGGACGTCGATCGCAGTCGTGCTCATCGCAAAAGCTCTCCTTAACTTCGAGCGCGTTCCCGTGCGCTCAGTCCGCCTGCGTCACCGCGGGCCGTCTGTTCTCGGCGAGCCAATCGTCGAATTCCTCGCGGCTCACGACGTTGACGACGATCGGCATGTAGCCATGATCCCTGCCGCAGAGCTCGGCGCATTGGCCGCGGTACGTGCCCACCTCCGTCGCGTGGAACCAGGCCTCGTTGATGTAGCCCGGTATCGCGTCCTTCTTCACGGCGAATGCCGGCACCCACCACGCGTGCAGCACGTCGGCGGACGTGATCAGCAAGCGAACCTTCGTGTCGACGGGGACGACGAGCGGGTTGTCGACCTCGAGCAGGTAGTTCTCGACCGTCGCGGGATCGATTCCGGAGCGCAGACGGCGCGCGGCGTTGCTTTCACGGTCGAGGATGCTGAAAAAGCTCACGCCGTCGTCGATGTAGTCGTAGTGCCAAAGCCATTGATAGCCCGTGACTTTGACCGTCAGCTCGGACTCCGTGGTGTCCTCCATGCGGACGAGCGTCTCGGCGGCGGGCACGGCCAGCGCGATCAGGATCACCGCGGGGATCGCGGTCCACACGACCTCGACGAGCGTGTTGTGGGAGAACTTCGCCGCCTGCACGCCCGCGTCCTTACGGAACTTCACGATCGCGACGATCATCGCGGAGAAGACGCCGATGCCGATGATCACGCATACCCAGAGGATCAGCATGTGCAGGTCGTAGACCTCGCGGCTGATCGTCGTGACCCCCTGAGGCATGTTCAGCTGCCAGTCGCTCCACGCCGGGGAACTCATGAACGCCGTCAGCACTGAGAGCGCGGCGGCATAGGCGCCAACTTTTCGGTTCATTTGCATGATTTCAGAAGCAAAGTTGAACAGCAGGCGGGCGCGCGAATTCTACCAGACACGCCTCCCCCGCCGGGCTACGGATTTCCCATATGGTGACCGAGCGCGCCGTCGCGCTATGGCGGCCGCCCCGAAAGGTCATTGCGGCGACCTTCGCCGGCGGCCGATCGCGGAAACCGCAACGGCCGCTTCGCGCGGATCGGGCCGCCGTGCGCGCCGCGGCTCGGCGGGCGCCCACGCATGCCCGAGGATCAGCTCGATCGTCACCGGGATCCGGTCGCCCCGCCGCTCGCGCTCGAGCGCAGCGACGAAGCCGGCCCAGCGCGTGCGGCCGGTCAACGAGCGGCGTCGGCCCGCGGCGAGGTTCACGGCACCGGTGGAACGCAGGTCACGGATCACTGAGTCGACATCCCTGTACGCCAATTCGATCCGGTCCACGTCGACGACCGGCTCGGCCAACCCAGAAGCGATGGCGAGGTCGCCGAGATCGTGCATGTCGTAGAACGCGTGCACGTGCACGCGATCGTCGACGGCCGCCCAGGCGCGGCGCAATTGCTCGAGTGAATCGGGGCCGAGCGTTGCGAACAGAAAGAGTCCGCCGCTCGTCATCGTCCTCGCCGCTTCGCGGAACACGCCTTCCGGCCTGCTCCACGGGAGCAGCATATTAGCGAAAATCAGGTCGAGAGTGCCATCTTTGAGCGGCAACCGCTCGGCATCGGCGGCGATCGGCGCCGTCGCGCCGCCTTGGGTGCGCGCCGCGTGCAGCATCGCGACGCTCGAGTCGATCGAGATCACGCGGGCGTGCGGATACCGGGCGGCGAGCTCCGCGCCGCCCCTGCCGAGCCCGGCGCCGACGTCGGCCGCGACCTTGGGGTCGATCCGCATGTAATCGAGCCGCTCGAGCAGACGCTGCCGCGCCTCGTCGTGCACGACGCTCGCGGCCGCGAACGTCCGCGCCGCGCGGTCGAATGCCCGCCGGGCCGCGCGAGGCTCGGGAAGGGCCGAGAAAGGATCGCTGGTCATCGCTCGTCGCGTCCGCCGGTTCACCGGCACCACGGAGCCGCCCGTGTGCCGAGAGTTCGGCCCGCGCCCGCGCGGAAAGTTCGCGTTCGGGACGGGCGCCTAGGTAGCCGCCGCGGCCTCGCGCCGGACCCCGAGCCGCGCGAGCAGCGCGTCGTCGCGGGTCATGCTCGGATTCTCCGTCGTCAACAGCTTGTCGCCGTAGAACATCGAGTTCGCACCGGCGAGGAAACAGAGCGCCTGCATCTCGTCGCTGAACTCGGTCCGGCCCGCGGACAGCCGAACGTGCGACGCGGGCATCAGGATTCGCGCGACCGCGATCGTGCGCACGAACTCGAAATTATCGAGGTCTTCCGCGTCCTCGAGCGGCGTGCCCGGGACCTTCACGAGCCTGTTGATCGGCACGCTCTCCGGATGCGGATCGAGCGTCGCGAGCGCATGCAGCAGCGCGATCCGGTCCGCGCGGCTCTCGCCGAGGCCGAGAATGCCCCCGCAGCAGACCTTGATTCCCGCGGCGCGCACGCGGCGGAGCGTGTCGAGACGGTCCGCGAACGTCCGCGTCGTGATGATCTTCGGATAGTACGCCTCGGACGTATCGAGATTGTGGTTGTAGTAATCGAGGCCGGCCTCGGCAAGGCGCTCGGCCTGCCCGTCGCGCAGGAGGCCGAGCGTCGCGCAGGTCTCGAGGCCGAGCGACTTCACCTCCCGGATCATCGCGAGGATCGGCTCGAGCTGCGTGTCCTTCGGACCGCGATACGACGCGCCCATGCAGAAGCGTGTCGCGCCGGCGGCCTTCGCCCGCTCCGCGGCCCGCCGCACCTCGTCGAGCGGCATCAGGTCGTGGACGTCGACGCCGGTGTCGAAGCGCACGCTCTGCGGACAGTACGCGCAGTCCTCGGGGCATCTGCCGGTCTTGATCGACAACAGCGTCGAGACCTGCACCTCGTTCGGATCGAAGTGGCGCCGGTGCACGCATTGCGCGGCGAAAAGGAGATCGAACAGCGGCAGCTCGAACAACGCCTGCACCTCGTCGAGCCGCCAGTCCGTCCGCGGCGCCGTCCCGATCGATAGGCCGTTGACGCGAATTTCCTGTTCGATCGGGGACATTCGTGCGTGGCTCCGTGCACCGTGTCGCGAGAGGCTGGCAGTATCTGGACGCGATCAGAGGGTGTCAACTTGAGCGCCGCAACGCGATTCGCCGCCGCGCTCGCGAGTCTCTGCCTCGCCGAGCGTTGTCCGTCGTGCGGGGGACACACCGACTCGGGATTCTGCACCGGCTGCCGCCTCGACATGCCGTCGGTCGCGATGCCGTGCTCGACGTGCGGCCTGCCTCGCCCGGTCGGGCGCTGCCCGCGTGAAGTCGTCGCGTGGCATGTCGACCGGGTCGTCGCGCCGTTCGAGTACGCGCCGCCGATCGACGCGTTCCTGCAGGCGCTCAAGTTCGGTAAGAGTCGAATGCTCGGCCGTGCGCTCGCGCTGCTCGTCGCGCCCGCCGTCGCCACGGGCGGCGACGCGCCCGGCGCGGAGCTGCTCGTGCCGGTGCCGCTCCATCGCCGTCGCCTGCTCGCGCGCGGGTACAACCAGGCGACGGAGATCGCGCGAACGTTGTCCGCGGTGCTTCGCGCTCCGCTCGGGCCCGCGGTCGTCCGCCGGACCGAGGCGGCCGCTCCGCAGTCGCGGCTGCGTGCGCGAGAGCGCGCCGCGAACGTCGAGCACGCATTCAAGGTCGACGCGAATCTAACCGGCGTACGGGTCGCGATCGTCGACGACGTGATCACGACCGGTGCGACGGTGAACGCGCTCGCGGCGGAGCTCAAGCGCGCCGGCGCGGTCCGCGTCGAAGCGTGGGCCATCGCGCGCACGGTGCGCACGCTGCGGCCGATTTCGCACGAGGAGAGCGAAGTCCGGCGAACGGCTTCGCCGGCGGAGCGGAGCGCGAGGCGCCCGTGAGCACATGGGGCGCAAGGAGCGCCCGGTGCCGGACGTCCGCTATGCGCTGCCCGGCGCTCCTCCGCGGAACACGTAGTCGAGCAGGATTCCCATGAACACGCAGCCGCCGACCCACGCGTTGTTCAGGAAGGCGCGAAAGCACCCTTCGGGCTCGCGGTCGCGGATCAGGAACTGCTGATAGAGAAAGAGCAGCAGCACGAGGCCGAGACTGCCGAAATACCAGACGCCGAGCTCCGCGTTGCGGCCGACGAGCGCGAGGGCGATCAGGAACAGCACCTGCATTCCGGCGATCGCGGTCCGGTCCATGTCGCCGAACAGCACCGCCGTCGAGTTCACGCCGACCGCGAGGTCGTCCTCGCGATCGACCATCGCGTACTCCGTGTCGTAGATCACGACCCAGACGATCGTCGCGACGAAGAGGAGCCACCCGATCCGCGGGATCGCGCCGAGCTCGGCCGCGTAGGCCATCGGCACACCCCACGAGAACGCGATCCCTAGCACGAACTGCGGCGCGGACAACCAGCGTTTGGTGAACGGATAGATCACGGCGACGACGGCGCCCGCGATCGCGAGCCACAGCGTCAGGCGGTTCAGCGTCAGCACGAGGCCGAGCGCGACGAGCATCAGCCCGAAGAACAGGATCAGCGCCTCGCCGGGCGCGACGTCTCCGGCCGCGAGCGGCCGATCCGCGGTGCGGCGGACGTGCGGGTCGATGTTGCGGTCCGCGAAGTCGTTGATGATGCAACCGGCCGAGCGCATCACGATCGTGCCGAGCACGAACACGATGAACACCTTCGGGTCCGGCGCGCCGTTGCCCGCGAGCCATAAGGCCCAGAGCGTCGGCCACAGGAGCAGCCAGATGCCGATCGGCCGGTGCAGCCGCATCAGACGGCCGTACTTGCCGTAGTGCTCGAGGATCAGCTCGACCCAGTGCATCAGGCGGCGCACGGCGAGGCCCGCCCGGTGCCAGGCCGAGAGCATCGTCGCCTCCCCGTCCGTCCGCGTCTTCATCGGGCCGTCATTCTAAAGGTGCACCAGCGAGTCGATCGGAAGAATGTGCCGCGGTCGGCGGGCGCGGCAGGCGCGATCGTGCCGCCCCCCTCCTCGGCCCCGCAATGTTGCCGGAGTCGGGCCGCGATGTCCGCGCGCGAACCTGCACGCCGTCACACTTTCGCGTATTCGCGTGCGCCGTGGACCCAGCGGCGGATCAGCACGTCGGCCCGTTCCGGATGCCGCTCGAGCAAGAGATCCGAGATGCGGATCACGTCGGGCAGGAGATCCGCATCGCGCAGCAGGTTCGCGACCTTGAGCTGCACGATGCCGGTCTGTCGCGTGCCGAGCACCTCCCCCGGACCGCGGAGCTCCAGATCCTTCTGCGCGACCTCGAAACCGTCGTTCGAGCGGCGCAGCAGATCGAGCCGCTCGCGGGCGACGTCCGACAACGGCGGGCGATAGAGCAGCACGCAGCTCGACTCGAGCTGGCCGCGGCCGACCCGCCCGCGGAGCTGATGCAGCTGCGCGAGCCCCATGCGCTCGGAGTTCTCGATCACCATCAGCGTCGCGTTCGGCACGTCGACGCCGACCTCGATGACCGTCGTCGCGACGAGGAGGCGGACGTCGCCCTTCTTGAACGCGCGCATCACGGCCTCCTTCTCCGCGGCCTTCATCCGGCCGTGGACGAGCCCGATCGGCACGTCGGGCAGCGCCTCGGCAAGCTCGTCGGCGAGGCGGTTCGCGGCGCTCGACTCGACCGCGTCGGACTCGTCGATCAGCGGGCAGACCCAATACGCCTGCCGTCCGGCGCGGCAATGGGCGCCGACCCGCTCGACGAGCTCCGCGCGGCGGCTCTCGGGCAGCGCGACGGTTCGCACCGGCCGGCGCCCGGCCGGCAGCTCGTCGATGATCGAGCAGTCGAGATCCGCGTACGCCGTCATCGCGAGCGTCCGCGGGATCGGCGTCGCCGTCATGATCAGCTGATGCGGCACGGTGCCGCCCGCCTCGCCTTTCTTCTTGAGCTCGAGCCGCTGGCGCACGCCGAAGCGGTGCTGCTCGTCGACGATCACGAGCGCGAGCCGCGCGAAGCTCACGCTCTGCTGGAACAGCGCGTGCGTGCCGACGACGACGGCGACGTCGCCCGACTCGATCCTCGAAAGCACATCGGCGCGCGCGGCCGCGCCAAGCGATCCGGTCAGGAGCGCGCACTCGACGCCGAGCGGCGTGAGCCACGCCGAGAAGCTCGCGAAGTGCTGCTCGGCGAGGAGCTCCGTTGGCGCCATCACGGCCGCCTGGAAGCCCGCCGACGTCGCGACGAGCGCCGCCGCGGCCGCGACGACGGTCTTGCCGGAGCCGACGTCGCCCTGCAGCAGCCGGTGCATCGGCCGCGTTTGCGCGAGGTCCGTGAGGATCTCGTCGAGCGCCTTCCGCTGTGCGCGCGTGAGCGCGAACGGCAGCACGGCCTCGAAGCGCGGGAGCCGCGCGTCGACGTCCTCGATCGGCGGCGCTCGCTCGCCCTCGGCGTCCTGGGACAGGCGCTTCAGGGAGAGCCGCTGCGCGATCAGCTCCTCGAGCGCGATCCGCCGCTGCCACGGGTGACGCCCGGCCGCAAGCGCGTCGAAATCCGCGCCGGGCGGCGGCCGATGCAGCGACACGAGCGCGTCGGTCAGCGCGGGCCACCCCGCGGGCAGGAGCCCCGCGAGCGGGTCGGGCAAGGGATTGCGCTCGACGATCGCGAGGGCCTGACCGACGATCTGCCGCAAGCGTTGCTGGCGCAGTCCCTCGGTCGACGGATAGATCGGCGTCATCGTCCGCTCCGCCGGCTCGTCCTCCCGACCGATCGTGCGCCACTCGGGATGGATCATCTCGAGGCCCGTCGGGCCGCTCCGGACCTCGCCGAAGCAGCGGAGCCGCGTGCCGCGGGCGAGCCGCTGCTGATGTCCCTGGTTGAAGTGGAAGAACCTGAGCGTCAGCGCGCCCGTGCGATCCGTGATCCGGCAGAGCAAGGACCTCCGCCGACGGAACGCCACCTCGGTCAGCGCGACCGTGCCCTCGACGAGCACCTTGTCGCCCGGACGGACGCTTCCGAGCGGACGGATCTCCGTGCGGTCCTCGTAGCGCTGCGGCAGCAGCAGCAACGCGTCGCCGATCCGCTCGATGCCGAGGCGCTTGAGCTGCGCGGCGAGCGTCGCGCCGACACCGTGCAGCGTCGCGATCGGCCTCTCGAGCTCCTGCTCCGGCGTCCGCCGCGACGATGCCCGGCTCACCGCACCCACCGAAGCCGATGAAGCTCGACGGTGAGCGGCCGAGCCACCGCTCATCCGGCGAGCGCGAGGATCGCGTCCACCTCCACGGCCGCGCCCCGCGGCAGCGCCGCAACGCCGATCGCGGCCCGTGCCGGGTAAGGCTCCGCGAAATACTGCGCCATGATCTCGTTGACTGCCGGGAAGTGCGCGAGGTCCGTGAGATACACCGTGACCCGGACCGCGTCGGCGAGCGACCCGCCGCTTGCCTCGGCGACCGCGGCGAGGTTCTCGAAGGCCTGCCGGATTTGCGCGCGAATGTCGCCGTCGACGAGCTCCATCGTCTTCGGATCGAGCGGGATCTGCCCCGACAGGAACACCATGCGGCCGGTCTTCACCGCCTGGCTGTACGTGCCGATCGCGGCGGGCGCCCGCGGCGTGGAGATGATTTCTTTGTCTTCTGCCATGCTCCGTCCTTCACCCTGTCCCACGCGTCACGCGGACGACGCCGGGGATCGTGCGAATGCTGCGCAGCACGTGCGCGAGCTGCTTGCGGTCCTTGACCTTGAGCCTGAAAAGCAGCACGGACGAGTCGCCCTCGGTATCGACGCGCACGTGGTCGATGTTCGTATGCGTCGCGGAGATCTTGCCGGCGACCTCGGCGAGGAGCCCGACCCGGTCGAGCGTGCGAACCTGGATCTCGGACAGGAACTCGCCCTCGACGTTGTTCTTCCAGTTGACCGGAATCCACTTCGACGGCTGCTTCCGGTACTCGGCGAGATTGCCGCACGTGGTCCGGTGGATCACGATGCCGCGCCCGCTCGACATGAAGCCGATGATCTCGTCGCCCGGGATCGGATAGCAGCAGCGCGCATAGGTCACGACGAGCCCTTCGGTGCCGGCGATCTCGAGCGGCTTCCTCTTCTGCGCGAGCTCCGTGTCGTCGCCGTCGTGCTGCGCGAGCATGCCGGCGACGACCGGCGCAAGCCGCTCGCCGAGCCCGAGCTGCTCGTAGAGCGTGCCCATGTCCTCGAGCCCGAGCTCGTGAAGGAGCGCGGCGACGCGCGCCTTCGGCAGCCGGCGCAGGCTGATCGAGTAAGGCCTGAGCGCCTGGCTCAGGAGCCTGCGGCCGAGCTCGCGCGCCTCGTCGCGCCGCAGGTTCTTCAGATACGCGCGGATCGCGTTCCGCGCCTTCGCCGTCGCGACGCCGTTGACCCAGTTCGGATACGGCCGCGCGCCCCGCGCCGTGAGGATCTCGCGCGTCAGGCCGATGCCGAGCGGCGC
>CAZKNH010000094.1:0-15974 GCA_964553875.1 uncultured Gammaproteobacteria bacterium | reverse complement strand
AGCCGAGTCGAGCGCATCCGACTCCGCCGTGCCGCGTCCGTTCAAAGTCGATTGATTCGGCATGGATGAGACAGAGCGAAGTCGTCGCCGTATGTGGACCGTGCACTCGGTAGTGATAGGGATCCGGATCCGGAACTGCTCCGAAGCTGCATCCTTATGAGAACGCCCGGCATTATCACAATTTAGTTCACACGTGCCGCAAGCCTTTCTGCAAAAGGCCGCATCAGAATACCCAGAACGTGCTCGACTTGGCCGCGCCTTGGGGGCAGGCCGGCGTATGACCGTGATCGACGTCGAAGAGTATCTGGAGCCTGTCTCCGACGAATCCCCCGCCGGCGACAACTTCGAAGACGATCTCGCTTTCTAGAGCTCGAACAGCAGCGCGCGGTAAAGAGGAACGGCGCGTAGGCGCAATCGTCGTACCTGCGGAGCCGCCCGATTGGAAAGCCGTCCTTCGTGCGAGTATCAATGCGCTGATCGAGCTGAACGACCGGACTCGCGTCGTGCGGAGTCTGCTCATGACGCCGATCGTCGCGTCGGAGCTGCGGGACGCTTCTCGATGCGCGACGTGCTGATCGCGAAGGGCGAGTTGACGGGGCGGCATCGGGTCCGAGGACAACCGTCTCGTCACGAGCGTCGATGCGATCGAGATCAGGGTGCCCAGGGCAGCGTCATCATCGTCGAGCAGGACGCGTTGACCGCCCTTGGTATCGAGGTCGCCAACGGGGAGTTGCACTTGACGGTGCAGAACGGCGACCTGACGGTCGGAAACGTGAAGGTCGGCGATCCGAGCGACCCCTCGAGCGGTTTCTCGAAGTTCGTCGTGCAAAAGGGCAGCCTGTTCGGAACCGGCCCTGGTCAAATCACGGGCGGGACGGGCGAGGGGCGGCTGCGGCGCGTAGCCCGGAGCATTCAGGGCTACGCGGGCGGCGCGCATCGGTGAGCGAGGCCGCGCGCGCCGCTACTCGATCTCACCTTTCGAGCGGGAACGTCCGTACTTCGTCGGTGTCATCGGTCGGCGGTGCCGATCCCGCACCCGGGGGCCTGGCCGCGGTTGCCGCGCGCTCGAGCGTCGCAAGGAAATGCCTCGCGACCTCGGGTGTCGCAGCGCTCGCGGCGCCGAATGCCCGCGCGCTCGAGTTGGCCGCATAGTAGAAGAGTGCGGTTCCTTCCTCGTCGACGTCGAGTCGCGCGCCCTCGAAGGCGGCCCCGGCGAAGAGCCCTCGGCTTCGCACGTACATGTACACCTCGGCTTTCCCCGTCAGCGCAACCGCCGTGTGACGGCCCGCTGGTCCCGCGACGGTCGTGACGTCGCCGCCGAGGGTGAATTTGCCCGAATGGATGTTGCGCACCGACTGCTCGTTCGCGAAGACGAGGACCACGTCGGCCGAGGCGATACCGATCTGTCCGCCGATGCTCCCTCCGGTCAGAGTGATCAGCACCGGGTTCGTAAAGCGGCCGTCGGGTCCGCGCACGGTCAGCACGCCTCGCCCGCGCCGTCCGCCGACGATGATCCCGCCGCGGATCACGTCCGGAATGACCGCGACCGCGTGCGCTCGCGCAAGAAGGTCGATCGGGATGCCACGCGCCTCGTTCTGAGTGAACGCCTCGACCACTTCGGCGGCTTCCGTGAAGCGCTTCGCATGCGGGCCTTGCGCTCGGGCCGTCGAAGCGATTCCGCCGAGCGCCGCAAGCGAAGCGGCCGACACGAAGATCTGAAACCAGCGGGAGACGGACGGCGATCGGGACAATCTGCGCATCGAGCTTCCTCCGGGCCGACGTTGCCGCGATGGTAACAGGGAAAGCCCGAAAGACCGAGAAGGGTTGCCGGGACGATCGCGAGCCTTCAGTCGGCGGTCCGACGCAGTGCTGGCGGCGTTTCCTCGGAGAGCGCTTCTCGTTTGCGCATGCCGATGTCCCAAGGCAACGGGCAACCGAGCGTCGCGGCGATCGCGCGAAAGAGCTCGAGCTCTTCCGTTCCGATGCGTTTGTCGTGCCTGATCGTCGCGAGCACCGCCTCGAGCACTCGCCGCTTCTCGCGCGGCGCGAGCCGTGCGAGGCGTGCGAGGGAGGCGTCGAGCTGCAGCAGGTCGCGCATCGACTCGAGCCCGACGTCAGCCTGATGCTGCGGCTCGCGGTCGCCGAGGACGGCGCAGCCGGCACGCCAGGCGGCATTCGCGTGCTCGACGTCATCGTGCCCGTAAGCGGCGACCACGCGAAGCAGCGCCGCGGCGGCGTCCCGCGCGGACGTTCTGCTTCGAGCGGCAGCGGCGCGGGATCCGTCGGCAGCGGGCGCAACGTATACCTCGAGCAGCCTGACCAGCACGTAGTCGAAGAGGCGGCGCTCGCCGACGCATTCGCCGAGCCTCCGTGCGAGATCCAACAAGTACTCGAGTTGCGCTCGAGGCCGCTGCTTCAATGCCGGAACGGCGAGCTCGAGGATCGGGATGCGGAGCGCGGGATCGAGGCGCTCCAGCGCTTCGTGCAGTGCCGCACAGCGCGCGGCGCGGCGCGGACCGAGCTGCGCTTCGAGCAACGCTTGCTGGCTCGAACGAGCGGGCGCATCGGGAGCAAGCGCGAGCGCAAGCACGAGCAGCATGCTCGAATCGGGTGAATGCGCGGCATCATAGAGCTCGGCGGGCAGCGCGGTGCGAAGCACGATGCCGAGCTCCGGAGAGCCTATTTCACCGGCGCGGTCGAGCAGTGACCCGTGGTCCGAGCCCGTGACTCTTGCGCCGGGCGCCGACTCGTGCGTCCGCGATGCGGGCGGGTTGGCCGCCCCCGGCCGGTCGCGTCCGCTCGAGGTCGCGGGGAAGCCCGAGGCGCGGAGCGGGAGTGACACGGTGCCCGGTGCGCCTCGGCTTGCAAGCGCCTCCTCGTGCACGTCGAAGCTCCCCGGCGCCGCGCCCGCATCGGGCGTGCTCAGGCTACGCGGATCGAAGCTCGGATCGAGCGCGCGGATCCGCTCCACGAGCGGCGGATGCGTCGCGAACCAGCCGCGAAACGCAGCGCCATGATGCTCGAACAGCATGTGCGCGACCTCTTCGGACTCGACGTCCGTGAGCGCACCGCCGATGCGCGCGATCTTCTTCAGCGCCGACGCGAGCCCCTGCGGGTCGCGCGTGAACTGCACCGCGGACGCGTCCGCAAGCCGCTCCCGCTCGCGCGACACGGCGGCCTTGATCAGCCTGCTCGCGAGAAGGCCGATCGAGCCGATCGCGACGAGGCCTGCGCCGAGCACGACCGCGGCCGAGCTCGAGCCGCGCGAGCGGCTGCGGTGTCCGAAACGCGACGCGCGCAGCAGCCAGCGGCCGACGAGCGACAGCACGAGGATCCCGAACGAGAAGCCGATGAGCTGCTGATTGAGCCGCATGTCGCCGTTCACGATGTGGCTCATCTCGTGCGCGATCACGCCTTGAAGCTCGGCGCGGTCGAGCCGCTCGAGCGCGCCCCGCGTCACCGCCACCGCCGCGTCCGCCGGGTTGCGGCCGGCCGCGAACGCGTTGATCCCCGCTTCGCGCTCGAGCACGTAGACCTCGGGTCGCGGCAGCCCGGACGCGATCGCCATTTCCTCGACGACGTTCAGGAGCCGCTTGCGCGCGAGGTCCGTCGCATCGCCCGGTACCTCGGTGCCGCCGAGCATCCGCGCGACAGGGCCGCCGCCGCCGGCGAGCGACGCCGCGCGATACGTGCTCGCGGCGACGAGCAGCCCGAGCGTGCCGAGCGCGACGACGCCGAGGAGCCCGCGATGCTCGAGCGCCCAGGCGCCGAAGCCCAAGCTCGCGTCGAGCGGCATCGTGCCGTCGGAGAAGACGTAGACGAAGAACCCGACGAGCGCCGTCGTCGCCGCGACGACCGCCGCGAACGACACGGCGAACGCGACGACGAGCATGCGGCTCGTTCGCCGCGCGCGGTCCTGTCGCTCGAAGAAGTCCAACGCTCGGGCCGCGCTCGCCGGCGTCAACCGAACGAGACCGCGGGCACCGCGCGCTTCCGCTCGTCGTCGATCTCGAGATACTCCGCGGTCTCGAATGCGAAGCGCTTCGCGACGAGAGTGCCGGGAAAGCTCTCGCGCGCGGTGTTGTAGGCCATGACCGAGTCGTTGAACGCCTGCCGCGCGAAGGCGACCTTGTTCTCGGTCGTCGCGAGCTCTTCCTGCAAATGCAGCATGTTCCGGTCCGCCTTCAGGTCCGGATACGCCTCGACGAGCGCGAACAGCCGGCCGAGCGTGCCGGCGAGCGCCGTCTCCGCGTCGCCGAGCGCGCGGATCGCGTTCGCGTTCGACGGATCCGCCGCGGCCTGCTTCAGCTCCTTCGCGGCCGCGTTGCGCGCGCCGATCACCGCCTCGAGCGTGTCACGCTCGTGGCTCATATAGCCCTTGACCGCCTCGACGAGGTTCGGAATCAGGTCGTAACGGCGAGTGAGCTGCACGTCGATCTGCGCGAAAGCGTTGCGCACTCGGTTGCGCAGCGCGACGAGCCTGTTGTAAATCGCGATGACCCAGACCACCGCGGCTGCGACGACGATGACGAAGATCAGGAATCCCATCCGCGTGCTCCTCGCACGAACGATGCCGCGGAGCATACCGAAGCTCGGCGCGAACCTGCAGAGAAGCCGTTCACGACGCGCCGCGGCGGGCGTATCTGCCGAGCTGCCGGCCGGGCGACGTCCCGCGCGCGTCGTCCGGCGCCGGGCGCGGGCGGCCTTGACGCTCGCCGCCGTGCTCGCGGCGGCGCCTCCGGCCGCGGTCGCCGAGTGGGTCGGCGAAGCGATCGAGCTGATGGGCACCGAAGTCTCGGTCGAGCTTTGGCACGACGATCCCGCGGCCGGGCGCGTCCTCGTCGACATGGTGCTCGACGAGTACCGGCGCATCGATCGCGAGATGAGCACGTACCGGCCGGACAGCCAGATCTCGCGCGTCAACGCGGAGGCGGCCGAGCGGCCGGTCGAGGTCGACGCGGAGCTTTTCGCGCTCGTCGGCCGCGCCTTGGAGCTCTCGGCCATGAGCGGCGGCGCGTTCGACATCACTTACGAAAGCGTCGGCTACCTCTACGACTTCCGGGCACGGCAGCGGCCGACCGACGCGGAGATCGCGGCGCGCCTCGACGCGATCGACTACCGGCACGTGATCCTCGACGAGTCGGCATCGACGATCCGCTTCCGCACTCCGGGTGTGCGAATCAATCTCGGCGGCATTGCGAAGGGACATGCGGTCGAGCGGGCTGCGGCGCTGCTTCGCGCGCACGGCGTGCGTCACGCGGTGCTGAATGCGGGCGGCGACACGCGCGTGCTCGGCGACCGACGCGGGCGGCCGTGGATCGTCGGCATTCGCCATCCGCGCGTCGAAGGCGACGTCGTTACGCGGCTGCCGCTCGTCGACGAGGCCGTGTCGACGTCTGGCGATTACGAGCGCTTCTTCGAGGAGGACGGCCGACGGTATCACCACATCCTGAATCCGCGTACCGGCCGGCCGACCGAGGGTGTCCTGAGCGTCACGGTGATCGGCCCCGACGCGACGACGACGGATGGGTTGTCGACGACGCTGTTCGTGCTCGGCATCGAGGCCGGCCTCGAGCTGATCGAGCGCATCCCCGGCTACGAGGCCGTGATCGTGGACTCGAACGGAAAGCTCGCGTACTCGAGCGGGCTCACGCCGCCCGACGACTGACGCGAACGTCCACGCGTGCCGATCGGGCCGGCGCGTCGCGAGGAAGCGGCGGCGCGCGCAGCGGCGGCCGCCGTGATGGACGGGCACGGAAGACAGAGCTATCGTCGTACGACCGTCTCGCGAGGGAGATGTCCCATGAAGCGGTGGAGTGTGTGCGCGGGATTGGTTGCGGCGATGCTCACGGGCTGCGCGTCCGGGCCGCAGACGCAGGACCTCGGGGGCGCGCTCGGCTTCGGCGGGCGAGCCGCGGACGATGGCGGTCGGCGGGCCGCCGACGCATCGGACGCGCGAGCACCGGCGGCGGAGGCCGCGAACGCGCAGCGGGGCGAGTCGCAGTCCGGCGAGATCGTCGTGCAGGCGGAAGTCGACGCGCAGAACGTGCACCCCGGCAGCGAAGTGACCTGCAAAGAGATGCTGATGCACGCGTCGAACGTCATCATGCGCCGCTGCATGACTGTCGAAGCGTGGAAGCGGTACGAGGCCGCGGAAGCGCGCAGAGCGCAGGCGATCCTGCGCGCGTGGCAGGGGAGCCCGTACGCGGGGTTCTAGACGACCCGTCGCGCGGCGTTCACAGGGTCACGTCTCGGCGTCTCGCCGCCGCACCCGAGCGGGCACCGACGCGCGGCGCCGCATCGGGCGGCGCCCGGCGCGCGGCGTGCCGCGCTCTGCGCCCGATAGCGCGATCGCGTTCAGGCGAGCCGCTTGTACTTGATCCGATGCGGCTGAGCCGCGTCCTCGCCCTTCCGGCGCTTCAGGTCTTCCGCGTAGTCCGCGTAGTTGCCCTGGAAGAACACGACTTCGCTGTTGCCCTCGAACGCGAGGATGTGCGTCGCGATCCGGTCGAGGAACCAGCGGTCGTGCGAGATCACGACGGCGCAGCCCGGGAAGTTCAACAGCGCCTCCTCGAGCGCGCGCAGCGTCTCGACGTCGAGGTCGTTCGTCGGCTCGTCGAGCAGAAGCACGTTGCCGCCCGAGCGGAGCAGCTTCGCGAGGTGCACGCGGTTCCGCTCGCCGCCGGACAAGAGCCCGACCTTCTTCTGCTGGTCCGTGCCCTTGAAGTTGAAGCGGCCGACGTACGCGCGTGACGGCGTCTCGTAGTTGCCGACGCGCAGGATGTCCTGGCCGTCGCTGATCTCCTCCCACACTGTCTTCTCGTCGTCGAGCGCGTCGCGCGTCTGGTCGACGTACGCGAGCTGCACGGTGTCGCCGATCCGGAGCGTGCCCGCATCGGGCTTCTCCTGACCGGTCAGGATCTTGAACAGCGTTGTCTTGCCGGCGCCGTTCGGGCCGATCACGCCGACGATGCCGCCGGGCGGCAGGCTGAACGACAGGTTCTCGAACAGCACGCGGTCGCCGAACGCCTTGGTCAGCCCCTCGGCCTCGATCACGAGATCACCGAGCCGCGGACCGGGCGGGATATAGATTTCGTTCGTCTCGTTGCGCGCCTGGAACTCCTTCGACGTCAGCTCCTCGAAGCGCGCAAGACGTGCCTTTGCCTTCGCCTGGCGCGCCTTCGGGTTCGAACGCACCCACTCGAGCTCCTGCTTGATCGCGCGCTGACGCGCCTGCTCCTGCTTCTCCTCGATCGCGAGACGCTGCTCCTTCTGCTCGAGCCAGGAGCTGTAGTTGCCCTGCCACGGAATGCCGTGGCCGCGGTCGAGCTCGAGGATCCAGCCTGCGGCGTTGTCGAGGAAGTAGCGGTCGTGCGTGACGGCGATGACCGTGCCTGGATACTCGGTCAGGAAGCGCTCGAGCCACGCGACGGATTCGGCGTCGAGATGGTTCGTCGGCTCGTCGAGCAGCAGCATGTCTGGCCGCGACAGGAGCAGCCGGCAGAGCGCCACGCGGCGCCGCTCGCCGCCCGACAGATGCTTCACGACCGCGTCCCACGGCGGCAGCCGCAGCGCATCCGCCGCGATCTCGAGCTGCCGCTCGATCTCCCAGCCGTTGACGGCGTCGATCTGGTCTTGCAGCTTCCCCTGCTCCTCGAGCAGGGCGTTCATCTCGTCCTCGTCGAGGGGCTCCGCGAACTTGTCGCTGATCTCGTTGAAGCGATGGATCAGCGCGAGCGTGTCCGCGACGCCTTCCTCGACCGTCTCGCGCACGGTCTTCTCCGGATCGAGCTCCGGCTCCTGCGCGAGATAGCCGATCTTGATACCGGGCTGCGGGCGTGCCTCGCCGTCAAACTCCTTGTCGACGCCCGCCATGATCCTGAGCAGCGTCGATTTGCCGGCGCCGTTCAGACCCAAAACGCCGATCTTCGCGCCCGGAAAGAAGCTCAGGCTGATGTCGCGCAGGATGTACCGCTTGGGCGGCACAACCTTGGAGAGACGGTTCGTGGTATAGATGTACTGTGCCATGTAATCCCTGTGCAAAAGCGGAGGCGAGCCGGCCGGGGGCTGCGATTATGGGCAAACGCTGCCTAAACGCAAACGGCGTGCCCGCCGCGCGCGGCCGGCATGCCTTCAGAGCCTTTTTCGGCTCGCGGGTTCACTTCGCGTTGCCGGCGCGCGTCCGATGATCGTCATCGCCGGCCCCGAGATCGCCGCATACGGCTTTCCGAACGGGCATCCGTTCGGGCCGGATCGGCACGACGCATTCATCGCTGAGCTCGAGCGTTCCGGGGTCGCCGCGCGCGTCGAGCGCCGGCGCGCGCGCGAGGCTTCGCGCGAGGAGATCGAGTACTTCCATACGCCCGAGTACGTCGACTTCGTGATCGAGCTGTCGGAGCGCGGAGGCGGGCTGCTCGACAGGGGCGATACGCCCGCATTCCCCGGCGTCTACACGGCCGCGGCGCACGTCGTCGGCGGTACCCTCGATGCGCTTTCGGCCGTGATCGAAGAAGGCCGGCCCGCGTTCATTCCGATCGCGGGCCTGCATCACGCGCGGCGGGACGGCGCGGCCGGTTTCTGCGTGTTCAACGATTGCGGGATCGCAATCGAGGCCGCGCGGCGGATCCACGGTATCCGGCGCGTCGCGTACGTCGACATCGACGCGCATCACGGCGACGGCGTCTTCTACGCGTTCGAGGAGGACCCGGACGTGCTCTTCGCGGACGTGCACGAGGACGGGCGTTTCCTCTACCCGGGCACCGGCAGCCGCTCCGAGACCGGGCGCGGACCGGCGGCGGGCACGAAGCTCAATATCCCGATGCCTCCCGGCGCCGACGACGACGCATTCTTCGAGGCGTGGGACGAGGTCGAGGCGTATCTCGACGACGCGAAACCCGAGCTCGTGCTGCTCCAGTGCGGCGCGGATTCGCTCGGCGGCGACCCGATCACGCATCTTCGCTACACCGAGGAAGCCCACGCGCACGCCGCGCGGCGCCTGCGTGCGCTCGCCGAGCGCCACGCGGGCGGGCGTGTGCTCGCGATGGGCGGAGGCGGCTACGACCGGCGCAATCTCGCGCGCGCGTGGACGCGCGTCGTCGACGCGCTCGCGGGCCCGGCCGACGGCTAGCGCCTGGGCGAGAAAAATCGTGTCGGACACCTTTTCCGCAACGCTCCCGCGCGGCGTCGCTGATCCAGCGCTCTTCGCCGCGCTCCACGCGGAGGCGCGGCGGCAGGAAGAGCACATCGAGCTGATCGCGTCCGAGAACTACGTGAGCGCCGCGGTCCTTGCGGCGCAGGGCTCGGTCCTGACGAACAAATACGCCGACGGTTACCCTGGCCGGCGCACGTATCGCGGCTGCGAGCACGTCGACGCCGTCGAGGCGCTCGCGATCGAGCGTGCGAGACGGCTCTTCGGCGTGCGCTATGCCAACGTGCAGCCGTACTCGGGCTCGCAGGCGAACATGGCGGCGTATCTCGCGCTCCTCGAGCCGGGCGACACCGTGCTCGCGATGCGGCCGGATCATGGCGGGCACCGCACGCACGGCGACGCGGCGAACTTTTCCGGGAAGCTTTACCGGATCGAGCATTACGGCGTCGACGCGGAGACCGGGCTCATCGACTACGACGCCGTGCGCGCCGCGGCGTTGCGCGCGAAGCCGAAGCTGATCGTCGCCGGGTACTCCGCTTACCCGCGCGCCGTCGAATGGAGCGCATTCCGAGAAATCGCGGACGAGGTCGGCGCACGGCTCCTCGCGGATATCGCGCACGTCGCCGGCCTCGTCGCGGCGGGTCTCCATCCGAGCCCGGCCGGTATAGCCGACGTGATCACGACGACGACGCACAAGACGCTGCGTGGCCCGCGCGGCGGCATGATCCTCGCGGACGACGCCACGCTCGGGCGCCGTCTCGATGCGGCCGTGTTCCCCGGGGTGCAGGGCGGCCCGCTGATGCACGTCGTCGCCGCGAAGGCGGTCGCGCTGCACGAGGCGGCCCAGCCTGCGTTCCGCGACTATCAGGCCGCGGTGCTCGCCAACGCGCGGCGGCTCGGCGAGCGGCTCGCGGCGCGCGGCCTGGAGATCGCGACCGGCGGCACGGACACGCACATGCTGCTCGTCGCCCTCGACGGCACTCGTGCCGCCGCGGCCGAGCTCGAGGCCGCGCTCGAGCGCGCGCACATCGCGGTGAACGGCGTGACGCTGCCGGGACGTGACGGCCTGCGGCCTGCGCTCAGGCTCGGCACGCCCGCCGTCACGACGCGCGGGTTCGGCGCCGCCGAGATCGAGCAGGTCGCCGACTGGCTCGCCGATGTCATCGAGCGGCCGGACTCGGCGGACGTCGCGGCCCGCGTGCGTGAAGGCGCGCGCGAGCTGCTCGCGCGGTTTCCCGTCTACGTCCGCTGAGCCGACTTGCCGAAAAAGGGCTCTGACCCCGATTTTGCGCCAAAATGTGTCAGACGCCGTTTTCGTTCGAAAAAGGTGTCTGACACGACGGTGCCGCCGAGATGCATTGCCCGTTCTGCAATCACTCCGACACGAAGGTCATCGACTCGCGGCTCGCCGGCGAGGGCCGGCAGGTGCGTCGCCGGCGCGAGTGCCTGAAGTGCGCGGAGCGCTTCACGACGTTCGAGACGCCCGAGCTCGTGATGCCGCACGTCGTGAAGCGCGACGGCCGGCGGGAGCCGTTCGACGAGGGCAAGCTTCGCAGCGGCATGCTCGCCGCGCTGCAGAAGCGCCCCGTGAAGACCGAGGATGTCGAGGCGAGCATCGAGCGGATCATCCACCGCCTGCAGACGATGGGCGAGCGCGACGTGCCGAGCCGGCTGATCGGCGACATGGTGATGGAGGAGCTGCGCCGGCTCGACGAGGTCGCGTACGTGCGCTTTGCGTCGATCTATCGCAGCTTCCAGGACGTCACCGAGTTCCAGGAAGAGATTCAGCGGCTCAAGGCGCTGACGGCGTACTCGAGCCGCGAGCAGATGTCGTTGCTGCCCGAAGAAGAAGAGAAGCCGTGAGCCGCGCCGAGGATCATGCGTACATGGCGCGTGCGCTTCGGCTCGCCGAGCGCGCGCTCGGCACGACGGCGCCGAATCCCGCGGTCGGCTGCGTGCTCGTTCGCGACGGTCGCATCGTCGGCGAAGGCTTCACGCGGCCGCCGGGCGGGCCGCATGCGGAGATCGTCGCGCTCGAGGCGGCGGGTGCCGCTGCCCGCGGCGCGACGGCTTACGTGAGCCTCGAGCCGTGCGATCACACGGGCCGCACGGGGCCGTGCACGCGCGCGCTGATCGACGCGGGCGTCGCGCGCGTCGTCTGCGCGGCGCTCGATCCGAACCCGGTCGCGGGCTCGGGCCTCGAGCGGCTCCGCGCGGCCGGTATCGATGTCGAGGTCGGCGTGCTCGAGCGCGAGGCCCGCGCGCTGAACCGCGGCTTCTTCGCGCGGATGACGCGCGGCCGCCCGTGGGTGCGCAGCAAGCTCGCCGCGAGCCTCGACGGGCGCACCGCGCTCGCGAACGGCGCAAGCCGATGGATCACGGGGCCTGCGGCGCGCAGCGACGTGCATCGGTTCCGCGCCCGGGCCGGCGCGATTTTGACCGGCATCGGCACGGTGCTCGCGGATGACCCGCGCCTGACCGCGCGGCTGGCCGAGGCGCCCGGTCCCGCGGCCGCGCCGGGCGCCGCGGCACCCGAGCCCGCGACGGCGCCGCCCGGCACACCGACAGCGGCGCCCATGACCGAAACCGGCGCGAGGGGACCGCTCCGCGCGATCGTCGACGCGAAGCTCGCGACGCCGCGTTCCGCGCGGACGCTTAAGGAGCCCGGCGACGTCGTGATTTTCACGACGGCCGGCGACGACGCGATCGCAGCGTGGCTCGACGGCCTGAACGCGGCCGCGCGCGTTCGAGTCGTCCGTGTCGCAGGACGGGAGCGCTGCGATCTCGTCGACGTCGTCGAGCGCCTCGCGGCCCTCGACGTCAACGACGTCTGGGTCGAGGCGGGACCGACGCTGAACGGCGCGCTGCTCGATCGGGGTTTGATCGACGAGCTCGTCCTGTACTTTGCGCCGCACCTGCTCGGTGATACCGCGCGGGGGCTCTTCTCGCTGCCGGCGCTCGAGTCGCTCGAGGACCGCGTGCGGCTCGCGATCGACGACGTTCGGCGGGTCGGCGACGATTTGCGTATCATCGCGCGGCCCGTGGCCCGGTGAGCAGAACCGCGTCGCGGACCACGAGCCCGCGGTCGGCACGGTCGCGCAGCCTGGCGTCGGCCGTTTCGTCGCGGACGGCGGCCCTGAAACGGAGTGCTCGATGTTCTCGGGAATCGTCAAAGGCGTCGGTCGCGTGCTTGCGGTCGAGGAGCGAGGCGGCGATCGCCGTTTGACCATCGGCTTCGCCGACACGCCGCTCGTGCCGCCTGCGATCGGGGCGAGCATCGCCGTCAATGGCGTGTGCCTGACCGCGACCGCGGTCGGGACCGATCGTTTCGAGGGCGACGTCTCACGCGAGACGTTGTCGGTGACGACGCTCGGTTTGCTCGCGCACGGCGCGCGCGTGAATCTCGAGCCGTCGCTTGCGCTCGGCGACCCGCTCGACGGCCATCTCGTCAGCGGCCACGTCGACGGCATCGCGCGCGTGGCCTCGATCGAGCCGGCGGCCCGGTCGCTCGTCGTCGCGATCGATCTGCCCCCCGGGCTCGCGCGTTACGTCGCGCGCAAGGGCTCGATCGCCGTCGACGGCGTGAGCCTGACCGTGAACGAGATCTCGGGCGACCGCTTCAGCGTCAACATCGTGCCGCATACGCGCGATGCGACGATCATCGGAGACTACCGGCCCGGCACGCCGGTGAACGTCGAGGTCGATCTGTTGGCCCGTTACGTCGAGCGGATGCTCGAACGGCCGTCCGAAGATCCCGCTCGCTGATCGGCCGTCCGTGACCGCCGCGCTGCTCTTCGCCGCCGGCCTCGCGCTGCTCGTCGTCGGCGCGGAGCTTCTCGTTCGCGGCGCCGTGCGCACGGCCGAATGCTTCGGCGTGTCGCCGCTCCTGATCGGGCTCACGCTCGTCGGTTTCGGCACTTCGACGCCGGAGCTCGTGACGAGCGTGCAGGCCGCGCTCGTCGGCTCGCCCGGCATCGCGGTCGGCAACATCGTCGGCTCGAATATCGCGAACATCCTGCTGATCCTCGGTGCTGCGGCGCTGCTCCGCCCGATCGCGGTCGAGAGCCGCGCGCTCAAGCGCGACGGCGGCGTCGTGCTCGCCGCGTCGCTGCTGTTCGCCGCCGCCGCGGCGTCGGTCGGGCTCGCCCGCGGCATCGGCGTCGTGTTCGTCGCGGCCCTCGCCGCGTACCTCTTTTTCGCGTATCGGCAGGAGCGAGATCTTGCCGACGGACACACGGCGGCGTTCGGGCGTGCCGAGGCCGTCGGGCTGGTCCGTCCGGCGCTTCGGCCGAGCGGCCGGCGGCCGCGCGCGCCCGCGATGGCCGGTGCGATCGCGCTCGCGATCGTCGGGCTCGCGATCCTCGTCCTCGGCGGCCGAGTGCTCGTCGGCGCGGCCGTCGACCTTGCCCGCGTCGGCGGGATCTCCGAGGAGGTAATCGGGCTTACGATCGTCGCGGTCGGGACGTCGGCGCCCGAGCTCGTGACGTCGCTCGTCGCGGCCGTGCGCCGACAGAGCGACGTCGCGATCGGTAACGTGCTGGGCTCCAACGTCTACAACCTGATGGGGATCGGCGGTCTGACTGCGTTGATCCGTCCGACGCCGGTCCCCGAGCAGATCGTCCGCACCGACGTGCCGTTCATGCTCGGGATCACGGTGCTCATGGTGTGGTTCGGGTGGACGTCGAAGCGCTTGAGCCGGGCCGAGGGCACGGTCTTCCTCGCGTTTTACGCGGGCTACGTGGGCTTTCTGATCGCCGCGTGAGCGACGCTGGCCGGCCGGCGCCGCAGCGGACGCAAGCGGGGCCGCAGCGGAGCGGACGCAAGGGGCGCCGGCGAGCCGTCGGGATCGCGACTTGGCGCCGTCGGAGGGATTCTGCTCGTCCGGCCGCCGCACGACGGACGCCCGGGAGCCGCGTCGCGCGAGCAGCCGCGGCCGATTCGCGGTAGTCTTTCCGTTTCCGATCGACCTTTGAAGCCATGACCAGACCCGCGCCCGCCGACTCCGTGCGGTCCGACTTCGACACCGTCGAGGACATCATCGCCGCGATCCGCGACGGCGAGATGGTCGTGATCCTCGACGACGAGGATCGCGAGAACGAAGGCGACCTCGTGATGGCCGCGACGAAGGTGCGTCCGGAGCACATCAACTTCATGGCGCGTTACGCCCGCGGGCTCATCTGCCTGACGCTCACCCGCGCCCGCTGCGAGCAGCTGCGCCTGCCGCTGATGGTCGGCAGCACGAACGAGCGGCGTACGACGAACTTCACCGTGTCGATCGAGGCGGCAGAAGGCGTGACGACCGGTATCTCCGCTCACGACCGCGCGCGGACGATCCGTGCCGCGGTCGCGCCGGACGCGCGGCCCGAGGACCTGGTGCAGCCGGGGCACATCTTCCCGCTGATGGCGCAGCCCGGCGGTGTGCTGACGCGCGCGGGCCATACGGAAGCGGGCTGCGATCTCGCGCGCCTCGCGGGTCTCGAGCCCGCCGCCGTGATCGTCGAGATCCTGAGCGAAGACGGCACGATGGCCCGCCGCGACGAGCTTCTCGCGTTCGCGCGTCGGCACGGGCTCAAGATCGGCACGATCGCCGATCTCATCAAGTATCGCCTCGAGAAGGAGGAATCGGTCGAGGCGATCAGCGAGCTCGACGTCGAGACGGAGTTCGGGCCGTTTCGGATGGTGTGCTTCGAGGATCACGTGTATCGCACCGTGCACCTCGCGCTCGTGCGCGGCCGCATCGACCCGGAGACGCCGACGCTCGTGCGCGTGCATCGCCAGGAAACGCTGACCGACGTGATCGGCGTCAGGAACGAGCGGCTCGGCTGGCCGCTGCGCGACGCGATGCGGCGGATCGCGGAGCACGGGCACGGCGTCGTCGTGCTGCTGCGGCAGGAGGAGTCGCCGCGTGACCTGATGCGGGTCGTGAAGGAGCTCGCCGAGCCGGTCGACGAAGTCGTCACGCGGCGCGAGCGCGTGATGGACTTGCGGACGATCGGCACCGGCGCGCAGGTGTTGCGCGCGCTCGGCGTGCGGCGGATGCGTGTCCTGTCCGCGCCGAAGAACATGCACGGGCTCTCGGGATTCGGTCTCGAGGTCGTCGAGTACGTGAAGTAGAGGGGATCGGGCGAACGCCATGGACGAGCGGGTCAAGATCGTCGAAGGTACGTACAGCGCGCGCGGCTTGCGCTTCGCGGTGGTCGCATCGCGCTTCAACGAGTTCATCGTCGAGCGGCTCCTCGACGCGGCGGTCGGCACGCTGGTCAAGCACGGCGCGGAGGCGGGCGATATCGAAGTCGTGCGGGTACCGGGCGCGTTCGAGATTCCGTTCGCGCTCAAGAAGCTCGCGGCGGCACGCCGTCACGATGCGCTGATCGCGCTCGGCTGCGTGATCCGCGGCGCAACGCCGCATTTCGACTACGTCGCCGGAGAGGCGGCGGCGGGGATCGCGCGCGTGTCGCTCGAGCATGAGGTGCCGATCGGTTTCGGCCTCCTGACCGTCGACACGATCGAGCAGGCGGTCGAGCGGGCCGGCACGAAGGCGGGGAACAAGGGCGCGGACGCCGCGCTGACGGCGATCGAGATGGCGACCCTCGTCCGCAAGCTGCAGCAGTAGCGGTCGTGACCGAAGGCCAACGCGGCGGGCGAGCGACGCGCGGCGGGGGCGCCGCGCGGGCACGGCAGATCGCCCGCGAGCTGCTCGTCAAAGCGCTCTATCAGTGGCAGATCGCCGGGCACGACGTCGTCGAGCTCGAGCGGCAGTTCTCGCAGACACCCGAATTCGCGAAGAGCGACCGGCCCTACTTCAGGACGGTGCTCGCTCTCGCGA